>JBHENW010000145.1:0-18047 GCA_046261875.1 Thermoanaerobaculia bacterium | reverse complement strand
CTCGAAGGGGAAACGCACGCTCCCGAGGGGAATGGCGTGGGGCGGCTCGAGCCGCTGCTCCGGTGTCATCTTCTCGAAAGCCTCGAGCGGCAGGGCGTCGGCGATGGCGAACTCTCCGATCCGGGTCCGGCGGAGGGTCTCCAGGTGCGCCCCGCACCCGAGCCGCTCGCCCAGGTCCGCGGCGATCGACCGGATGTAAGTGCCCGACGAGCAGGAGACCGTGAAAGGCAGGACACCGTCGCGGAGCGGGCCGAACTCCAGGGAGGAGACGCGGACCTTCTTGGGCATCGCCGGCACGGTCTCCCCGCGGCGGGCCATCTCGTAGAACTTGCGGCCTCCGACTTTCTTGGCGGAGAAGGGAGGAGGCGACTGGAGGAACTCGCCGCGGAACGACGCGGCGGCCTCCTCGATCGATTCCGGCGTGACGCTCCCCGTCGGCCGGACCGGCCCGGTCGTTTCCCCTTCGCGGTCGAAGGTCGTGGTGGCCTGACCGAGGCGTATCGTCCCCTCGTACGACTTGTCCATGCGCGTGAAGAAGCTCTGGAGGCGCGCAGCGCCTCCGGCGCACAGGAGGAGAAGGCCCGTGGCCATCGGGTCGAGCGTCCCGCTGTGTCCGATCCGCGGCAGGTCCGTCGCCCGACGGACTCTCTCCACGACGTCGTGGGAGGTCACACCCGTGGGCTTGTCGATCAGGAACAGATAGCCGCGCTGGATGGGCGCCTGGCTCACGGCTCTTCGTCTTTGGGGGGAAGCACCCTGGCCAGGATCTCCTCGACCCGGGCGCCCCGCTCGAGCGACCGGTCCGGCACGAAGACGAGCTCTGGCGCGTACCGCAATCCGGAGCGGCGACCGACCTCTCCTCTGAGATAGCCCGAGGCCCGCGCGAGGCTCACCGCGGCGCGCTCCCGTTCCTCCTCGCCGCCGAGGACGGAGAAAAAGACGCGCGCCAGCTTCAGGTCGGGCGGCATCTCGACCTCCGTGATGGTGACCTTCTTCAGCTCCGGATCGTGGGCTTCGATCAACAGGAGGTTGGAGAGCACGCTGCGCACGACGTCGGCGACGCGCTGGCTGCGGCGGGATTCCTTCTTCATGAGGTCAGACGTGAATGAACTCGTTGCGGTAGTCCAGGATCTGTCCGTCGAGGTGGCTCTCGACGAAGGTCAGAATGTTCTGGAGGAGCGCGTCGAGCGGCTCCTGGTCGGGACCGACGGCGGCGACGCCGAGCTGGGCGCGCTGCAGAAGGTCCTGGTCGGCGACCTCCGCGGCCGACACCTCGAACTGGTTGCGCACCCGCGCCTTGAGGCTTTTCACGATCATCCGTTTTTCTTTCAGGCTCCGGCAGCCGGGCAGGTGCAGGTCGTAGACCGCGTAGGCGAGGACCAAGATTTGAGGGGTCAACCGTGCATTTCTGCATTCCGCATTCCCCGCCCGGCGCGGGAACCGGTTCGGCGCGGAATGCACAAACGCACGGATGACCCTAAACCTTCTCCACCTGGTAGGCCTCGATGACGTCGCCGACCTTGATGTCCTGGTACTTGTCCAGCCCGATGCCGCACTCGAAGCCTTGTTTGACCTCGGACACGTCGTCCTTGAACCGCCGCAGCGACCCGACCTTGCCTTCGTAGATGACGCGGTTGTCCCGGACGAGACGCAGGCTCGTGTTGCGGGCGATGGTGCCTTCCGTCACGTAGCAGCCGGCCACGACGCCGACCCGGGGGACCTTGAAGGTGTTGCGCACCTCGGCCTTCCCCTTGGCGACTTCCTTGAACGTCGGGTCGAGCAGCCCTTCCATGGCCGCCTTGATCTCGTCGGTCACGTTGTAGATGACGGTGTGGAGGCGCAGCTCGACGCCGGTCTTTTCCGCCTCGACCTCGGCTTTCTTCTCCGGACGGACGTTGAAGCCAATGATGATGGCGCCGGAGGCCGAAGCGAGGAGGACGTCGTTGATGTTCACCGCGCCGACGCCCGAGTGGAGGAGGGACACCTTCACTTTTTCGTTGGAGAGGTTCTGGAGGGCCTGGGACAACACCTCGGCGGACCCCGCGACGTCGGCTTTGAGGATCAGCGGGAGCTCCTTGATCCGCCCTTCCTGGATCTTGTTGAAGAGCTGGTCGAGGGAAAGCTTCCCGGCGTTGGCCATCGCCTTTTCGCGGTCGCGCAGCTGGCGGAAGGACGCGACGGAGCGCGCCTTCGCCTCGTCTTCGACGACCTGGAACGGATCGCCCGCCTGGGGCAGGTCCTCGAAGCCCGTCACCTCGACGGGAGTTGCCGGCGGGGCTTCCGCCACTTTCTCCGCGCGGTCGTTCTGCATCGAACGGACGCGGCCGAAGACCGCGCCCGCGAAAAAGACGTCGCCGATGCGCAGCGTGCCGGACTGCACGAGCACCGTCGCGATGTTCCCGCGGCCGGCTTCCCGGCGCGCCTCGAGGACGACGCCGCGCGCGTGCCCTTCGATCGGCGCCGACAGTTCCTGCATCTCGGCGACGAGCTGGATGAGCTCGAGGAGGTGGTCGATCCCCAGCTTCTTGACCGCGGAGATCTCCGCGGACGGCACGTCGCCCCCCCAGGACTCGAGCAGGACGCCGCGATCGGCGAGCTCCTTCTTGACCCGGTCGGGGTTGGCGTTGTTCTTGTCGATCTTGTTGATCGCGACGACGATCGGAACCTTGGCGGCGCGCGCGTGGTCGATCGCCTCGATCGTCTGCGGCATGACGCCGTCGTCCGCCGCGACGACGAGGACCACGATGTCGGTGGCCCTGGCTCCGCGCGCGCGCATCGAGGTGAACGCCTCGTGGCCGGGCGTGTCGAGGAAGACGATCGGGCGGCCCCTGGCTTCGACGCGGTAGGCCCCGATGTGCTGCGTAATGCCCCCCGCTTCGCCGGCCGCGACGTTCGTCTCACGGATCGCGTCGAGCAGCGAGGTCTTGCCGTGGTCGACGTGCCCCATGACGGTGACGACCGGCGCCCGGGTCCCCCGCGCTCCCTCCGTCGCTGGGGCGGAGGCCGTCTCGCCGGCCTCGGCGGCGCGGGAGAGCTCCATCTCGTCCTCGAAGGAGACGACGGCCGCCTCGACGCCGACCTCCTTCGCGATCTGGATCGCCGTGTTCGCGTCGAGGGTCTGATTGACCGTCGCCATGACCCCGCGCTGCATCAGGAGGCGGACGATGTCCTTGGCGAGGACGCCGAGCTTCTCGGAGAGCTCCTTGACCGTGACGCCTTCGGAGAGAAAAACCGGACCGGTCGGGAGCGGCTTGCGGAACTCGAGCAGCTTGCCCGAGTCGTGGGTGCGGGTCTCTTTCGCCGCGCGCCGCAGGGCGGACTTGGAGATCGGCCGCGGCGCCTCCGGCGTCTCTTCGGCGGTCTCGTCGGTTTTCTCGATCAGAGGGAGGTGGATGTCCGAGTAGGTGTCTTCCTTGTAGGTCCCCACGAACTCGCGCAGGTCCACCTCGTCGGCGACGGTGATCTTGGGCTTCGCGCCCCCCTTCTTGACCGGTTTCTTGCTGTCTTCCTTTTCGTCCTTCTTCCGCTTGATCCCGGACCGCTCGGGCGCCGCGGTGGCGGTGGCGCGTCCGACCGGAGGCGCTCCGGGCCGACCGAGGGGCGGCCCGGGACGCCCCATCGGGCCTCCCGGTCTTCCCATGGGTCCGCCGGGACGTCCTCCGGGTCCGGCCGGCCGGGGTCCCGGCGAACGGTCCCCGGGTCCTCCCGGGGTCGGGCGGTAGACCGAAGGCCCGGGCCGCGGCGCTCCCGGAGCGGGACCGCCGGGCCGGGGGGCCGGCCGCCCGGCGCTCATTCCTGCGCCGGGACGGGGCGGCGGCGCGGTGCGCGGCGGGGGAGCCACGGGACGCGGCGGGAGGACGATCTTGCGCGGGGGCGGCGGAGGCGCCGGCTTGAGTGGCTCGGCCTCGGGCTCGGCGGCCACCACCGCGGTGCGCGCCGGCTCCGTCACGGTCTTTCGCGATTCCGCCGCCGGGCGCGGCGCCGGCTCGGCCGCGGGCTCCTCACTCGAGCGGACCGGCACTTTTTCGACGATCTTTATGCGCGACAGCGCGCTCTTCTGGGGGCGCAACGCCCGGGCTTCCGGGTCGCGCACGATCAGCTGCTTGGGCGCGTGGGTTTTGCCCTGCAGGATCGCCGTCACGGTCGCCTCATCGAGGGCGGCCTGCGGCGATTTCACGTCCACGCCGATAGACTGCAGAAGAAAGAGGACTTCCTTGCTTCCGATGCCCATCTGGGCGGCGAGCTCTTCGACCCGGATCTTTCCCATACCTGCGGCTTACTCCCTCACGATCGATTCTTCGGCCTCCGAGCCGGGCGCCTCGGCCTCGAACTCTTCGGATTCTTCTTCGGTCTCTTCCTCTTCCGGCGAGTCCTGGTAGGAGCGCCCCACCTCGAGCATCTCCTCGGGCGAGAATTCTTCCAGGCCGGGCACGGCCGCGAGCTCCTCCGTGCTCTTCTCGAGGAGGTCTCCGAGCGTTGCGATGCCGGCGGCCGAAAGCCGGCCGGCCACCTCGTCGCCGAGTCCGGGAACTTCGGCTACGGGGGTCTGCTTGCGCCGCGAAGCGAGGAGCATGCGGGACAAGGCCTCGGCCACCTCGCCCTTCACCTCCGTCTCCCCCTTGATCTCGATCTTCATGCCGATCAGAGCGGAGGCGAGGCGGACGTTCTGGCCCTTCTTGCCGATCGCGAGGGAGAGCTGGTCGTCTTCGACGACGCAGTCGAGGCTCATCGTGCCGTCCTCGTGATGGATCGGGGAGACGCGGGTGATCTTGGCCGGGGCGAGCGCGTTCTGCGCGAACGTGATGAGGTCCTCCGAATACAGGATGACGTCGATCTTCTCCCCGTGGAGCTCGCGCATGATCGACTGGACCCGGCTCCCGCGCATGCCGACGCAGGCTCCGACCGGGTCCACGTCGCGCTCGCGCGAGCGGACCGCGACCTTCGCGCGCTCGCCCGGCTGGCGGACGGCCCCCTTGATCACGACCGTGCCGTCGTAGATCTCCGGGACCTCCATCTCGAAGAGCCGGATGAGCAGCCGCGGGTCGGTCCGCGAGAGGACCAGCTGCGGTCCCTTCGGATTCTTGTGGACGTCGTAGAGGATCGAGCGGATCCGCTCCCCCTGGCCGTAGCGCTCGGCGCGCGACTGCTGGTCGCGCGGGATGATCGCCTCCGTTCGGCCCAGGTCAACGATCATGTCGCCGCGCTCGAAACGCTTCACGGTGCCGCTCATGAGCTCCCCGACCTTCGGGAAGAACTCGTTGTAGATGTTGTCGCGCTCGGCTTCCCGCACCTTCTGGTAGAGCACCTGCTTGGCGGTCTGCGCCGCGATGCGTCCCAGACCGACGGCTTCACGGTAGATGCGCACCTCGTCGCCGAGCTGGACGTCCGAGACTTCCTGCGCTGCTTCGCCTTCGCCGCCGGGCCGCAGGACACGGAGCTCGCCCCGCGTGCCCTGCTTCTCGACGAGCTCGCGGGCTTCGTCGAGCAGGACCTGCGGCGGAGGCTCCTCGGATTCCGTGTCGAGCTCGGCGACGACCGTGCGCGGCGAATAGACCGTCATCTCGCCGCTCTTGCGGTCGATCAGCGTCACCATCGCTTTGTCGCGGTAGTACTTGCGGGCGGCCGAGGACATGGCTTCCTCGAGCGCGCCGAACATCTTTTCCGCGTCGATGTCCTTCTCGCGCGAGACCTGCCGGATCACCGCCGGGTCAATGATCATGAAAAAATCGTTCTCCTACCTTCCGCGCTCCGGCCACGGAAACTCCAACCGGGCCGATCGAATATCGCCGAAACGGACATTATAGATTTTGCGATTCTCCTCATCAACGATCGTCAGGACGTCGCCGTCCACGGAGCGCAGCTCGCCGCGCAGGTTCCGCGCGGGCAGCGCCGTCGAGCGCGCCGCGGCCTCGCTCTCCTCCGGCGTCACGGGCGTCGTCGTCTGTACGCGCACGCGGCGGCCGACGAAGCGCTCCGCGTCGTCGAGCGTGTAGAGCTTCCTGTCGAGCCCGGCGGAGGAGACCTCGAGGGTGTACCGGTGAGCGATCTCCTCGTTGGCGTCCAGGAGAGCCGAGACCGCGCGCGAGACCGCCTCGCACTCCTCCAGGCTCACGCTCTCTCCGTCGGGCCGCTCAAGGACGAGGCGCAGCACGGAGTAGCGCCCGGCCCCCGCGGATTCCACCGCCAGAAGTCGGCACCCCTGCTCCGTCGCGATCGCCCGGATCTCTTCGTTCGTCGTCTCGCTCAGCCTCATGAGCATTCGCCAAGAACAAAAAAGCGGGCCGCTGCCCGCCATCCCATGCACAGACGCTTCGTTTACTTATCAGAAGGACCCGCACACGCGCAACCGGCCGCCGCTCCCGAACCCGCCGGAAGTCCTTCTGCCGTCGCGAGTACGCCGCCCCCGCGCCGCGGGCGGGGACGGCGTGTTCACGCCAGCTTCCAAGCGAGCCGGCTTTGGGCCTCCTCCGAGCTTGTCGCCCCCCTTTGGGAGAATCGCGAGACCGCAGAATCTGTTAGCGGTCGGGGAACCCCCCGAGAAGGGACGGCCAAGTCGTGTTCAGCTGGGAGGACCGAGGAGAGAAGAGCTTTCCGCCCGAAAGGGCGATCCTCTTCTCGCTCGGTCTGCACATCCTCCTCTTCTTCGTGCTCGTCGTGGCGCCCGCGCGCCGGCCCGTGCCGGACCCGGGAAGGGACTCGACCCCTGCCTTCGTCTCCCCCGAGGAGCTGCAGACCAAGATCCCCGTCGAATTCGTCGAAGCGCCCGGTCCTCGCCGGGAGAACCCTCGTCCCTCGGCGCTTTCCGACCTCGACCGGCGGGCGGGAGGCGGCGACCCCGCGCAGCCGAAGTCGGACCGTCCGTACGTGGCCGAGGCGCCCGGAGTCGCCGGCCTGAAGCCCGGAGAGTCCGCCGCCCGCCAGACCCGCCCGGCTCCTCTCGAAGGTGAGGGAGGCGGCGAAACCTCCGGTGGCTCGGAGCGTCCCTTCCTCGAGGAGAAGACGTCCGACTCGCGGCTGCTCACCGAGCGCCGGGGCGGGGAGGGGGGCTCGCGGCGCCTGGCGGATCTCGATCGGGCGATCCGCGAGGCGGCGGAGGGGGCGGGCTCCGGCGGAGATCAGGGTGCCGGGTTCCCCAATCCCGACGGGGGGTTCGTGGACTCCGGCCCTCTCTCCTTCGATACGACCTGGTACGACTGGGGTCCCTACGCGGCCGAGATGGTCCGCCGGATCAAGCTCCACTGGGAGATACCCAGCCTGGCGCGACTGGGTTGGAAGGGGAAACTGACCATACGGTTCTTCATCCTGGCGGACGGGCGCGTGGAAGGGGCCACCATCATCCGGGGATCCGGGGTGCCGCCCTTCGATTTCGCGGCGTTGCAGGCGATACTGAAGTCCTCGCCGTTTCGTCCCCTGCCCAACGATCTGGGGTCGACGCGCGAAGGAGTCACCGTGACGTTTTTCTACAACATGCGTCCGCGATCCGAGGAGCCGGAGCCCACGCGTTGAACGAGCCCGCGCTCATCCGGGAAGCCCTCGAGACCGCCCAGACCGTGGCGGTCGTGGGCTGCTCGCCCAACCCCGCCCGGCCCTCGCACTCCATCGCGCGCTACCTCATGGAGAACGGCTACCGGGTCATCCCCGTCAATCCAGGTCACCGCGAGATCCTCGGGGAGACGTGCTACCGCTCCCTCGGCGATATCCCCACCGCTGACCGGATCGACATCGTGGACGTCTTCCGCCGCTCCGAGTACGTGGCGCCGGTGGCCGAGGAGGCGATCGCCCGCGGCGTCGGATTCTTCTGGATGCAGTACGGGATCGAAGACCCCGACGCGGCGCGGAAGCTCGAGGCGGCGGGCATCCCCGTGGCCATGGACCGGTGCATCCTCGTCGAGCACGGCCGCCTGGGGATCGGCCCCCGCCGGCGCAGGAATGCCATTGAGGGCAAGAATGTTGCGTTTTCCGGCCGCCCGTCCGGTGGCGGGGGGATTTGAAGCCTCCGAAACGAACTTGACAGTTTCAGAACCAACCTGAGGAGAACAGCCTCGATGCAGAAGTCCACGAAGCGCGCCCTTTCCTTTTCCGTCCTGATCGCGGCAGCGGTCATCTTCGGAATGGTCGTCGCCGGGTCCGTCGACCTGACCCCGCGTTCCGAAGCGCAGCGGGAAGCTCCCGCGCGCACCCGCGCCGGTTCCGTTCTGCTTCCGTCGTTCGCCGACATCGCGGACGAGACCATGCCCTCAGTCGTCTCCATCACGTCGACCAACATCGTCAAGGGGGCCCGCCGCCGTTTCATGAATCCCTTCGGCGGTGGTGAGGAGAATCCCTTCGAGTTCTTCTTCGGGCCGCAGCCGCAGCCGCAGCAGCGCCGCGGGCAGCCGCGCGAAGAGGAGGAGCACCGGGAGACGCAGGGAGGCACCGGGTTCGTGATCTCCGAGGACGGATACATCGTCACGAACTTTCATGTGATCGAGCAGGCCGACCGGGTCCGGGTCCGCCTCTCCAACCGGGAGCAGGTGGACGCCAAGGTCGTCGGACAGGACCAGGCGACCGATCTCGCGCTCCTCAAGGTGGAGGGCCGCAACCGGTTCACGCCCCTCGCCCTCGGCGACTCCGACCGGTTGCGGGTCGGAGACTGGGTCATGGCCATCGGCGACCCCCTCACGTTCGACAAGACCGTCACCGTCGGCGTCGTCTCCGCCAAGGACCGTTCGGGTCTCACGGCAGATCCCGGCACGCGCTCCTTCGAGAACTTCATTCAAACGGACGCCGCGATCAACTTCGGCAACTCGGGCGGACCGCTCATCAACGTGAACGGCGAGGTCGTGGGCATCAACACCGCGATGTTCCGGCCGGCGCAGAACATCGGTTTCGCCGTTCCGGTCAACACGCTCAAGACGATCCTTCCGCAGCTCCGGGACAAGGGGAAGGTCGTGCGCGGGTATCTCGGGATCAACATCCGCAACGTGGACCAGGACACGGTGGCCGCTTTCAACCTGAAGAACATGGAAGGCGCCTTCGTCGAGTCCGTCGTCGAAGGGGAGCCCGCGGACAAGGCCGGGGTGCGTCCCGGCGACACCATCGTCTCCGTCGACAACGTGCCCGTGAAAGACACCCGCGACCTGATCGGCTATGTCTCGGGCAAGGCTCCCAAGAGCAACGTCCGGCTGACGATCATGCGGGACGGCAAGGAAATGACCCTGGCGGCCAGCCTCGCGGAGCGCGGCGCGGAGGGCCAGGACCCCGAAGAGACCCGCGAGGCGGGAGCCGGAAACGGTTCGCGCGGCAAGATCGGCATCTCGGTGTACGAGCTGACGCAGCAGCTGCGCCAGACCTATCGCATCGAGCCGGGGATCCAGGGGATCGTCGTGATGGACGTCAAGGAAGTCTCGCCCGCCGGCGAGGCCGGCATTCAGGAGGGCGACGTGATCACCCAGGTCAACGGTCGCCCGGTGAGGTCCACCGAGGAGTTCGGACGCCTCGTGGCCGACGCGAAGAAGGGCGAGTACCTCCGCCTGTACGTCTACAGCCCGCGGGGCCGGCTCTCCCGCTTCGTTCTGGTGAAGATCGAATAGCGCAGTCGCTTCGATTCAATGGACAAAGCCCGCCCTCACCGGCGGGCTTCGTTTTTGAGGCGAGGGGGAACATCGGTCAACGGCCTCCGCGTTCTAGACTTACGCGCTCCAGGCGCGGGGGAGGGTCGATGGCGCAAAAAGTCCTCGTGGTCGACGATGACGCGGGCATCCGCGATGCCCTGCGGATGATCCTCGAGTACGAGGGCTATGAAGTGGCGACTTCGCCGGACGGCAAGACGGCGCTGGCGGATCTCGAGGCCAACCCCGTCGACGCCGTCCTCCTGGACATCAAGATGCCCGGAATGGACGGTCTCGAAGTGCTCGACGCCATCGTCAAGCGGGAGGGGAGCCCCCCGGTCCTCATGATCTCCGGCCACGGCGACATCGCGACGGCGGTGGACTCGACACGCCGCGGCGCCGTGGACTTCCTCGAGAAGCCGCCCCAGCGCGAGCGGATCCTGGTTTCCCTGAAGAACGCGCTCTCGGGCAACGTGCTGCGCGCCGAGAACGAGAGACTGCGCCAGGCGCTCGAGGAGGATTCGGTCCTCGTGGGGCGCAGCGCTCCGATGGGAAAGCTGCGGGAGGAGATTTTGCGCGCGGCGCCGACGGGCGCGACGGTACTCATCATGGGGGAGAGCGGCACCGGCAAGGAGCTCGTCGCGCGGGAGGTCCACCGGGGCTCGCGGGTCGCGGGGGGCACCTTCATCCAGGTCAACTGCGCCGCGATCCCGGAAGAGCTCATCGAGTCGGAGCTCTTCGGCCACGAGAAGGGCTCCTTCACGGGCGCCGTGCGCCGGCAGACGGGAAAGTTCGTCGAAGCGGACGGGGGCACCATTTTTCTCGACGAGGTCGGAGACATGTCCGCGCGTGCCCAGGCGAAGGTGCTCCGGGTGCTGGAAGCCGGCGAAGTCGAGCCGGTCGGCGCGGCGCGGGTCCGCCAGGTCAACGTGCGGGTCCTCGCGGCGACGAACCGCGACCTGACCGAGTCGATCCGCGAAGGAAAGTTCCGGGAAGACCTCTACTTCCGCTTGAACGTCGTGCCCATCCGCACGCCTCCCCTGCGGGAGCGCACGGAGGACATCCCCGAGCTCGTCGAGCACTTCACACGCCGTTTCTCCGAGCGGGACCACCGCAAGCCGCGGCGCTTCGCCGCGAGCGCGATGTCGCTGCTCAAGGCGCGCGCGTGGCCCGGCAACGTCCGGGAGCTGAAGAACCTCGTCGAACGCGTACTCATCATGGCGGACGTGGATCCGATCGAGGCCAAGGACCTGCCTCCCGAGGCGCGGGTCTCTCCCGCGGAGATCTCGAACCGCGGGCTGCAGATGGCGACGCTCTCGGAGTTCAAGGAGTTCGCCGAGCGGGAGTTCCTGGTCGCCAAGCTGCGGGAGAACGGCTGGAACATCAGCCGCACGGCCGAGGTGATCCAGACGCCGCGATCGAACCTGTACAAGAAGATCGAGCACCACAAGATCTCGCGCGAGCACGACGCGTAAACATCGCTTCCGCTCGCTCCGGAGCTGGCTGCGGCACCGCCTCCGGCTGCGCCCGGATGCGGGCGCCGCTCGTCTGCTCCGTCGCTCGCTCACGCTCCCGCGGCGCGAGGCTCCTCCGAGGAGGAGACTCCTCGCGCCGCGAGCAACTGATAGCTTGTCTCTGTGATCACGCTCGACGACCTCACCGAAACGAAGTCCCTCCTGAAGGGACACTTCCGACTCTCCTCCGGCCTTCACTCCGACCAATACCTGCAATGCGCCCGGCTGCTGATGCATCCCCACCGGGCCGAGCGGGCGGGACGCGCGCTCGCGGACCGGCTGCGCGAGTTCGCTCCGGAGGTCGTCGTCTCGCCCGCCCTCGGGGGCATCGTGATCGGCCATGAAACCGCTCGCGGCCTCGGCACGCCGGCCCTCTTCGCCGAGCGCCGGGACGGCGTCTTCGTCTTCCGCCGTGGTTTCGCTTTCGAGCCGGGCGCGCGGGCCGTCGTGGTCGAAGACGTCCTGACGACCGGCAAGTCCACCCGGGAGACCGCGGAGGCGGCCGGAGCGGCCGGCGCGCGCGTCGTCGCGGTCGGTGCGATCCTGGATCGCGGCGTCCCGGAGGACGCGTTCGCGGTGCCGCGCCGTTCGCTGCTTTCCCTCGCGCTCCCAGCGTGGTCGGAATCGGAGTGCCCGCTCTGCGCGCAGGGCGTTGCCCTGGACACACCCGGGAGCCGCTTCGCGGACGCCCGGCGCTGAACCGCCGAAGGTAGTATTCGGGGCCATGGACCTGAAGAACGTCTGCGTCTACTGCGGCTCCTCTTCCACCATGCGCGACGAAGCCTTCGAGACGGAGGTCCGGACCTTCGGGCGCGAGATCGCCCAGCGGGGCGTCGGGCTCGTGTACGGCGGATCCTCTTTGGGTCTGATGGGGGCCCTGGCCGACGAGGTGCTCGCGAACGGAGGAAAGGTCACCGGCGTGATCCCAAAAGCGCTCGAGGGGCGGGAGCAGGCGCATCGGGGTCTCACGAACCTGCGGGTCGTCGAGACGATGCACGAGCGCGAAATGCTCATGTTCGAGCTCTCGGACGCCTTCGTCGCCTTTCCCGGGGGCTTCGGGACGCTCCAGGAAATCATCGAGATGCTGACCTGGAAGCAGCTCGGCATCCACGGTAAGCCGATCGTCTTCGCGAACCTCGGCGGCTATTTCGATCCGCTGCTTCAGCAGTTCGACGTCGTCATCCGAAAGGGATTCGCCCGGTCCGAATCGAGGATCCTGTTCGCCGTGGCGGAGAACACCGGAGCGATCCTCACGCTGCTCGAAGGCGCTCCGATCATGTCGCGAAAAGCCGGGGACTGGGCTTAGCCGTCGGCTTCAGTCGCTCGGCTGCGCCGCGTGCGCCCGGCCTCCCGCGCCGCGAGCGGAAGGACCTTCAGCGGTCGGAAATGACCGTCTCCGGCTCCTCAGGCTGAGCGCTGAGGGCTGACGGCGGTGCGCTGCTCCCTTTCAGCTTCAACTCCTCCAGCAGCGTCCGGTTGATCGCGACGAGGTCGGCGAGGAGCGCGATCAAAAACGTCTGCACTCCGACCACGATCAATACCGCCCCGAGGATGAGCGACTGCACGTGGCCGGCCGGGTTGTTTCCCGTGACGTAGAAGTAGAGGTAACGGATCCCGAGCGCGGTTCCCGCGAGCAGGAAGAGCGCCGCCGCGGCCGAGAAGATCTTCAACGGCTTGTACAGGGCGGTGATCCGGAGCAGGTTGGCGCCCTGGACGAGGACGTAACGGGTCACGGACGTGAAGAGGCGCGAGCGCCGCGCGGGCGGCCGCGCGCGCACCGGCACCGAGACGACGCGCAGGTCCTTCGAACCGGCCTGGATGAGCGTCTCCAGCGTGTACGTCATGCGTGAGAAGACGTTGACGCGCCGCGCCGCCTCGCGGGTCAGGGCGCGGAAACCGGACGTCGCGTCGCGCACCCGCAGCCCCGACGCCTGCCTCACGGCCCAGCTCCCGAGCCGCTGGAGGAGACGCTTGCCCGGGGAGAAGTGCTCCAGCGTGCCCGGCCCCCGGTCTCCCAGAACGAGGTCCGCCCGCCCGGCGAGTATCGGCGCGACGAGCGCGGGAAGGTCCGCGGGGTCGTATTGGAGGTCCGCGTCGAAGTTCACGATGACGTCCGCGCCCATCGCGAGGGCCTCCTCCAGGCCCGCCGAGAAGGCCGCCGCGAGGCCTCGGTGCGCGGCGAAGCGCAGCACCCGGTCGGCACCGGCCTGCCGCGCCACCTGAGCGGTCGCGTCGGCCGACCCGTCGTCCACGACCAGGATCTCGACCCCCGAGAAGCCGGGAATGCGCCGGGGCAGGGCGGCGATCGCGCGGCCCAGGATCGCCTCTTCGTTGAAGGCCGGGATCTGGACGACGAGCTTCATCAGGGAGCCGTCACCGTATCAGCGCGGACTCACTCCTTCCGCGCCACCATCAGCCGGAAATACGAGTCGGCCCACCCGCCCTCGAGCAGATGGTCTTCCAGCGCGATCAGCCGCGAGAGGACGCCCGTCTCGTCCTCCCGCATGCGGCGCATGTCGAGGCAGGGAAATACGAACCAGAGGATGTTGCCGCCGTACGGCCGGTCTTCGACGAGCCGGAACAAACGCCGCGTCTCGGGAGCGATCGCGCTCGAGCGGACGGACTCGAGGGGATCGTCGAGGGGCAGAGGAATCATGAGCTTGCGCCGGTTCTTCAGCTCGTCGGGCAGCGCGTCGAAGGCGCTCCGGGCGAAGGCCCATCCCTCGTCGGTCCACTCCGAGCGCGAGGGGCCCATGTACTCGTCGAGGTAGAGGAAGCCGCCCGGCTTGAGCGCGCGGCGCACTTCCTCGAGGACGCGCTCGACGGAGCGGACGTGGTGCAGCGAGCCGTGGAAGAAGACGACGTCGTATCGCGCGGCCGGGAGCTTCAGCGCGTTGACGTCCTCCACCCGGTACCGCAGCGCCGCTCCGAGACCCGCTTCTTCCGCTTCCTGCCGCGCCTGCTCGATGGATTCCTGGGAGAAGTCGATGCCCTCGACGGAGGCGCAGATCCTCTTGCCGAGCGCGTCCCTTTCGAGCAGGCCGCTGCCACAGCCGACCGAGAGGCCGCGCTCGAGGGGCTCGCGGGCGTAGCGCGCCGCGAACCACTCCATGGGCCAGCAATTCGGGTCGCCCGTAACTCTCCGGTTGATCGCGCGGCGCACGAGCGGCTGCGCGCCCCAGTAATGGTCCTCCGGCTCGACACGTCCCCCCTCGTCCCAGAAACGGCGGGCGGCTTCCGTTTCGGCCCGCGCTTCCACGACGCTCCTCCAGCGCCGAGCGATGCTGCCCAGAGAAGCGCGGATGGTCGAGGACATCGAAGGTGCCGGGAGTGTAGCAGGGCAACTAGAATCGGAGGATCCCGGAACGAGCGATCGCGCCCCTCGCGGAATGACCGGCCAATTCGAGGCCTGCGCTGGCGACTACGACGCCTTGCGGCCGGAGTATCCCGCCGCGCTCTGGGACTGGATCGATCGCCGCTTCGCGTTGCGGCCCGGCGCGGAAGTTCTCGACGTCGGCGCCGGAACGGGCCGGGCGACTTTTCCGCTCGCCGAGCGGGGATACCGCGTCACCGCGATCGAGCCGAGCGAGACGATGCGATCGCGCGGGCTCGAGAGGGCCTCGGCGTTCGGGAATCGCGTGCGATTCGTCGGGGGCACCGCGGAAGAGACGGGCCGGCCCACCGCCTCCGCGGACCTGATCGTTTGTGCCCAGGCGTTTCACTGGGTGGACCCCGCGCGCGGCCTTCCGGAGCTCGCGCGCGTGCTCGTCCCCGGCGGCGGCTTGGCGATCTTCTGGAACGATCGGGACCGGGAGCGAGGTTCGGTGGCGGCAGAGCTGGAGGCGCTCGTGTCCCGTTACAACCCGGACTACTGCTGCGAGTACCGCGACCGCGATTGGGCGGCGATCATCGCCGCGGCCGGACGCTTTTCCCCGGCGGAGCGGCAGGTCTTCCTCCACGCGGTGATGATGGACGCGGAGGCCCTGGTCGGCCTGACGCGCTCTTTTTCTTACGTGCGCAACGTCCTGGACGAGCCGAGCCGGGCCGCCTTCGAGCGCGAGGTCCGGGACCTCGTTCGAACCCTCCACGGCGAGGCGCCCTTTGCTCTGAAGTACCGGTCGGAGCTCTACGCGGCGCAGAGTCTCCGGCTATGGTAAATTCCGCGTTCCGTTCGGGAATCTTCTCCGGCGGTCATTGCTCTTTTTCAACCAGGGACGAAGGCCGGGATGGATGGAGTGGGGACCCTTGGTCCGCCACGCCAGCAAACGCCCCCGCGGGCTTCCGGCCAGCAGCCCCTCGGGATCGAGAGATCCCGGGACAGTTCGAACAGGCTCGTAGCTCAGGGGGAGAGCACTACCTTGACACGGTAGGGGTCAGCGGTTCAAATCCGCTCGAGCCTACCAATCGATTGTTCGAGCGCAGGCGCTTAGCTCAGCTGGGAGAGCGCTACCTTCACACGGTAGAGGTCAACGGTTCGATCCCGTTAGCGCCTACCACGATCACAGAACGCGGGGCGACCCGCGTTTTCCGTTTTTAGGACGGAAACAGGACGGCATGGAAGCGCAGGCCAAAACGGTCACGGTTCGCCTCCCCGACGGTTCGACGAAAGTCGTTCCGCGCGGCACGACCGTCCGCGAGGTGGCGGCCCTCATCGGTCCCCGCCTCGCTCGCGACGCGTGGGCGGGCAAGCTCGACGGCCGCGTCGTGGACCTCGTCACGCCTCTGGAAGCCGACGCGTCCCTCGAGATCATCACGGCGAAGTCTCCCGACGCCGTGCCGATCTACCGGCACTCGACGGCGCACCTGACCGCCCAGGCCGTCAAGCGACTCTTTCCCGATGTTCAGATCGGTATCGGCCCGCCGATCGAGAACGGTTACTACTACGACTTTCTGCCGGCGCGACCGTTCACGCCGGAAGACCTCGAGGCGATCGAGGCGGAGATGCGGAAGATCATCGCGGAGGACCTGCCGGTCGAGCGTCTCGAGATGCCGCTCGAGCGGGCCGTCTCGATCTTCGAAGGACAGAACGATCCTTTGAAGGTGGAGATCGCGCGCGGGCTGCCGCCCGAGGAGACGGTCTCCTGTTACCGCCAGGGGGACTTCATCGACCTCTGCCGCGGACCGCACGTCGCCTCGACGGGGCGTCTCGGGGTCTTCAAGCTGACTCACGCCGCCGGCGCCTACTGGAAGGGGGACGAGAAGAACCCGATGCTCCAGCGCCTCTACGGCGCCTCCTTCCTGACCCAGAAGGAGCTGGAGGACTATCTCGACCGCCTCGAAGAGGCGAAGGCGCGCGATCACCGCAGGCTCGGCAAGGAGCTCGACCTCTTCTCCTTCCATCCGCTCGCCCCGGCGTCCCCCTTCTTCCACCCGCGGGGCGCCGCCCTCTACAACGCGCTCCTCGCCTACCTGCGCGAGGAGTACCGGCTGCGCGGCTACGAGGAGGTCGTCACCCCGCAGATCTATGACGCGGAGCTCTACAAGATCTCGGGGCACTACGAGAACTACCGGGAGAACATGTACTTCACGGAGATCGACGAGCGGGAGTTCGGCGTCAAGCCGATGAACTGTCCGGGGCACCACCTGCTCTTCCGGTCGAAGCACTGGTCGTACCGTGACCTCCCCGTCCGGTACGCGGACTTCGGGCGGCTCCACCGCTACGAGCGCTCCGGCGTGACCGCCGGGCTGACGCGAGTCCGGACGTTCTCCCAGGACGATTCCCACATCTACGTCCCGCCCGAGAAGGTCGAGGACGAGATTTTCCGGTTCATCGATTTCCTCGATTCCGTGTACGGCACCTTCGGTTTCGACGAAGTGGACATCTCGCTCGGCACGCGGCCGCCGAAGCGAATCGGCTCCGACGCGGACTGGGACGTCGCCGAGGCGGCGCTCGAGACGGCGCTGAAAAAGACGGGCCGGCCCTACGTCGTGACGCCGGAAGACGGCAACTTTTATGGGCCCAAGATCGACTTCCGGGTCAAGGACGCGATCGGGCGGCCCTGGCAGCTCGGGACGATGCAGTGCGACTACGCGCAACCGGAGCTCTTCGACCTGACCTACGTCGGAGAAGACGGGAAGCCCCACCGCCCGGTCGTCCTGCACCGCGCGATTCTCGGCTCGGTCGAGCGGTTCCTGGGCATCCTGATCGAGCACACCGGCGGCAACTTCCCCTTCTGGATTTCGCCCGTCCAGGCCGTCGTCCTGCCCGTGTCTGACCGTTTCGCCACGCCGGCTCGTGAGGCCGCTGCGAAGCTGTCCGCGTCGGGGCTGCGGGTCGAGATCGACGAGCGCAACGAGAAGCTCGGCGCGCGCATCCGCCGGGCCGAGCTCCAGAAGATCCCCTGCATGCTCGTCATCGGCGAGAAGGAAGCGGCCGCGGGTTCGGTGGCCGTCCGGCTGCGCCACGGCGGGGACGCGGGCACGATGCAGATAAAGGATTTCGCGGCAGCCGCCGCCGGGGCGATCGCGCGCCGGGATCGGGAGCTGGTCCGCGCGGAGGTGAAAGATCGATAAGAAGAGCATTCGCGTCAACGAACAGATCCGGTGGAAGGAAGTCCGGCTCATCGGGGAGGCGGGCGAGCCACTCGGCGTCCTTCCGATGGCCGAGGCGCTCCAGAAGGCCAAGGAAGCCAACCTCGACCTGGTCGAGATCGCGCCGACCGCGAGCCCGCCGGTCTGCCGGATCATGAACTTCGGAAAGTTCATCTACCAGCAGAAGAAGAAGCAGCAGGACTCGAAGAAGAAACAGAAGACGACGCAGGTCAAGGAAGTGAAGTTCCGACCGAACATCGATGACCATGACTACGATTTCAAGATCAAGAACATCCTCAAGTTCCTGGCGCACGGGGACAAGGTGAAAGCCACCGTGCAGTTCCGGGGACGCGAGATGGCGCGCCGCGAGAACGGGCAGAAGGTCCTCGACCGGCTGCTCGTGGATCTCTCC
>JBHENW010000144.1:0-10649 GCA_046261875.1 Thermoanaerobaculia bacterium | reverse complement strand
CCTCGGTACGTTCCAATACATGGCGCCCGAGCAACTGGAAGGCAGGGAAGCCGACGCGAGGACGGACATATTCGCGCTGGGCTCCGTCCTCTACGAGATGGCGACGGGAGAGAAGGCCTTCTCGGGTAGCAGCCAAGCGTCGCTCATCGGAGCGATCCTGAAGGACGAGCCGAAAACGATCTCCACCATCCAGCCCATGGCGCCTCCGGCCCTGAACCGCGTCGTCAGGACCTGCCTCGCGAAGGACCCCGACGACCGCTGGCAGACCGCGCACGACGTGATGCTTCAACTGAAGTGGATCGCGGAAGGAGGCTCGCAGGCGGGGCTTCCGGCGCCAGTCGTCGTGCGCCGCAGAATCCACGAACGCCTCGGAGGAGCGACTGTCGGACTCCTCCTCGGCGCCCTGGCGGGAGGTCTTGGAGTGTGGTGGTGGCTCGCGCGGGCCCGTTCGACGGCTCCGGCCCGCCCAGTGCACCTTTCTGTTGTCTTTCCGCCCGAGGCGCCCCTGGCGCTCTATGGGGTTCATAGCCTCGCGCTTTCGCCCGACGGGACGCGCCTGGTGTACACCGCGGAACGGGCGGGCACGACACAGCTCTATCTGCGCTCGCTGGATCAATTCGAGGTCGTTCCTATAAGAGAGACGGAGGGGGCGAGCATCCCGTTCTTCTCGCCCGACTCTCAGTGGCTGGGATTCTTTGCCGGGAACAAGCTCAAAAAAGTCTCTCTCGAGGGGGGAGCGCCCCAGCCGATTTGCGACGCCACGGAGGTTCGCGGGGCGAGCTGGGGCGCGGATGACACGATCGTCTTCGGCACGGGCACCTCGGGCTTAAGAAGTGTCTCTGCCTCGGGCGGGACTCCGCGGATCCTTTCCACGCCCGATGTCAAGCAGGGCGAGGTCCAACACTACTGGCCGGAAATCCTGCCGGGCGGCGAGGCGGCGGTCTTCGCCAACGTCGCCGATGTCAACCGCGTCGCATTGGTCTCCCTCAAGACGGGCAAACGCCGCAACCTGACGGAAGGAAGCAAGCCGCGCTACCTGCCGACAGGTCACCTGGTCTTTGCGCGGGCATCGGGGATTCTGGCCGCGCCTTTTGATCTCGACCGTCTCGAGCTGACGGGCCCGCCCGTGTCCCTCCTCGACGGTGTGATGTCTACCGCGCCCTTCAACACGCCTCTCATCGCCTTTTCGAGCAACGGAACCCTCGCCTATGCCCCGGGCTCGAGTCCGCCGCATTCGCTTGTCTGGTTGGACCGCCGGGGCGCGCTGGCCCCTCTCTCCCCCGAGCCCGGCGCATACGAGGAGCCTCGGCTCTCGCCCGACGGCCGGCGGCTCGCCCTCGCGATGCGGGGCGATAACACCGACGTGTGGATCCAGGAGATCTCCCGGGGCACGCTTGCCCGGTTGACCTTCGAGCCGGGCGAGGATGAAACGCCCGTCTGGACACCCGACGGCCGGAGAGTCACTTATAGCGCCGATCGCTCCCAACAACCACGCGCCGTCTACTGGAAGGCGGCCGATGGCAGCGGCACGGAGGAACGGCTGTTCACGAGCGACAGCCATCCCCATGTCAACTCCTGGTCGCCGGACGGCCAGACCCTCGTTTTCACGGACTTCCATGGCGTCACCCGGGGCGACATCTGGGTATTCCCGCTCGAGGGAAAGCGAACCCCGCGCCCCTTCCTGGAGACTCCCTTCAACGAGCGTGCCGCGAGGTTCTCGCCCGACGGAAGATGGCTCGCGTACATTTCCAACGAATCCGGGCGCGACGAGGTCTATGTCCAGCCCTTCCCGGGCGCTGGAGGGAAATGGCAGATCTCTACGAGCGGCGGAACGGAACCTGTCTGGTCACGCGACGGCCGCGAGATCTTCTACCGAAGCGGAGAAAAGATGATGGCGGTCACCGTCGTCATCGGCGAGACATTCTCCGCGGAGAACCCGCGCCTGCTCTTCGAAGGCCGATTCGTGCCGACCCGCCGCGGCGACGCGGCCTACGACGTGTCGCCCGACGGCCAGCGCTTCCTGATGGTCAAGCGAATCCAGGAGTCCATCCCAACCCAGTTGAACGTCGTCCTCAACTGGTTTGAAGAGTTGAAACGCCGCGTTCCACCGGGCAAGCGCAAATGACCCTCCCGGCGGGCTCCCGCCTCGGCCCCTACGAGATCCTCTCCGCCGTGGGCGCGGGAGGGATGGGTGAGGTCTATCGGGCGAAGGACACGCGCCTGGATCGCGCCGTCGCCGTCAAGGTCCTGCCGGCGCGCCTCTCGGAGAACCCGGAGTTCCGACAGCGGTTCGAGAGAGAGGCGAAGACGATCTCGCAGCTCTCCCACCCCCACATCTGCACGCTCCACGACGTCGGCAACGAGGCGGGCGTCGAATACCTGGTCATGGAGTTCCTCGAAGGTGAGACGCTCACCGACCGGCTCGCGAAGGGACCGCTGCCGCTCGAGCAGATCTTGCGCTTCGGGATCGAGATCGCCGACGCTCTGGACAAGGCTCACCGGCAGGGGATCGTGCACCGCGACTTGAAGCCCGGCAACGTGATGCTGACGAAATCGGGGGCGAAGCTCCTCGACTTCGGGCTGGCCAAAGCGGTCCAGGCGCCGGGCGTACAGCCGGGTCTGACGTCGTTCCCGACGGTGGCGGGTTCTCCGGCGCTGACTCAGGAAGGGGCGATCCTGGGAACTTTCCAGTACATGGCGCCCGAGCAGCTGGAAGGTAAGGAAGCCGACGCTCGGACGGACATCTTCGCGTTGGGAGCCGTCCTCTACGAGATGGCGACGGGCAAGAAGGCATTCTCGGGAACGAGCCAGGCGTCGCTGATTGCGGCCATCCTGGAGCGGGATCCTCCCCCGATCTCGACTGTCCAGCCCATGACCCCGCCGGCGCTCGATCGCGTCGTCAAGGCCTGCCTGGCCAAGGACCCGGAGGACCGCTGGCAGAATGCCGGCGATGTCGGCAAGGAGCTCCGCTGGATCTCGGAGGGCTCGCCGATTGGCGTTCCGATTGTCACGGTGCCCCGGCGGCTGCGCGAACGAATCGCGTGGGGCGCTGTCGGTCTTCTCCTTCTTCTCGGGCTCTTTCTGGGCAACGAATTACGACGGCTCCAAAGCGGCGAACGGGCTCGAGCGATCCATTCCTTTCTCGATCCTCCCCAAAAGACTTCGTTTCGCCTGACGGGCGACGATTCGGCTCCGATCGCCCTTTCGCCAGACGGAGAGCGAGCCGTCTTCGGCGCCGGCGGAAGACTGTGGCTCCAGTCGCTCGGAGCCGGCACCGTCGCGCCGCTCGCCGCCACGGAAAGCGGCCGGTTTCCGTTCTGGTCGCCAGATAGCCGTTCGATCGGTTTCTTCTCCGACGGAAAGTTGAAGGTTCTCGAGGCCTCGGGCGGGCCCTTTCAGACGATCTGCGACGCTCCGAATCCCCGCGGCGGGACATGGGGCAGGAGCGGCGTCATCGTCTTCGCGCCGGATGTCGGGACCGGCCTCTCGCGCGTTGCGGCGTCCGGCGGCGCGCCGGCGCCGCTTACCCTTCTCGAAGACCGCAGGAAGCACACCACACACCGCTGGCCTTACTTTCTGCCCGACGGAAAGCACGTCCTCTACCTCGCTGCGAACCACGCCAACCCGCGATCCGAGGAGAACGGGATCTACGTCGTGTCCCTGGAGGGGGGCGCTCCACGGCGGCTGATGTCGTCGAACGGCAGCGCGCAGTACGCCTCGGGCTGGCTTCTCTCGGTTCGGGACACGAGCCTGATGGCGCTTCCGTTCGACGCGAAGCGAATCGAGATTCTAGGCCAGGCCGTGCGTGTTGCCGACGATGTCAACTTCGATTTCGGAGTCTGGCGCGGGACGTTCACGACCTCTGAAAGCGGCCTCCTCGCCTATCAGCTCGCGAGGGAATCCGGTGGCGGCCAGTTGACCTGGCTCGATCCGTCAGGCCGGCGACTCGCGCCCGTCGCCGAAAAGAGCGAGGCGTATTCGCCGGAGCTGTCGCCGGACAGCCGCCGAGCCAGCGTCCTGATGGGTGACCCGAACAACGACATCTGGGTGTACGAGCTCGACCGCGGAGTCCAGACCCGTTTGACAACGAACGCCCAGGCGCAGATCGCACCCGTCTGGTCTCCGGACGGCTCGGAGATCGTCTTCGTTCAGGGGCTGACGGGCGGTGAGGACTTCGTCCTCACTACCGTGGCGGCCGATGGAGCCGGCAAGCAAAAGGAGGTTTACAGATCAAAGGAGAGGCTCGAGGTAACAGACTGGTCGCGCGACGGGCGCTACCTTCTCGTGGATCGCGGCAACATCGGGGCGACCGACATCTTGGTCTTTCCAGTTGCCGATCTCGCGAAGGCATTTCCCCTCGTTCAATCCTCTTTTCTCGAGAGGAGCGGTCAGTTCTCACCGGACGGACGGTGGGTCGCCTATACGTCTCAGCACACCGGCCGTGATGAGGTCTACGTGACCTCTTTTCCGAGCGGCGGGGCCCGATGGCAGGTCTCCGGGAGCGGCGGAACCCAGCCCCGCTGGAAGCCGGACGGGCGCGAGCTCTACTTCGTATCGGCCGACGGCGAGTTGATCGCGGCCGCCGTTGACGGGAGCGGACCCCGATTCGAAGTGAAAGACATCCGGCCGCTCTTTGGCGTGAACATGTTCACGGGTCCGAGACTCGGAATGTACGGATACGACGTTTCCGCCGACGGGAAGCGGTTCCTCGTCAATGATGCCGGAGAAGCGGGGCAGCCTCGGGTGACGCTGGTCACGAACTGGGCCGCGGGGCTGATCCGATGAGCCTCACTCCGGGAACGCGCCTGGGCCCGTACGAGATCGTTTTGCCGCTCGGCGCCGGCGGGATGGGCGAGGTCTACCGGGCGCGCGACACGAGGCTCGAGCGGACGGTCGCGATCAAAGTGCTGTCGTCGCGGCTCGCGGCGAACGCCGACGCGCTAGCCCGCTTCGAGCGGGAAGCCAGGACGATCTCGCAGCTCTCCCACCCTCACATCTGCGCGGTCCACGACGTGGGCCGCGAGGGCGAAACCGAGTATCTGGTCATGGAGTACCTCGAGGGCGAGACCCTCGCGGAACGTCTCCTCAAGGGGCCGCTCCCGCTCGAGCAGACGCTCCGGTTCGGCGTACAGATCGCGGACGCTCTGGACAAGGCGCACCGGCAGGGGATCGTGCACGGGGACCTGAAACCCGGCAACGTGAGGCTGACGAAGTCCGGCGTGAAACTGCTCGACTTCGGGCTCGCCAAGGCGATCGCACCCGCGGGACCGCAGTCGAGCGGCACCGAGCTTCCCACGCAGCAGGCCCTGACCCAGGAAGGCACGATCCTCGGGACATTCGAGTACATGGCGCCGGAGCAGGTCGAGGGGACCGAAGCGGATGCGCGCACGGACATTTTCGCGTTCGGCGCCGTTCTCTACGAGATGGCAACGGGCCGCATCTATCGGGCGGATCGCCGACTGATGGCCGCCCCGGTCTCCGCTGGCGAGTCCTTCGAGGCCGGTTCCCCCGCCCCTCTCTTCGACACGAAGAGCGGCGCCCACTTCTTCGCAGTCGAATCCCTCCGGGCAGCGGTTCCTGATCCTGACTCCCTCAGGAAAGAACGCAGCGAATATGACCGTCCTGCTGGGCTGGGCCGCGGGGCTTCCGAAAAAGTGACTCTCGCTTCCGGCGCGCGCCTGGGTCCCTACGGGGGAGATTCTGCGGAGCTATCCTCGCTTCCCGGAATGCGTCGGAAAGGCGCGGCTAGCGCTCGAGTCCTATGAGTGTTGCTCCCGTTCAGCCGGCGTCGGTCGAGGTTTCGCCCACCTCGTTCTGAACCGCGCGGACGAGCGCCGCGACCGCGGACTCCTCCAGGCCGCGGGGGCCGAACCCGAGCCGGCTGAAATCGACCCACTTTCCGCCCTGCTCGAACTGAAGCTTCAGGAGACGCGCCTTCTCGGTCCAGTAGAGGCGCATCGACATGGTCGGGGAAGTGAAGACCTCGAATCGGTCTCCGGAGCCGTCCGCCGGCTTCTCCCGCTTCTTCAGGACGTATCCCGTCCCCACGAGAGCCGCCCCAATGCGTTCGAAGGCCTCGTCCAACGTCAGCATGTCGACCTCGCTTTTGTCGGCATTCTATGGCGGGCGCGGGTCTGCGCCAGCGGAAGCCCCATAATCGTCGGGAGAAGCTCGACGTGGGCGTTCAGAGGCCGTACGCAGACCCGCTCGCCCATCCGCCCCGCGGCGGCTTTTTCTCCCGGTTTCCCCGTCTGGCCGCCTTTCGGGACGACGCCGCGGCGTGGTGTGCCGGCCGCTCCTGCGTCTGGCGGGCGGTGCTCCTGGCGTACCTGGCCTGGGTCGGCGTCCGGCACCTGCGCGACCCGTTCTATTCGAGCCTCTTCGGCGGGATCACGCTCGGGATCCACGAGCTCGGCCACCTGTTGCTCTCCTGGGCGGGACAGTTCCCCGGGGTCGCCGGCGGCAGCCTCGCCCAGGTCGCCGCACCGGCCGCCGCGGCCTGGCGTCTGTACCGGCAGCGTGACTATTTCGGCGTGGCCGTCGCGGGCGCATGGGAGGCCTTCTCGCTCTGGAACCTCGCGACCTACGTCGGCGACGCCCGGGCGATGGAGCTTCCCCTGGTCGGCTTCGTATCCGATCCGATCCACGACTGGAACTGGCTGCTGTCGAAGCTGGGAATCCTGACCTGGGATCGGGGCCTCGCGACGCTGGCCCGGTTCTCCGCGCTCACGGTCTGGGCGGCCGCGCTGGCCCTCGGCGTCTGGCTGTGCCGCACCATGGCCGGGGCACGAAAGCGGGAACGGGGCGCCCGGATGGATCAGCCCTGACCGGGGGAGCCTGACGACAGGACCAGGAACTGACCTCTTTCCTCGCGCTCGGCGCGGGCCGTTTCGAGGGCCACCGGTCCTCGCTCGCGCCACCAGGTCTTCGCGTCCTCCGCGGTCCACGCCGGCGTGACGGCGCACGCATCGAGCATGGCGGCGAGGACCTCAGCAGACTCCGGGCGGGATTCCCGGTCAAACGCGAGGCAGCAGCGGATCGTCTTCTCGAGCGCGGCGGGCACGGGACGGTCCGTGGTCTGGGAGAGAGGAGGCGCGCCCTGCCGTTCCTTCGCGAAGACTTCGATGGCCGTGCGTCCCGGGAAGGGGGAGCGCCCGGTCAGCAGGAAGTATCCGACCGCCCCGAGGGCGAAGATGTCGGCGCGCGCGTCCAGGGCTCCGGGATCGCTCATGCCTTCGGGCGCGAGGTACAGGGGTGTTCCGAGGAGGGATCCGTCCTGCGAGAGAGCGGCGTCCACGGGCCCATCGTCCGCCTTATCCCGCGCCAGCCGCTCGACGGCGCCGAGGTCCTTGACGAGACCGAAGTCGAGGATCTTCAGGAAGTCCGGGATCCCTCCCTGCACGCAGATCATCAGGTTCGCCGGCTTGATGTCGCGGTGGATGAGACCGGCGGCGTGCGCCTCCGCCAGAGCGCCGCACGTCTGCTTCAGAAAGTGGACGACCCGGCCGGGGGGAAGCGTGCCTTCGAAGGCGACGAGCTGCAGGAGGTTGATGCCCCTCAGGAGCTCCATCGCGTAATAGAAAATCCCCTCCGCCGTCCTCCCGTAGTCGTAGATCGCGATCGTGCTCGGGTGCGTGAGCCCGGCCGTGAGCTGGACCTCGCGCTCGAAGCGCGCGAGCGATCGCTCGCCTTCGGTGCCGGGCGCGAGGAGCTTGACCGCGGTCGGCCGCCGCAGAAGGGCGTGACGTGCTTCCCAGACGACGCCCATCGCGCCCTGGCCGAGCCGCGCGATCAGGCGGTAAGGCCCGACCTTCTCCGCCTGCCGCCGCAGACGCGAGATCGTCCGCAGAGAGGTGACCGTCACGAAGCCGAAGAGCGCGGCGAGCACGCCGGCGGAGGCCCATCCGATCGCCCCCCGCGTCGCGGGAAGGAAAGATCCCGGAACTGCGAAAATGTCCAGAGCCCACCTGCGATCGGCGAACTGAACCGGAAACTCCAAGTCGAAGCCGGCCCGGCGAGGAAGGTGCGGCGCTGCCGGCGGCCGCTCCGCAAGCTGCAGGTCCCCCTCCGGATCGAGATCCCGCATGACGAAGGCGAGCCCGGAGACATCCGCCGCGGCGGCGGCGGAGTTCACCAGAGGCCCCACCCGGAAAATCGCCATGGTGAAACCGGTCAGCGAGGCGCGCCGCCCCTCCTCCGAGCCGGGATCGCCTTCGGCGTACACGGGCGCGTACAACGCAACGGCCGGCGAGGCGCCCGGGGTCCCCGCGTCCTCGACGAGCGCGAACGGGCGCGACGCCGCGATCTGGCCCGAGTCGCGGGCTTTCTCCGCCGTCCGCCACCGTCCGGCCTCGGCCGCGATGTCGAAGCCGAGCGCCACGGCGCTGGGCGGCTCCATATAGTGGATCGGAACGTAATAGGGGCGGCGTTGCGCCTCGCGCGGCTTCCCGTCGGGACCGGGCTCCCAGAAGCGATAACCGGTCAGCCCCGAGGCCCGCGCCTCCGCCTCGTACGCGGAGCGCTCCGATTCGCGGACGACGGGAAGCCACTCGAGCGCATAGACGAGCCGGCGGCGCCGCAGCGTCGGATCCGCCAGGAGGCGGAACTGACGGCGGGTCACCTGCCCGGACGCCTCGATGAGGCTGCGGAGCGTTTCGAGGTCCTCGGACGGCTGCGAGACGCGTTCGGTGACCGCACCCAGCAGGTGCTGGGCGCGCTCAGCGAAAGCGAGACGCGCGGCGGCCTGCGCCCGGGCCGCCAGGTAGGTGCCGAGGCCGAGGAAGAGAGCGACAAAGACGCTCGCGACGAGAATGTCCGATCCGCGAACCGCTGTGCGCCACAGAGAAAACGCCGAGCGCAGGCGGCGCGCGGTGAATCGGCCCGTCTCCGAACCGGACCGGCCGACAGGCAGGCCTGCGCCGCTCGTCACGGGCCGATTATGTTCTCGCCCCCAGCGATCGCAATCCGATGTTTGATCCTCCGGCGCGTTAGGATCCCGTCACGCTCTATCCGCGGGCATTCGCCTCGGCCCGTACGAGATCCTCTCGCCGCTCGGTGAGGGCGGGGGAGCAAGACCGGTGTCCTCGTTTTCGCTCCCGACATTCGGACCGGTCTCGTTCGAGTCGCTGCTTCCGGCGGCTCGCCCGAGCCGCTGACCCGTGTCGACACGAATCAGCACACGACACACCGATGGCCGCACTTTCTGCCCGATGGCAGGCACTTCCTCTACGTCGCGGCCAACCACGCCACGCCCCGATCGGAGCAAGCGGGGATCTACGTCGCCTCGCTGGATGGAAAGGAGAATCGGCGCCTGTTCTCGTCATACGGAAGCGCGCAATACGCTTCCGGATGGCTCCTGTCGACCCGGGACACCAGCCTCATGGCCCAGCGGTTCGATGCGGGGACGATGGGCCTCTCGGGAGAACCTGTCCGGGTCGCGGACGACGTGAACTTCGATTACGGGACCTGGCGGGGCGTGTTCTCGGTGTCCGAGAACGGCGTGCTCGCGTATCAACTGGCGCAGACGGGCGTGGGTGGGCAACTGACGTGGCTGGACACCGCCGGCCGGCCGGTGGGCACGGTCGGCGAAAGGAGCGAGGCCTATTCGCTCCGACTGTCGCCCGACGGCCGGCGGGATTCCGTCAGCATCGGCGACCCGAACAACGACAGCGGACCATCGGGTACCCGCGGGACGTGAGCAGCGGCATGCGCCCGGTTTACGAGCGCGACTTTCATCTGGACGAGGACGAGTTCGACCTGGGGGAGGGACGCGCCATGACCTGCGGCGCCGACTTGATGAAGGGCCACTCGGGCGGTCCCATTTTCGGCTTCTGGTCCGCCGGCCCCTACGTCGTCGCCGTCGTCAGCGCCCAGGGGGACGACGACAACAACTACTGTGCCGGCGGTTCGTGGCTCCCGAAGCTGGTCAACGAGGCGCGCGCCCTCGACCCATGATGCCGTCGGGCAGCCTCGGGTGTGCCCCGCGGTCGCGCTAGGATTCGCGTCACGACCCTAACCGCAGGCACCCGCCTCGGACCCTACGAGATCCTCGCGCCGCTCGGCGCCGGCGGGATGGGGGAGGTCTATCGCGCGCGGGACACGCGGCTCGGCCGCGAAGTCGCCATCAAGGTCCTGCCGGGCGAGCTCTCCTCCGACAAGGAGCGACTGCGCCGTTTCGAGCAGGAGGCCCGGTCGGC
This sequence comes from Thermoanaerobaculia bacterium, assembly GCA_046261875.1. Lineage (GTDB taxonomy): Bacteria > Acidobacteriota > Thermoanaerobaculia > UBA5066 > Gp7-AA6 > JBHENW01. Next base: position 453 of record JBHENW010000144.1, on the reverse strand, counting down.
CTCGGCTCTCAACCATCCCAACATCGTCACGATCCACGACATCGGGCAGGTCGATTCGGCGCCTTACATTGCGATGGAGCTGGTCGAGGGAAAAACGGTGAGGGAGCTGATCGCCGCCGGGCCTCTCCCGGTTCGCACGCTTCTCAGCATCTCCGCTCAGGTGGCCGAGGGTCTCGCCAAAGCGCACACCGCGGGAATCGTGCACCGGGATTTGAAACCCGAAAACCTCATGGTGTCGGCGGACGGCTTCGTCAAGATCCTCGACTTCGGGTTAGCGAAGCTTGCGGAAACCTCGGACGCTCTCTCCCGGTCTCCCACCATGTCCCCGCCCGGGACGCATCCCGGGACAGTGCTCGGCACGGTCGGTTACATGTCACCGGAGCAGGCGGCGGGGCAAGGGCTGGACTTCCGCTCCGACCAGTTCTCTTTCGGTTCGATCCTCTACGAGATGGC
>JBHENW010000143.1:0-6466 GCA_046261875.1 Thermoanaerobaculia bacterium | reverse complement strand
CATCCTCCTCGCGCTCGTCTACGCCGTGGGCATCTCGCGCCTGCGCCGCTTCCCGCTGCTCTTCTCGTACTGCGCTTTCCAGTTCCTCTTCCACGTCTTCATCTCGACGGAGGACTGGTCGCGTTACTTTCTCGTGATGGCTCCCTTCGCGCTCGTCGTCGGTTTTCACGACCTGCTCGACACGCGGTTCGTGCGGTGGATCTTTCCGGGGTACGTCGTTCTGGCATACGTGTATGCGTGGGGAGTGATTCCCTTGAACGGATGCCGCCCGGACATTTACCTCCGCCTGCTCGTGCACCTTGGGTTGCTCGGCGAGCTCACCCCCTGACCTTCTAGCCGCCGTGCTCGCGCTTCTCCCCCTCGCGGCCTGGGCGCTGGGCTACGCCGCGCTGCGGAACGTCGCGCGAGAGCGCGGCGAGGACTGGCGGTGGGCGTTCCTCTCGGCCTCGGTGCTCTGGGGAATCGCGCTCGCGGCGGGCACGGAGCTGCTCGGCGCGCTCGGGCTCTTCGGACGGGGGCCGCTGGCGCTCTTCTGGACCGGGACGCTCCTCTTCGCCGCGGCACGTCTCCGGCGGAGCCGCGGTGCGGGGGGCATGGCTGGGGGGCCGACATCGACAGCCCGCCCGGACGCCCTGATCGTAGCCGCGGTCGTTCTGCTCGCCGCGATCCTCGTGGCCGCGCTCGCCGCTGCCCCGAACTCCTGGGACTCGATGACCTACCACCTCTCCCGGGTCTTCCAGTGGCTCGACCATCGCAGCGTGGCGCACTACCCGACCCACGTCCTGCGGCAGCTCTTCATGCCGCCCGGGGGGGAGTATGCGATCGCGCACCTGGCCTCTCTGGCGGGAGGCGACCGCTTCGCGAACCTGCCGCAGTGGCTCGCGCTCGTGGGGAGCGCGGTCGGGGTCTCGCGCATTGCCCGGCAGCTCGGGGGCGGCCCGCCGGCGCAGGTCCTCGCGGCGGTCTTCGCCGTGACCCTCCCGATGAGCGTCGTGCAGGGCTCCAGCAGCCAGAACGACCTCGTCGTCGCCTTCTGGCTCGTCGCGTTCGTTTCGTTCCTGCTGCCGCTCCATTCGCGCGCGGCGCCTGCCGGCTTCGACGGGTTCCTCGGCGTCGCGAGCTTCGGGCTGGCCGTCCTGACGAAAGGAACCGCACCGCTCTACGCCGCGCCGTTCCTGGCGGTCTTTGCCGCAACGTTCCTGGCGGCGCGCCGGAAAGCCCGGTGGAAGGCGCTCGCCGCGGGCATCGCGGTCGCGACCGCCGTCAACCTCCCGCACGCGTGGCGGAACCAGGCGGTCTTCGGCGCCCCGTGGGGCCCTCCCGCCGGCGTCCTCGCGGAGGACCTCGGGCCGCGCGCGGTCGCATCGGGCGTTCTGCGCAACGCCGGGATCCACCTGGCGCTGCCCTCGGCCGGTTGGAACGAGCGGGTCGAGGCGGGCGTCCGGAATGCGCATGCTGCGATCGGCGCGGATCCCGATGATCCCCGCACCACGTGGAGGGGGAGCCGGTTCCACGTGCCCCCGGTGCCCCTCGGCGCTCCGCCGCCCGACGCGGACGAGGCGATCTTCCTCATGCTCCACGAGGGCTACGCAACGAGCCCCCTCCATTTCCTGCTCGCCGCGGCGTCTCTCGCGCTCGCCGCGAGGAGGGGGCGGCCCGCGCTCCTCTATGCGGCCGCGTGCGCCGCGGCGTTTCTCCTCTTCTGCCTGGTCCTCAAGTGGCAGCCCTGGCACGCGCGGCTGCACCTGCCGGGGTTCCTGCTGGCGGCTCCGCTCGTCGGTCTCGCCTGGTCGCTGCGGCCGGCCCTCGGCCGTGGGATCGGAGCGGTCCTCGTTCTCGTCGCTCTACCCGCGCTTCTCGTGAGCCCGACGCGGCCGCTGCTCGGTCCGGACAACGTCTTCGAGACACCGCGCATCGAGCAATACTTCGCGAGCCGTCCCGACCTGAAAGAGCCTTTTCTCGAACGGGCGGGAAGACTGCCGAAAGAGCCGTGTCCCGTCGGCCTCCGGATCGGTCCCGACGACGGGGAATACCTCATTCGCGCGGCGTTGCGCGCGGCCGGGCATCCCCCCCGGCCGCTCGTCCACGTGGAGGTGCGCAATGCCTCCGCGGCCTCATCCGGCCGGCTGGACGCCGTTCCCTGCGCGAGCTGGGACCTTTCGGCGGCGCCGCGCGGTCAGGAGCGCGACGGCGCCGATTGAGAGCAGCGCGGCGGCCTGGAGGATCACGCCGAGGTGGAACGGCGAGCGGTCGTACCAGAAGGCGATGCGGTGCGCGCCCGGCGGCACGGCGACGGCCAGGTCCCGCGCGTTGCCGACGAGAACCGGCGCCGGACGGCCGTCAACGCTCGCCTTCCACGCGGGGAAGTACGTCCTCGAAAAGATCACGTGGCCGCCGCGCGGCGATTCCACGCGCATCGACGCGCGGTCGGGGCGGACGACTTCGACGGCGACGGAACCGGGCCGGCCCACTCCCGTCTCGGTGTCATCGGTCCGTCCGGGAATCACGACGTCGCGGCGCAGGTCGAACGGACCGGCGCGGAGCAGATCGAGCGCGCCGGAGAGGGAGCGCCTCCGGTGCGCCCGTTGCGCCCAGCGGATCTGGGACAGCGGCGAACCGATCTGCCCCAGCACGAGACGCCGGCCGGCCACGGCAAATCCGGTCACGCCGCGGAAGAGAGGATGCCGTTCCTCTTCTTCCCAGAGCGCCCAGCGCCCGCCGAACACAGCGATGAGGCGATCCCGCTCGAAAGGCGTCGAGGCCGTGACCGCCTCTCCCGCGAGGCGGTTGTAATAGCCGTAGGAGCCGTCCGGATCGTGGTCGAAAACGTGCCGGACGCCCCATTCGGCGGCCGTCTGGGGGATGAGCTCCTCGATGAGGACGCGCGCGATGCGGGAGGCTCGGGGGAGCTCGCCCCGATCGCGTGATTCCGGCAAGGCCTTTGGGTCGAAGCGCGGCAGGCGGGGGGAGACGTAGAGCCGCCCCTCGCCTTCGAGGGCGGCGAGCAGGGCGGGCGCGCGCGCGAGTTCCTTCTCGCTCGCGGAAACGAAGAGCGTCAGTCCCCATCGGAACGCGAGCAAGAGCGTCACGAAACCGAGGGCGTAGCCGGCGAGCGGCGCCTTGCGGCGGGCGAAGAGGAGCAGGGCGAGCAGCAGCGCCGCGGCCGCGCCGAGCAGGGCGTCCCCCTGGACCGCCGCGCGGAAGGCCGTCAGGAAGTCGCGCGGGGACGTGGTCATCTCGGCGAGCAACGGCGCCGCCCAGCGCTCGAGGAGCTGCCCTTCGCGCGCCAGGATCCACCCCGCCGCAAAGACGGCCAGCAGGGCCGCCAGCGCCGCCCCCTCCCGGGCGCCCGCGCGGCGCCTCCGGAGGCTGTCCGCCGCCATTCCGGCGAGCATCGCGAAACACACCGTCGTCAGCAGGTAGAACTTGATCGGGTAGCGGAGCCGGCGCAGCGCGTCCACCTCGTAGAGCAGCCGGTAGAAGGGGAGGGCGAAGCCGACAGCGAACAGCAGCGTCCCCGCGGCGCCCGCCGCGAGGATCCGCGCGCGGCGGGACCAGAACTCTCCGCGCAGCGCCGCGAGCACGAACACCATGAAGGGCAGGACCCCGAGGGTGACCGACCAGAGATAGACCAGCTCCCCATCGTGGAGGGACGAGAGCCAGGCGGCGCCCCCTCCGAGGCTCCCGGGATCCCCCGAGAAACGCGGGAACAGCCACTCGACCGCCCGCCACGGGAAGAAAGGCGAGGCGCCGAAGGCTCGCTCGGAATAGAGGTGCTGGCCGCGGTAGGTCAGCGAGAAGATCGCGCGCAGGGGAAGCAGCAGCGGCGCGGCGATCAGGACGGCGAGGAGCGTGGCGCCCGCGCCGCCGGCCGCGAGGGTGGCCAGGGGGCGCGCGCGCCCGCCGCGCGCCCTCCAGGCCTCCGCGGCGGTCAGGTAGACGAGGAGCATGGCGGTCAGGACGGAGATCGCCGGCTCCCCAGCGAGCAGCTGCATCCCGAGAGCAGCGCCCGCCGCGGCGGCGGCGCGCCATGCTCTTCGGCGGGTCTCGGCGTGCGCCAGGTCCAGCCCCGCCGCCGCGCACCACGGCAGCCAGGCCGCGGTTGCGGCGGAGTTCATGAACGCGGACCCGTAGGACAGCATGGTGCCGGAGAACGCGAACGTGACGCCCGCGAAGAACGCCCCGCCCTCGGAGACGCCGAGCCGCGAAGCGAGGCGCCGCGCGCCGGCGAACGCCCAGAGGACGTGGAGGAGGTAGTGCAAGTTGAACGCGGCCGAGGGAGGGAGAACTTTTTCCAGGAGAAAGGTGGGGTACAGGAGGACCGCGTTCGGGTTGGCGAGCAGCGGCTGGCCGCCCGAGGCCGACGCGTTGACGAAAGGCACCTCGCCCTCCGCGAGTGACGCCGTGGCGACGCGCCGCCAGGGCCAATGCGTGGTCTGCGCGTCTCGGAAGACGACGCGGCGAGACCCCGTGACCTCGGGAAGCAGCGGGAGGAGGAAGAGGATCGTGAGGGCCAGCCCGGAAAGCACGAGGCGGCCCTTGCGGGTCATGTCCAGAGTGTAGGGCTTCCGCGTCCCGTCCCTGCGCACGGGTCGTACAATCCTCGTCATGCCCCCGCCCGAGGTTCGCCCGAGCGTGCGGCGTGCGCTCGGGGCGGTCGTGGTCGGCTTCGGCCTCTTCCTCGCGTACTTCTCGGGCGTCTTCCCGCCTTTCTCGAACCCCAACGAGCTGTCGCGGCTGCAGGCGGTCGTCGCGATGGGCGATTACGGGACCTTCTCGATCGACGAGCCCGTGCGGCGCCTCGGCGACCACGAGGACAAGGCGAAGTCAGGCGGCCGCTTCTACTCCAACAAGGCCCCGGGCCTCGCCTTCGCCGCGCTCCCCGTCTACGAGCTGCTTCGCCTCGTGCTCCCGCCGCCGGAGTTCGGGACGCAGGACCTGATCTTCTACCTTTTGAGGCTGCTGACCGTCTCGGCCGTGTGCGTCCTCGCGCTGGCGCGCTTCGGGACGCGGGTCGCTCAGAGCGCGCGCGACGATCGGATCGCCCCGATGCTCACGCTGGCGGTCGCTTTCGGGACGCCGTACCTCTTCTACGCGCGCTCGTTCTTCGGCCACGCCTGGACCGCGGCGCTCCTCCTGCTGTCGTGGGACGTGCTGCGCTCGAGCGAAGGTCCGATGCGGCGGAGCCGCGAAGCGCTCCTCCTCGCGGCCGCCGGCATCCTCGCGGGGTGGGCGGTCTTCTCCGAGTACACCGTCGCGCCGATCGCCTTGTTCCTCGCCCTCCGGTGCAAGGCCGGACGATCCTGGAGATCCATCCTCTGGTTCCTCCTCGGCGCCGCGGTCCCGGCCGGGCTGCTGCTGGCGTACCAGGCGATCTGTTTCGGCTCGCCGTTTCTGCCGTCGTACGCCAAAGAGTCCTATCCCGCGTACGCCGAGCTCGCGCGGCGCAAGCTCTTCGGTCTGGGGGTCCCGAGCCCCGAAGTCGCCTTCCAGTACCTGTTCCATCCGGCGCGCGGCCTCTTCGTCTTCTCTCCTTTCCTGCTCTGGTTCGTGGGCGGCGCTGTTCGGTGGTGGCGCTCCGGGCGGGAGCGCGCGGACTGCGTCTTCACGATCGCGGCGAGCCTGAGCTTCTTCCTCCTCCTCGCCGGATACCCCAACTGGCACGGAGGATGGTCGCTCGGGAGCCGGTATCTTCTGCCGGCGGTCTTCTTTCTCGGGCTTCCGATCGCGCGGGCGCTCTCGACACCGCTCTCGCGCGGCCTCTTCCAGGCGGCGGTCGTCTTTTCGGTCGCCACGTACTTCGTGCTGACCTCGGCCTGGACGCATTTCCCGCTGGAGCTGGGATGGCCCGCGGCGTCCGGTTCGCTCTGGTTCCTCGCGCACGGCTGGGTCGCTCCGAGCCTGCTCTCCTCCGCGGGAGCGCCCGTCGCCATCGCGCTGGCGATCCCGGCGCTCGTCCTGGCCGCCGTCCTCTTTCTGGCGCTCCGCGAAGCGCCGCCGGCCCTGCCGCGCGCTTCGATCGCCGCGATGGCCGGGATCGCGCCGCTGCTGCTCCTTCTCTCCCGGCCGCCTCAGCCCGGGTACGTCGGACGTCTCTGGCGGGCTTCCGTGCTCGGCGCCTTCTCCGGCATGGACCCCTACCGGCAGGAGCTCCGCAACGTGGCGCGCTCGGCCAAGTCACTGGAGGAACGCCAGATGGCGGTGCGGTTCTGGCGGGTTTACGGGCCGCGCGGGTGACCGTTCGGGGCCGGCTCGGCGACTGACCTCCGCCAGCCGCGGAGGCGGCCGGAGTTAACCGACGTACGGCTTCTAAGTGGAAGAATCCTTATCGGGAGGCCGGCGAGGCGGCGCTGGTCGATCGCAGCTGCCGGCCTCACCGATTGCCTCGTCAGACCCATCCCGTAGTGGTCCAGGAGATCCTGCGGTTGCGGCGAGCTCGCAAGACTGGGCAAGAGATCGCCTCTCG
>JBHENW010000142.1:0-11842 GCA_046261875.1 Thermoanaerobaculia bacterium | reverse complement strand
CGCTGCTTCTTCACGGCCGGCCCGAAGCGCCCGGCCCGCGCTCCGTCCCCGCCGTTGCGGCGGACTTGCCGGCGGCAGGCGCGCCGGCTCCATCGGCCCCTTTCCTTCCGGGCGCCGCGGCCGCCGCAACCGGCGGGCGGTTCCCGGAGGACGCGACGATCTACGACTGGAACCCCGGCAGCTCCCGCAACGAGCCCCGGGTCGTCTGGATCGTGGACCGCTCGCTCGACATCTAAATCTGGCTTCGTTTTCCCCCGCTAAAGGGGGTGGGTTCCGACTCTCGTGAAAAAGAGACTCTCACTCGCTTTTCTGGCTGCCTGCCTCGTCGCGGCGCCGCTCCTGGCCGCGGCGGACGCCTCCGTGCGCGTCTTCGTTCTCAAGCACAAGCGGGTCGAAGAGGCCGCGCTCCTGATCCGCCCCCACCTGTCGGAGTCCGCCTCGGTCACGCTGACCCAGCGATTGAACGCGATGACGGTCACGGACCGGCAGGACCGTCTCGTGACGATCGCCCGCGTGCTCGCGGACTTCGACACGCCGCCGCGCGGCTTCTCCTTCGCCATCCGGCTGGTCCGGGCGCGAGCCGACGTGCCGGCGGCCTCCATCGCGCAGGAGATCGGCGGGCTCGGAGCGAAGCTGCGCTCGCTGCTCCAGTTCAACGACTACACTCTGATCGACTCGACCGTCCTGCGGGGTGTCGAGGGACAGAGCGTCGAGTACCGGCTCGGCGAGGAGTTCCTCCTGACGTTCCTCATCGGCCCCGCCGCTTCCGGAGACGACCTGATCCTCTCGCCGTTCTCGCTCGCCCGGCTGCGCCGCGAGGAAGGGGGCCGGACGCGGCGCGTGACGCTCTACCGCGCGCCGATGCCGATCACGCTCAACCAGACGCTCGTCGTCGGTGCTTCCAAGGAAGAGAGCTCCAAGACGGCACTCATCCTCATCCTGCTCGCCCAGGAGATCCCGCGGGGCGGGGCCGAGAAGGGCGCGGCGGACACGAAGACGGTGGAGAGAAAGCCGTGAGCCCCGAGTTCCGCGTCAAGGCGGGCTGGCCGGACGGCTCGGTGGCTGAGGAAGCGATCCTGGCGGCCGACGCCGGCACGGCGCGCCTGGAGATCGAGCGGCGGGGCGGGCGCGTCTTCGAAGTGACCGGGCGGCGCCTGGGCCTCGTCCGCCGGGGCGGCGCCGGGCGCGGCCGCGTCAAGATGGCCGACTTCCTCATTCTGAACCAGGAAATGATCGCCCTGCTCAAGGCAGGACTCCCCGTCGTGCGCGCCTTCGAGATCCTGCTGGAACGCCAGCGCAGCCCCACGCTGCGCCGCGTGCTCGGGGACGTGAAGGACCGCATCAACGCGGGCGCTTCGCTCTCGGAGGCCTTCGCCGAGGAGGGGGATCTCTTCCCCCGCCTCTACTCGACCTCGCTCAAGGCCGGCGAGAAGAGCGGCGAGATCGAGAGCGTGCTCCGCCGCTATCAGCAGTACCAGAAGACCGTCATCGCGCTTTCGCGCAAGGTGGTCTCGACGCTGGTCTACCCGGTGATCCTGATCGTCCTGTCCGCCGTTCTCGTCGCGATCCTCATGACCGTCGTCATCCCGCGCTTCGAGGAGTTCTTCGCGGACTTCGAAGCCGACCTGCCCATCCTGACCGTCGTGGTCGTCGGGATTGCAGCCTTCCTGCGGGAGAACATCCTCTTGATCGGCGCGGCGCTGGCCGCGGCCGTCTTCCTGCTCTGGCGGTGGCTGAAGACGTCGGCCGGGCGGGACTGGCGGGACCGGATCCTCCTTCGCGTCCCGGTCGTGGGCGGGATCCTCCGCCGCTTCGCGATCACCCAGTTCACCCGCAGCCTCGGGACGCTGCTCGGAGGCGGGACGCCGCTCGTGCCGTCACTGGAGAACGCGGCGGACGCGATCGGGAACCGGTTCATCGCGCGGCGGGTCTCCGAGGTCATCCCGCGGGTGCGCGAAGGCGGCGAGCTCTGGATGGCCCTGGAAGCCATCGGCATCTTCACGAACCTGACCATCGAGATGATCAAGGTCGGAGAGACCTCCGGAGCCCTGGAGGAAATGCTCTCCTCGGTCTCCGAGTTCTACGACGAAGAGATCGACAGCCTGCTCGCGCGGGTCATCTCGTTCGTGGAGCCCGCGATCCTCGTTCTCATGGGTGGGGTGATCGTCGTGATCCTGCTTTCCGTGTACCTGCCGATCTTTTCGATCATGTCGCAGATCAAGGGGTAGTCACTTGGCCAAGCAAATCGCCAACGGGGAACCGGTCGTCCGCATGCTTTCCCGCGAGGAGGACGCCGAAGCGGCGCGCGGCCTCGCCGAACGGCTCGGGCTGCCCTACGTGGACGTCTCGGCGTTCCGCGTGGATCCGGACCTCTTCCGCTCGATCCCGGTCGAGTGGATGCTCCGGTACGCCTTCATCCCGGAGCGCCGCAGCGAGAAGGCGCTGACGATCGTCTGCGCCGACCCGACGGACGTCGTCAAGCTCGACGAGCTCGAACTCCTGACCGGGCTCCCGCTCCGGTTGAAGGTCGGCAGCCGCGGGGCGATCACCGACATCCTCCAGAAGAGCGAGTCCTCCCAGCGCGTCCTCGACGAGGCGACGGAGGACTTCCGGCTGCAGCTCGTCTCCGAGGACGAGGAGGGGGAAGAGACCCTCACGATCGATCGGATCACCCAGGACGCCTCGCCCATCATCAAGCTGGTCGACTCGATCCTCTTCAACGCGATCCAGCGCCGCGCATCCGACATCCACATCGAGACGCAGGAGAACGTCGTCCTCATCAAGTACCGCATCGACGGCGTCCTCTACCAGGCGATGGACCCCATCGACAAGCGCCATCACGGAACGATCATTTCCCGCATCAAGGTCATGTCGGAGCTGGACATCGCCGAGAAGCGGATACCCCAGGACGGCCGCTTCAAGCTGCGGGTGCGCGGGCGGACGATCGACTTCCGCGTCTCGATCATGCCCACCGTACACGGCGAAGACGCCGTCATCCGCATCCTGGACAAGGAGTCCGCAAACGCGGAGTTCAAGAGCCTCAACCTCGACGTGCTCGGGTTCGACGCCGAGACGAAGAAGAAGCTCCGCAAGTTCATCCGGGAGCCCTACGGCATGGTCCTCGTGACGGGACCGACCGGCTCGGGCAAGACGACGACGCTCTACGCCTGCCTCTCTGAGATCCAGTCGGTCGAGGACAAGATCGTGACGATCGAGGACCCGGTCGAGTACCAGCTCCGCGGCATCACGCAGATCCCCGTCAACGAGAAGAAGGGGCTCACCTTCGCGCGCGGGCTCCGCTCGATCCTTCGCCACGACCCGGACAAGATCATGGTGGGAGAGATCCGCGACGAGGACACCGCCCAGATCGCCGTCCAGTCCGCCCTGACCGGCCATCTCGTCTTCACGACCGTGCACGCCAACAACGTCGTCGACGTCCTCGGCCGCTTCCTCAACATGAAAGTCGAGCTCTACAACTTCGTCTCCGCGCTCAACTGCGTCCTCGCCCAGCGGCTCGTGCGCAAGATCTGCCCCCACTGCCGGGAGGAGGTCCGCGTCCTCCCCGAGACGCTGCGCGAGGCGGGGCTCGAGCCGGACGCGGTGCGGGGCCAGATCTTCTACGAGGGGCGCGGGTGCCTCGAATGCGACGGCACCGGCTTCCACGGGCGAATGGCGATCGCCGAGCTGCTCGACCTTTCCGACCGGATCCGCGGGCTGATCCTGGAGCGCCGGCCCGCCGCGGACATCAAGAAGGCGGCCAAGGAGGAGGGGATGACCTTCCTGCGCGACGCCGCCCTGGACAAGGTCTTCGACGGCTCGACGACGCTGAAGGAAATCAACAAGGTGACGTTCGTCGAGTGACGGGACCGCGATGAAGATCTCGCTGTTCCGCTCCGTCGTGCCGCCGCACGTCTTCTGCCTCCAGGCCGACGGCGTGACGTGGGCGCAGGTCCGGCTGGAGCCGTTCCCCGGTTTCGTCCACGTGCGCTACACCCCGTATCCGCCCAACTCTCTGGGCGCCGGCGCTTCCGGCACGCCGCTCTTCTCGCGCGAAGCGGTCGCCGAAGCGGTCGAGACGGCGCGGCGGCAGGCGGGCGGCCGGCTCACCCGGGCCTCGGTCCTCTTCCCCGACGCGTGGGCCCGCATGCTCCCGATCGATTTCGACACGCTGCCCCAGGGCGCCGACGCCGCGCGCGAGATGGTCGTCTGGAAGCTCAAGAAGCTTCTGCCCGGGGTCACGACGGATCTGTCCGTGGTTTTCCGCGACATGCCTCCGATCGCAGGCGAGCGGCGGCTGCTCGTGGCGGCCGCGCCCGCCGAGACGCTCCACTCCGTCGAGCAGGCCTTCGACGCCGCGGGCGTGCGGGTCGGCGCGCTCGCGCCGGCCAGCCTCGCCCTGTTCGAAGGACTCGCCCCCCGGCTCGCCGCGCGCTCCGCCGGCGACTACGCCCTGGTGCATCGCAGCCCCGGATCCTTCGTGTTCGTGGTCGCGCGGGAGAGCGCGCCCCTCTTCTTCCGCCAGCGTCCCGTCGAAGCGGAAGACGGGGACCACGAGCAGGAGGTCCGGCTTTCGCTCTCCTACTACACCGAGAAGCTCAAAGGCCCCGGCCTCGCCGCCTCCTACGTCCACGACGAGCTCGGCGCGGCCGAGCCGCTCGAGGCGCTCTCCGCCTTCCCCCGCCCGCCGGTGCCGCTCACGGGCGCGATCCTCGGAGCCGAAGGGGACTTCGACGCGCGGGTCGCCTCCCGTCCGGAGCTCCTCCCGGCATTCGCGGCCGTCTCGGGGGGACGCTAGATGGCGCTTCAACTCAATTTCGCGCGCCGCCCTTTCCGCGACTACCGGCCCGTGCACTACGTCGCCGGCACCGCGCTGCTCATCGGCGTGCTGTTCTTCGCGATGAACGTCCGTCTTTACGCCGGCTTCCGCAAGGACATGGAGGGGACCCGGCGTCAGATCGAGTGGCTCGAGGGGCGGCAGGAGCGAGCCAGGGCCACCGCCGAAGAAGCCCGAACCGCCCTGAACCGCTACAAGGTCTCCTCGCTCGCCGTGGAAAGCCGCGAGCTGCTGCGGCTCGTCCGGGAACGCCAGTTTTCCTGGATCGAGCTGCTCGGGCGCCTCGAGCGCGTGCTGCCGTCCGAGGTGCGCCTGGCGCGCCTCTCTCCGCGTTTCGACGAGAAGGGGGAGGTCGGTCTCGACCTGTCCCTCGTCGGTTCCGGCTCGGCCAGCGTCGTGCGCACCGTAGCCGCGTTGTCGCGGGACTCGGCTTTCGAGGCCGTCGAGCTGCACTCCGAGACGAGTCCCGAGCTGGGCGTGCCCGAGGGCTACTCGTTCCAGCTCGCGATCCGTTACCGCCCGGAGGGCCCGGAAGGCCCCGTCCGCGGGCAGGCACGCAAGCCATGACCGGCCGCGAGATCTGGGTGCGCAGCGCCGCCCTGCTCGGGGTGGCGGGGGTCTTCCTGGTGGGCAACCTGGTCTTCTTCTTCGCCTACGGGACGAACAGCCGCGCTCGCGAGCAGGCTCTGGAGCGCCGCCGCGCCGGGTTGGAGCAGGAGGTCGCCGCGGCGGAGGCCGAGGCGGTGCGTCTCGCGACGCAGCGGGACCGGCTGGCGCAGGTCAGCTCCGCTCTCGAAGAATTCTACGGGCGGCGGATCGGCCCGCGGCGCAACACCCTGGCGCCGCTGGTGGACGAGATCCATTCGACGCTGCGGCGCGCGGGGATCGCGCCCGCACAGATCAGCTACCAGACCGGAAGCGTGCCGGATCTCCCGCTGACGGTGATGCAGATCTCCTTCGGTTTCCGCAGCGACTACTCGAAGTTCAAGCGGCTCGTGCAACTGTTCGAGAACAACCGGCGCTGGATCATCGTCCGCGAGGCCACGTTGACGCGCGACCCGGACAACCCCGCCTCCGTCGACGTGAGGCTCACCCTGGCGACGTATTTCTCGGGCGAGGAAGGCGCGCGCCGCGGGCCCGCCCTGCGCGGCCGGGTCGGGGCATGAAAGCCGGGGAGAAGCTCGGGACTCGCCGGCAGGGGATCCTCCTCGCCGCGCTCGCCGTCGTGCTCGTCTTTGCCGTCGTGCGGTGGCGCGGGAGAGATCGCCCGGCCGCCCCGCCCCCCGGGCCCACGACGGCGACGCTCTCCGCCGAAGCGGATGAGCCGCGCCGCCCGGGCGGCCAGCCGCGCGCGCGAGACGTCTCCCCCGACGAGGTGCCGTTGATCTCTCCCGACGACCTCGACCCGAAGCCGTCCCGGGCCGGAGGGGGGACCGGCCGCGTCCTCTTCGACTTCCGCCCGCCCACGGAGCGGCCGCTGCCCACGCCCACGCCGCCGCCTCCGCCGCCGCCGGGGCCCGGCGATCCGCGCTTCGTCGGCCCGCTCCCGCCGCCTCCCCCTCCACCGACGCCGGCGCCGCCGGACATCGGGTTCCGTTTCATCGGGAGCTTCGGAGCGCGCGACCGGCCCATCGCCGTCCTCGTGCTCGGGGACCAGGTCGTCAATGCCCGGGCCGGAGACGTGGTCTTCGACCGGTTCATCCTGCGCAAAGTCGGTTACGAGTCGATCGACGTCGGTTTCGTCGGGTTCTCGCCGTCGGAGACCCGCCGGCTGGGGATCACCCCTTGAGCACTCTCCGCTCTTTCGAGAAAGGTTTCGCGGAATGAAACACCACTGGAAAATCGCGGGCGCCGGCCTTCTCCTGACGCTCACGCTGGGCTGCTCCGGGTCCCGGGCGTTTCGCGACGCCCGCGAGGAGGAGGTCCGCCAGCACTGGGACCTCGCCGTCCTGAAGTACTCCCGGGCGGTCGATCTCGACCCGACGAACTCGCGCTACAAGGTCTCCCTGCAGCGCGCCAAGATCCGGGCCTCCCAGTTCCACTTCGAAAAGGGGAAGCTCTACCGCAACTCGGCGCGCCCCGAGCTCGCCGTCGTCGAGCTCGAACAGGCCGTCGTGCTCGATCCGACCAACCAGTACGCGGAGACCGAGCTGCGCAAGGCCCGCGAGGAGGCCGCCCGGGTCGTCGCGGAGCGGGCCGGCGAGACGGCGCTGGAAGGGATGAAGCGCCGCAGCCGGGGCTCGCGCGCCCGGCCGCCGATGCTCGAGCCGGCGAGCGAGAAGCCGATCAGCCTGAACTTTCCGCAGCCCAAGCCGCTCAAGCAGATCTACCAGTCGCTCGCGGCGGCCGCGGGCATCAACGTGATCTTCGATCCTCAGCTGAAGGACGACAACGTCGCGATCGTTCTGACCAACATCGAGTTCCAGAGGGCGCTCGAGACCCTCATGCGCCAGGAGAACCACTTCTACAAAATCGTGGACGAGAAGACGATCCTCATCGCGGCCGACACACCCGCCAACCGGAAGACCTACGAGGACCTGGTCATCCGCACCTTCTATCTCTCCAACGCCGACGTCCAGGACGTCGCCAACGCGATGCGGGCGATCCTGCAGACGACCCGGATCCATCCCAACAAGGCGGACAACTCGATCACGCTTCGCGACACGGCGGACAAGGTCGCCATCGCCGAGCGGATCGTCGAGCAGAACGACAAGCAGCTGGCGGAGGTCGTCGTGGACGTCGAGCTGTTGCAGATCAACAGCACGAAGGTCCAGGACCTCGGTGTCGTGCTCTCCGCTTACAGCACGCGGGCGACCGCGCCGGCTCCCGGCGGGACGACGAACTTCGGCAACGAGGTGCCGGAAGGGACCTTCACATGGGACCAGCTCAAGGACCTGTCGATCCGGTCCTTCGGGTTCACGCTCCCGTCGATCACCTACAACCTCATCAAGAACAACACGGACGCGGAGCTGCTGGCCAAACCGCAGCTGCGCATCTCGGAGGGGAAGAAAGCCCAGCTCGTGATCGGCGACCGCGTGCCGATCCCGACCACCACCTTCAACACGGGAACGACCGTTGGGGGCAACATCGTCCCGGTCACCTCGTTCCAGTACCAGGACGTCGGGATCAAGATCGAGGTCGAGCCGCGGGTCCACCACAACAAGGAAGTCACCCTGAAGCTCATCATCGAGGTCTCCCAGGTGACCGACCGCATCGAGGTGGGGGGCGGGCAGCCGCCGCAGCCCGTGATCGGCACACGGACGATTTCCTCCGAGATCCGCCTCAAGGACGGCGAGACGAACTTCCTTGCCGGGCTCTTCCGGACCGACAAGTCGTCCCGCACCGACTCGGTGCCTTTCCTCGGGGACATTCCGGTGCTCGGACGCCTCTTCTCCAAGAAGTTCTCGGACAATCGGTCAACGGACCTCGTTCTGACCCTGACCCCGCACATCATCCGCATCCCCGACATCACTGAGGCGGACCTCGAGCCCGTGTACGTCGGCACGGACTCGAACATCTCTTTCCAGGGGAGCCCGCGGATCGAATCGCCCGGCGGCAGCGGCGGTCCCTTCGACTTCCAGCCGCGGCGCGAGCCGGCCGTCCGTCCCACGCCGGGGCCGGCCCCGACCCCGGTTCCGCAGAACCTCGTGCCGCCGGGAGGGTTGCCGAACGACCCCTTCCGCCCACCGCCCACGCCGCTGCCCCGGCAGGCGGTGCCTCCACAGGGCGAGGTCCGGCCTCCGGGGGCGCTCGCGACGGAGACGGGCCTGAACAAGGAGGACCGGACCCCGCGCTTCGATTTCGACCCCGCCTCGCTGTCGTTCGCGGCGGGGCAAGACAGGATCCTGCTCGTCCGGGCAACCGGCGACACGCTGCGGGCCGGATCGTTCGCCATTCGATACGACCCACAGGTCGTCAATGTCGTCGGGGTGCGGCCGATCCTGGCCGACGGAGGGGTCGCCGAGAGCCGCCTCGAGCCGGGGCGCGTCCTGCTCGAGCTGCCCGCCGAAGCCAGCCTGGGGGGGACACGCGCCGTGGCCGAGATCATCGTGCGGGGGGTCGGGCCGGGCCGCTCGGCGCTCGCGCTGGAGGGGGAAGGCCTCTCCTTCACCCCGGCCGTCCTGGACGTGCGCTGAAACCGATGCGCGCCTGCGACTCCCGCCTTTCGACATTCGACTCCCGGTCTCGCGGCTTCACCATCGTCGAGCTGGCGGTCGTCTGCACCATGGTGGCGATCCTCGCGGGGATGGTCGTCCCGGTCGCGCGTTACGCGACAAAGCGGCAGAACGAGCTGGAGCTGCGCCACCACCTTCGGGTCATGCGCGACGCGATCGACAAGTACAAGCAGTACTCGGACGCCGGATTGATCCCCGTGCAGGTCGCGACGGAGGGGTATCCAGCCGACCTGGAGACCCTCGTCGAGGGGGTCAACCTCGTCGGGCAGGTGAACAAGAAGCAGAAGTTCCTGCGCCGCATCCCGATGGATCCCTTGACGAAGAAGCCGGAGTGGGGCCTGCGGTCCTTCCAGGACGAGCCGGACTCCTTCGCCTGGGGGGGGCAGAACGTCTACGACGTCTACTCGCTCTCCCCCGGGCGGGCGATCGACAAGACCTATTACAAGGACTGGTGAGCCGATGAGGACCGTCTCTCTGCGCTGTCAGCACGGCTTCACTCTCCTCGAGCTCCTGGTCGTCATGACGATCATCGGGATCCTGGCGGCCATCGCGGTGCCCGCCTTGCGGGATTCCCCCCAGCGGGCGCGGGAGGCGGCCCTCAAGGAAGACCTCTTCACGATGCGGCAGGTCATCGATCACTACCACGGCGACAAAGGGCAGTACCCTCCAGACCTCCAGACTCTCGTGACGGAGGGCTACATTCGGAAGATCCCGCTCGACCCGATGACCAGCTCCGCGGACTCCTGGGTCCTCACCTACGAGGAGGAGACGCCCGAGAGCGACAACCCGGACCAGCCGCTCACTCCGGGAATCACGGACATCCACAGCGGCTCGGAGGCCACGGCGCTGGACGGGACTCTCTACAAGGACTGGTGAGGAAGATCGGAAGCCGGAAGTCGAAAGCCGGTAGTCGGAGCTGCGGTGCTCCGCCTGTCGACTCTCGACTCCCGATTCCCGGCTCCCGCCTCGGCGAGCGCGGCTTCACGCTCGTCGCGGTCGTCATCGCAATCTCCATCCTCTCGATCATGATCGCGGCCGTGGCGCCGGCGGTCTCCACGATCATGCGCCGGGACCGCGAGGCAGAGCTGATCTTCCGCGGGAAGCAGTATGCGCGCGCGATCGGGCTCTTCCAGCGGCGCTACGGGCGCTATCCCACGTCGCTCGAGGAGATGTACGAGACCCGCCCCCGAACCATCCGGAAGCTCTGGAAGGATCCGACGTGCAACTGCGACGACTGGTTCCTGCTCATCCAGGGCCAGCCCGACTCCGTTCCCGCCGTCGACCTGGGGGGACCGCGTCCCCCTTCGACCTTCGAGGACGCACGCCGGCCGACCCCGGGGATCTTCGGGCCCCGCGAGGAGACAAAAAATGTCGGTCCGATCGCGGGCGTGCGCTCGAAGGTCCACAAGGAAGCCCTCCGCGAGTGGAGGGGTCGGCGCTACTACGATGAATGGCGATTCATAGTCGGGGACGCGGACGCGGACGCCGTTCCCTTCAGCCCTGATAGTTTGAGAATGCCCGCCACGACTCCCACTCCGTAAGTCACTGATTCCAAAGACGCCAAATACTCCTTCCGGGGGGGCCGTCCCAAGATAAAATCGCGGCGCCTGCCGGGAGCTCTCGATGGCCCTCAAATACGTGCTCGACAACGGTGCCACTGTCCTCATCGACGAGATGCAGGACGTCCGTTCCTTCGCGCTGGGCTTCTTCGTCCGCGCGGGATCCCAGGACGAGCCGGCGGACAAGCGTGGCATTTCCCACTTCCTGGAGCACGTCCTCTTCAAGAGGACCCGGCGGCGCTCGACCGTCCAGATCGCCCGGGCGATCGACCTCCTGGGCGGCGACGTGGACGCCTTCACGACCAAGGAGTACACCGGCTTTTACGCCCACACGCTCGACTCGCGGTTTGCCGGGGCTCTCGAGCTGCTCTCGGACCTGGTCCTCTTCCCGGCCTTCGACCTCGGGGACGTGGAGATGGAGCGCGGCGTGATCCTCGAGGAGATCGGGGAGGCCAACGACAACCCGGATGACCTCGTCCACGAAATGTTCGTCCGGTCCTTCTGGAAGAGCCATCCTCTGGGCGCTCCGATCCTCGGGACCGCCGAGACGGTGCGCAGCATCGGCCTGACGGACCTCTACCGGTACTACCGGGAGCGCTACACGCCCGACAACCTCATCGTCTCCGTGGCCGGCCACGTCCGGGCGGCCAACGTCCTTCCGGCCGTCGAGCGCCTCTTTCGCCGGCGCAACGGGCGGTCGGAGCTGCCCGAGCGCCCCTCCCGCCGGCCGCATGGGCACCAGAACCTGCAACTGAAGGCCCGGCGCGGCCTCGAGCAGGCTCACGTCTGCCTCGGCGTCGAGGGACCGGGGCAGGCGAGCGGCCGGCGCTTCGCCACGCACCTGCTCGACATCATCCTGGGGGGAGGCATGTCCTCCCGCCTGTTCCAGGAAGTCCGCGAGAAGCGCGGCCTCGTCTACTCCATCGCCTCCTCGCTGAACTCCTACCGGCTCGGGGGGTACGAGACCATCTATGCCGCGTGCGCGCCGAAAAACCTCGCGCGCGTGCTCGAGGTGACCCTGCGGGAGCTGAAGAAGCTCAAGCGCGACGGGGTCAAGCCCCGCGAGCTCTCCTGGGCGAAGCAGAACCTGAAAGGCAATATGCTCCTGGCCCTGGAATCCACCGTCTCCCGCGCCTCGCAGCAGGCCCGGCAGGAGTTCTACTTCGGCCGGACCCTGCCCACCGAGGAGCTCATCTCGCGGGTCGAAGCCGTCACCGCCGACGAGATCGGCGAGGAGGCGGAGCGCCTCTTCGACGGGCGGGTCATCTCGCTGG
>JBHENW010000141.1:0-23177 GCA_046261875.1 Thermoanaerobaculia bacterium | reverse complement strand
GCGAATACAAGGCGGCGCCGAGATTGCAAAAATGAGCCCGCCGTGCAAATCCGATGTAGGATGCAGCGAAATAGTGGCTTGGCTGCAGGTGCCCTTGGGTGATCGTTTGCGTCTGCAGGGAAGAGCGCCGCGCCGCGCTCTCCGATGAGTATCGTCGCGCTGCGCAGACAGGAAATGGGGAGGGAGTGATAGGCCAGCGAACTCGCGTTGCGATCGCCTTGATGTTCTCCGCAGTCGCGCACACCGCGACGCCAGCGACGGCGGCGTGGGAACGTTTCCATGGCGACGCCGCCAATCGGGGTTTCGCCGATGTGGATACGAAGCCGGCTGCCGGGAGCTCCCTCAGCGTTCCCGGCCTCGGCACGCTCACGCCGGGCGCGGGTCCTGTCATCGCTCCTGATGGAAGCGTCTATCTCGGCACGCAGGAAGGAAAGCTTATCGCCCTGCATGCGGACGGCAAACCATTCTGGAGCCGGGAGGTTGACCAGGGCGAGTCGATCGTCGCCTCGCCCGCCATCGGCGCGGATGGTTCGGTCTATGTGATCGGCGCCAAGTTGAAGATCACCAAAATAGGGCCCAAAATAGGGGCGATCAAAAAGACGGAAATCGGGTCGACCCTGTATGCGTTCAACGCCACCGGCGCCCTGCTTGCGCGGACGCCCTTCCCCAAGCGGGGCCTCCGCGCCGCCACCACCGCGCCGCCCAACATCGTCAGTGTCGGCGGTCGCGAGATTATTTTGGCGCCCGCACTCTATAGAAGTCCGAACGTGAAAAACGGCGACGACCTGCGGCTGATCGGCTTTTTGACCCACGGAGGCGTCGTGCTCGATGAACTGGCGGCCCCGCAGCCGGGAGTTGACGTCATTACCGGCGGCGGACCCAGTGCATCCGATCTCGTGCTAGGTTTCTCCTGCGTCGTACCAGGCATCGCAACTTGGACTTACTGTGCACTCAAGGGTGGCTGGGATTACAATCCGCAGCGCTTGCCTAATCCTCCTCCGTTTCCTCCACCGTTGCCGGGCGTCGCTGTCTTCACCTTTGCTGGCGGCGGCGCGCCTCACGTCATCGTCAGTGACCAGCGTCATACGATCGTGGGCTTCACCGTCACGGGGTCTCAGCCGCGCCTCACCCAAGTGTTCCGAGACGGCGATCCGCAGCGCAAATTGCTTTCGCCGCCGATGGTTTTGCCGGAAGGGCGCACGCTCGCCAGCACCGCCGGCGCGCAAATCGTCTTCTCCGGACCGAACGCGAGCAAGCTTGCGCCGGTCGGCAGTCCGCCCTTCGCCTATGGGGCGCTGACGCGCACCGTCAACGGCTTCGCCGTTGCTGTCGGCGGATCCGGGCTCGCGGTCTTGAACAACGGCCAAGTGGTGTCGCAAGTGTCGCTTCCACCGTCCTATACGTCGGCTGCGGCGTCGCGCACGCATGTCTTCGTCTCGACGACCGACGCCTTCATCACCTTCGACGCCGACGCGCAACTGGAGTTGCAGAGGTTCGACTGGGTCGGGGGCGGGAAATCGCCGCCGGCGATCGGACCCGACGGCCGCGTCTATGCGATCGCCTCCGACATCCTGTTCATATTCCCGCCGCCGCTCAAGGTCTCCAAGCCGCTCCCGCGCGCGCCGGAAGCCGTGCTGCAAAAGGATCCCGGCGGCCAATAAGCGTAGCGGCCGGATGTGCGCAGGGCGCGCCTTTCCACGGCGTGAACGAAGTCAATACAAGATGGCGGCGCCGTCTTTGCGCATTTCAGTCGCGCCGGCGTAAACGCCGGTATCGGGATCCTTGAGGATCGCCTGGTAGCCGCCGAAAACGACGCCGTCGTCTTTCACTTCGACGTTGTGGCCCATCGCTTTCAGCTTCGCGATCGTTTCGGGCGGGAGGCCCGGCTCGACTTCGAGGGTGCCGGCCGATCGAGATGCCCCTCACGAAGAGGGCCGCCCTCGTCATTAGTCGCCCGAATTCCGGGCTCCAGGTCGTTGTCCATCAGGCGGTCCCCGACGCTGTGCGCGAGATGAACAGCCGGACTGCAGCGAGGGCCGCGAGCTTTCTGATCGCCTCTTCGACGACGTTTCCGGGCGTCGCCGAACTCGCTCGCTGACGAGAAAAAACGGGGCGACCCCGAAGGCCGCCCTGTTTTCCACCTCGCCCCCGCGTCGGCGCTTAGATCGCGCGGCGCGCTCCATCACCGACCGACGGGACCCCTTTCAGGTGACGTATGTCCGTTTGTGTGTCTGATTTCTCACCAACCGATGCCCAAATACTGCAAAACCGACCCGAACGCGGCCGGAGGCCGGAGTGCGTGATCACTCGGAATCATCAGGGATTACCTTCGGTCCAGTTGGAGAAGGTTGGACCGTTTGGCGAGCCCTCGCTGGGTTCGAGTCCCTGCCTCCCAGCCATACCTCAGAATGCTCGCCGGGCGCAGTCTTCGCTCCCATCCCGTCGGCCCGGGGGAGAAGTCGGCTCACGGGCCCGCGTGGCCCCGCGGGGGTCCCGCCGGGCGACTCCAAGCGTATGATTGCGCCGCATCTTCGCGGAGCTCGCAGCGGGGAATCTGCAACTCCGGCGACGGGGGAGAGAGCGATGATGCGCCTCGCAAGGACGGCGCTCGCCGCCGCGGCGCTCACGGCGCTGGCCGGCTCCGGCGCGCCCCAGCCGACCAGTAACCTGACCTTCTACCAGCTCGACATCGACTTCGACGGCGACAAGCGCCACAAGTCCCAATGGGGATACGCCGAGCTGGATTACGTCGGCTCGGCGGAGACTCTTTACTTCAATCTCGCAGTGGAAGGTTTCTGGCGCCTGCGGAACATTCCCGTTTTGAGCCCGGACGGTCCCGGCGAGCCATACGTGGCGTCGCTTGGCTTCGACCTGGGGGTCCAGCCGGGGACGAAGGTCAAGTTCATCAGCTACGCGGCCGCTCTGACCGGGTCCGTTCTGTCGGAGATGCCGCAGTCGCTCCAGGTCGCCCGCGTCCATGGCAAGCACTACCGGCTCTACACCGGATTCGGCGGTGATCCGATCCAGTTCAGCCCCCCCGCCCCCTTTCAACAGGGCGCCGCGCAGGGCGGACCGAAGTACGAGCACAAGGGCTTTCCCAACCAGCAGGCGGGTAAAGACGAGTGCGTGCCGGCGGCCGTGTCCAACAGCCTGATGTGGCTCAACCAGAAGTACAACCTGCAGATACCCGACGCGCACCTGACCATCGCGCACGCGAAGGTCGCGACCGACTGGGACAAGCGGCGTCCCGGCTGTGACGACAACTGGCCCCAGAAGAAGAAAGAGCACCTGGAAGCCGACGGAACGCCGATCACGACCGAAACGATCTCCCGACTGGAGTTCCAGAAGGTGGAGGAGGCGGTGAAGAACGGTTGCGACGTGGAGATCGGCATCGACAACCACACCGCCGCCGTGACGGCCATCCAGAAGCTCGCGCCCGGCTCCGATCCGTCGGACCCGGAATACGCGCTGACCCTGACCCACGACGCCGATCAAAAGTCCAACGCTAAGGAGACTGCGGTCAACGAGCCGGTGACCTACGACGACGACGGGCTTCGGTTCCATGGCCCGCCGTGGGTGGAGAACAAGCCCGTCGAGTTCATCGTGGTGGAGTGCCCGTTCACGCCGACGCCGACGCCGACGCCGGGCACGCCAACGCCCAGCCACACCAACACTCCGCAATCTCCGACGCCAGAGCCCTCTTCGACGCCGACGCCGCCCCCTTCCAGCAGCCCGACGCCGACCTGGACTCCATCCCCTTCGGTCTCGCCGAGCGGCTGACGAAGCCGAAGCTTTAACCGGTGATCACATTGCCGGGGCGTATTTCAGTGACACGGCTCCCAGATCCATCGCCCTGGCGCTCCTGAGCTTCAAGTCGGCCGCCGGAAGCCTGCCGTCGAAGAGAGGCTTTCCGCTCCCCAGAAGGAGGGGACAGACCACGAGACGACTCGTCGATCAGACCCTCCCGGATGAGCGATTGGGCCACCGAGATGCTGCCCCAGATGACCATGTCCTTCCCGGCCTGCTTCTTGAGCGCCGCAACCTCTTCCTCCGCGCGCTTGCTGACGATCCGGGCGTCGTCCCACTTGCCCCACGGCGCCCGGTCGAGCCTGCGGGAGAAGACGACCTTCGGCATCGAGTTGATCTTTTCAGCGAAGCGCTCGTCGTCTCCCTCCGTCACTTTCGGCCAGTAATCCGCGAACATGCCGTAAGTCATTCGGCCGAGAAGAATCGTGTCGATCGCGTCCATCAGCGCGAGCGGCTCCTTCCAGAACTCTGATCTCCTCGCGTCGAGGCGGGAACGAAATCCACCCCGCCGTCGGCATCCGCCGTAAAACCGTCGAGGGTCACGAACTCCTGGAGAATGACCTTTCTCATGCCCACTCCTTTGCTGCTTGCTCCTTACTCTCAGTCTTTCTCAGGGCGTCACGTTCAGCGGCCCGCTCGTCGCCCGGCGTGTATCCCGAGCACCGCGCGCCCGCCCGACTCGACCGCGCGGCCTACGGCACGACCGCGAACGCCTCGATTTCGATCAGAAGCTCCTCCCGGGCCAGAGCCTGCACCCCAACGAGAGTGCTCGCCGGCGGCTCGGCGGTCCCGTAGAAGGCCTGGCGCACCTCGCGCAGCGGGGGAAGCTGGGCGGGGTTGTATCCCACGATGTAGGTCACCGTCTTCACCACGTCCTCGGGTGAGGCTCCCGCTGCGGCCAGGGCCCTTTTCAGGTTCAGGTAGACCTGCTGCGTCTGCGCCTTGAGGTCGCCGTTGCCCACGACCTTGCCGTCCTTGTCGAAGGCCACCTGGCCGGCGATGAACACCAGCTTGCCGCCCTGGACGGCGACCACGTGGGTGTAGCCCGTGGGTTTCATGAGTCCCGCGGGATTGATCCGTTCGACCTTCGCCGGCACCTGGGCGTGCGCGCTCGTAGCTCCCCACAGGCACCCGGCGATCAGAACGACGACCGCTCTCTGTATCCGCTTCATGACTTCGTCCTTCTCGAGTGTGCAAGCCTGCCGATCTCAGGCCGCATCAACAGAGACGACAAGTGGTTTCATCCGCGGCGACGGCTGCGGGGGCCATGAGTGGGGATAGGATCCTCCGCTCGGAGGATCCATGACCCCTTCACGCCGTGACTTCCTCATAGGGTGCGGCGCGGGCGCCGCCGCCTGGGCGACGCTCGGCCTGATCCCCGGTCGCTTCCTGGTCTCCCGCGTCGAGGCCGCGGAGCTCTCGCCCGATCAGCTCCGCGAGCTTTCGGCTTTCGCGCTGGACCGCGCAAAGAAGGCCGGCGCCTCCTACGCGGACATCCGGATCAACCGGTACCGCGGCCAGATCATCAGGATGCGCTCGCAGGCGGATCCGGCGACCGGAAAGCTCAACCACGTCCCGTCCGTGGCCGACTCGGAGACCTTCGGTTTCGGGATGCGCGTCCTGGCCGGAGGCGCCTGGGGCTTCTCGGCTTCGAACACCGTCACGCGGGAAGAAATCGGCCGCGCCGCCGCGGACGCCGTGGCGACCGCCAGGGCGAGCGCCGCCCTGCGCCGCGATCCCGTGCGGCTCGCTCCGGTTCCGGCTCATCAGGACACCTATGCGACGCCCATCGCGAAGGACCCGTTCGCGATTTCGATCGAAGAGAAGCTGGATCTGCTGCGGCGGGCCGGCGAGGAGGCCAAGAAGATCCCGGGCGTCTTCATCGCCACCGGGTTCATCGCCCAGCGGATGGAGCACCGCTGGTTCGCTTCGACCGAGGGGAGCCGGATCGAGCACCGCGTCTACCAGATCGCGCCGGAGTTCACGGCGACCGCGGTCGAGAAGGGGCGCAAGCAGAAGTCGCGCACGTACCGGCCGCACTCGGTGACCGCCGGCTACGAAGCCGTGGCCCGCGCCGACATCGTGGGCAACGCGCGCCGCGTGGGGGAGGAGGCGGTCAACCACCTCAAGGCCCCTTCCGTCGCGGCGGGGAAGAAGGACCTCGTGCTTCTCCCCACGCACCTCGGCCTGACGATCCACGAGTCGATCGGTCACTCCACGGAGCTCGACCGCGCGCTCGGGTACGAAGCGAACTACGCTGGGACGTCCTTCCTCACGCCGGAGAAGCTCGGAAAGTTCCGCGTCGGCTCCGACATCGTGAACTTCAACGGCGACCGCATTCGCAAGGAGAGCCTCTCGACCTGCGGCTACGACGATGACGGCGTCAAGACACGGCAGTTCCCGATCATCAAGGACGGCATCTTCACGGGCTACCAGACCATCCGGGACCAGGCGCACCTGATCGGTCAGACGGAATCCATGGGCTGCTGCTACGCGGACTCCTATGCATCGGTCCCCTTCCAGCGCATGCCGAACGTCTGGCTGGCGCCCTCGCCGAAGCCGGTCACGCTCGAAGAGCTCGTTGGGGGCGTGGAGGACGGGATCCTGATCGACGGCCGTGGCTCCTACTCGATCGATCAGCAGCGCTACAACTTCCAGTTCGGCGGCGACGCCTTCTGGGAGATCAAGGGCGGCAAGGTCGGCAGGATGATCGCGGACGTCGCCTACCAGAGCCGGACCCCCGACTTCTGGCAGGCCTGCGACGGGATCGGCGGCGAAGCGATCTGGCAGAACGTCGGCTTGAACGCGGACGGAAAGGGTCAACCGGCGCAGATCAACGCCATGAGCCACGGGTGCGCTCCGGCGCGGTTCCGGCAAATCCACGTCCTCAAGACGGAGTAGGTGATGTCCTTGAAACGCGAAGAGGCGAAGAAGCTGACCGACAGGATCCTTTCCTACGCGAAAGCGCCGGAGTGCGAGGTCATCGTGGAGCTGACGCAGACCGGCCACACGCGGTTCGCGGCCAACGACGTGACGACCTCCGGGTCGTCGCGCGACCTCGTGATCGCGATCACGAGCCAGGGCCAGGGAAGGAGCGGCACGACGCGCGTCAACGACACCGACCCCGAGGGCTTGAGGCGCGCGGTCGCCCGCAGTGAGGAGCTGATGCGGTCGGCGAGCGTGGACCCCGAATTCGTGGAGGGCCTCGGGCCGCAGAAGTATCCCGAGATCCGCGCGATGCACGAGGATACGGCGAAGGCCGGCGCCGCCGAGCGCAGCCCCGGCGTCGCGGCCGCGCTGAAGCTGGCGCGGGAGCGCAAGCTGAACGCCTCCGGCTTTTCCGAGGCGACGTCGCGGTGGATGGCGATCGCGAACAAGAAGGGGAACTTCGGCTACCACGCCGGCACCTCGGCCTCCTTCTCGACGACGATGCGGACCGAGGACGGCACCGGTTCGGGATGGGCCGGGCTGGGAGCGCCGCGTTTCTCCGAGATACCCGCGGCGGAGCTGGCGGAGCGCGCGGCAAAGAAGGCCGTCAGCTCGGCGAAAGCCCGTGACATCGAGCCGGGGCGGTACACGGTCATCCTCGAGCCTCAGGCCGTCAGCGATCTGGTGGACCTGCTCGCGAGCTCCTTCTCGATGCGGACGGCGGACGAGGGGCGCAGCTTCCTGTCGAAGCCGGGCGGGGGCACCCGCGTCGGCGAGAAGGTCTTTGCCGAGATGGTCACGATCCGCTCCGACCCGTTCGACCCCCGGGTTCCCGCCAGGCCGTGGGCGGGCGGCACCACCGGCGGTTTCCTCGGCTTCGGAGGATCCGGCGGAGCCGGCTTCACGGGGCTCCCGACGCGGAAGACCACGTGGGTCGAGAAGGGTGTCCTCAAGGCTCTCAGCGTGGACCGCTACTGGGCGAAGAAAGCGAATACCGAGCCGCGGCCTTTCTTCGGCTCGATCGTCATGGAAGGCGGGTCGGGCACGGTGGAGGACCTGATCGCGGGAGTGGACAAGGCGCTTCTCGTCACGCGCTTCTGGTACATCCGATCCGTCAATCCGCAGATCGTCCAGGTGACCGGCCTGACGCGCGACGGCGTCTGGCTCATCGAGAAGGGAAAGGTCACGGGCGCGGTGACGAACCTGCGCTTCAACGACAGCCCCGTCAGCCTGCTCAAGAACGTCGAGGCGATGAGCGCCCCCGTCTCCACGGGAGAGATGGTCGTGCCGGCGATCCGGGCCCGGGATTTCCTGTTCACGTCCAAGAGCGATGCCGTTTGAACCGTCGCCTTCGTTGCGCTCGCGGCCTGCTTTTGGCACCGGCCGACGGCTCGCGGATCACGCTCGACCGCCCGCCTGGCCGCTCGCTGCGCTGCGGCTCCCGCGACGCGAGCCTCCTCCCCACGTCGGCTTCGCTTGCTCGGCTGCGCCTCGCTTGCGCTCCGCCTCCCGCGGCGCGAGGCTCCTCCGAGGGCGGAGACTCCTCGCGCCGCGACCATAAGGTCCATTCCCTTTGGAGCGATACCGTTTGAGGACAGTTCGGCTCTCGAGAACCTGGGGCCTTGCGGCCGCCGGGGTCTCCGGCGCTACACTGCGCCCGTGATCCCGGAAGTCTTCGAGTGCCCTCGCTGCGAGAGGCAGTTCGTCATCGACGGAATCCCCGACACGGGCAGCGAGGAAGTGCATTGTCCGCAATGCAGCCGTTTCCTGGGGATCCGGGACCTTGCGTTCGTCCTGCGCACCGAGCTCGACGAGCTCACCGAGCGGCTCACCTTCGAGAAAGATCGGCTCGAGAAGGACGAGGCCGTGTACGGCCTGACGGACTGCGATCCGGAGTTGAAGTACTACGGCCGGGAAGTCCCGCGGGTCATCGCCGTCCTCCGCAAGGCGTTGAACGACCTCGATCGCCTCCGCCAGGAGTACGAGTCAGAGAAGAGCTGACGTCGTCGGCTCCCCGGCTCCGATCCTTTCGACGAACCGGCGCATCCGGCGCAGCGCCGTCTCCCGCCCCAGCACCTCCGCCACGTCGAAGAGCGGCGCGCCGACCGTGATGCCGGTCAGAGCGAGCCGCGTCGGGTGGATCAGCTTCCCGGCGCCGACACCGAGGGTGGCGGCGGTCTCGCGCAGGCCGCGCTCCAGCGCCTCGACCGTCCAGTCCGGCTCCGCCTCCCAACGCGCGATCAGCCGGCCGAGGTGCGCGGCCGTGTCCGGCTTGACCTGCTTGCGCATGCCGTCCGCGTCGTATTCCGCCGGGTCCGCCGCGTAGGTCGAGAGCGCGCGGCCCATCTCGATCGTCGTCCGCGCGCGCGTGCGGTGGAGATCGATCGCGCGCAGGGCAACCTCGGCGGGCGGCAGGCCGGACGCCGCGTGCGGGGCCGATCGCTCGAGAAGCTCGCTCGCCGGCAGACGCGCCATGTACTGGGAGTTCATCCAGAGGAGCTTTTCGGGATCGAACACGGAAGGGGAGGCGCCGACGCGTTCGAGGGAAAACTCCCGTTCCATTTCCTCCCGGGTCATCAGCTCGCGGTCGTCGCCGGGCGACCATCCGAGCAGGGCGAGGAAGTTCACGAGCGCCTCGGCGAGGATCCCCTGGTCGCGCCACTTCTCGACGGCCGCCGCGCCGTGCCGCTTCGAGAGCTTGCGGCGATCCGTGCCGAGAATCATCCCGAGATGTGCGAATGCGGGGACGGGGGAGCCGAGCGCGCGGAATAGCGCCACGTGCTTCGGAGTGTTCGCCAGGTGGTCGTCCCCCCGCAGCACGTGCGTGATGCGCATGTCCACGTCGTCCACGCAGACGGTGAAGTGATACAGGGGATGGCCGTCCGACCGCACGAGGACGAAATCGTCGTTGGCCTCCGCCGGGAACTCGACGCGCCCGCGGATCAGGTCCTCGACGACGATCGTCTCGGCGGGCATTCGGAGCCGGATGACGTGGCGGTCGCCGGTCCGCGCGCGCCGCTCGCTTTCATCCGGCGCGATCTCGCGCCCGGCTCCGGAGTACCGGTAGGGCCGGCCCTCGGCTTGCGCCCGCCTGCGCTCCGCCTCGAGCTCCTCGGGAGTCTCGAAGGCCCGGTACGCCTTGTCTTCCGCGACCAGGCGGTCGGCGGCGCCGCGGTAGAGGTCGTACCGCCGCGACTGATGGTACGGCCCTTCGTCGTAACCGAGGCCCAGCCATTCCATGGCCGAGAGGATCTGCTGCGACAGCTCCTTCCGGGAGCGCTCGACGTCGGTGTCCTCGATGCGCAGGATGAACGTCCCCTGACCGCGGCGGGCGAACAGGAGGTTGTAGAGGGCTGTGCGGGCGCCGCCCACGTGCAGTGATCCCGTCGGGGAGGGGGCGAAGCGGACGCGCGGTCTATCTGTCGGTTCCGGCAAGGCGCGAATGCTAGCCTACCGGCGCTGAGCTCACCACCTCCGTCCGAGCCGCCGGAGACCGCCGCGCCGCCCTCCCGGTGGCTTCCCGACGCCGTGCTCGTCGGCGTCACGCTCGTCTGGGGCTCCTCCTTCATCGTCGTGAACCGGGTTCTCGAGACGGCACCGCCGCTCGCCTTCCTCTTCGCGCGGTTCACGCTCGCGACTCTCCTCCTCGCGCCGTTCGTCTGGAAACGGCCGCGCACTCGCGGGTGGCTCGCCGACGGCGCCATCCTCGGACTTCTCCTCGCGTCCGGCATGTCGCTTCAGGTCATCGGCCAGCTCGAGACGACGGCGTCCAACGCGGCGTTCCTCACCGGGCTCTCTGTCGTTCTGACGCCGTTCGCGGCTTACCTGCGCACGCGCAAGCTGCCCTCGCTCGAGAACGGGCTCGGCATCGCGCTCGCGTCGGCGGGCTTCATCCTCCTGACGCTCCCGGCCGGCGGCGGGCCGATCAACCGGGGCGACCTGATGGTCTTCGGCTGCGGCGTCGTCTTCGCCTTTTACATCGTCGAGATGGCCGAACGCTCCTCTGCGCACGATTCCGCGCTCCTCACCGCCGCGCAGCTCGCCGTCGTCGCGATCGTCGCCGGACTGCTCTCGCTGCTCCTGCGCAGCCCCCTGCTCGGCGGGTTCCACGCCGCGGCGGCGGAGGCTCGGCCCGTTGTCTGGGCCGGCCGGTTCCTCTGGAGCATCCTCTACCTGGGGTCCATCGGAACGGTCGGCACGTTCTTCGGCCAGACCTGGGCGCAGCGTTACATGAGCGCGACTCACGCGGCGATCCTGTTCGCGCTGGAGCCGGTCTGGGCGGCGTTGCTCGCCGCGTGGCTGCTCGGCGAGCGGCTCGGTTCGCGCGGGCTCGCGGGAGGCGCGCTCGTGCTGGCGGGAATCATCGTGGCCGAACTGCGGCTGAGGCGCCGGCAAACCATCTAGCGTGCCTGGTTGCGGCGGCTTTCGCCGGTCGGCAGTGAGCCGTGCTCTAATCGACGGAGAGGTCAAATTGATTGCGGCTCGAGCGACTGGGCAGGGCAGCCTAACCCGCCTCGCACTAGGCTGCCCGATCGCAGCCTATCTCCTCGCCGTGGGCGGAATAGGCTGCGTGCGACGCAAGGTATGGACGCGCCCATTCGTCGGTCTAATAAGAAGTTAGGCGCACTCCCTGATCTGACAGCCGTTCTGTCGGCACGGTAGGGTACACAATCGTGTGGATGGGTGAGAACGGCTTTACGAACCACTCGAAGGAATAGGGGACACGCAATGGGCACCATTGAAACTCGCGACATCGCGAGGCGCTTTACCGAGGAGTGCTGGGACAAGAGCGACGTTGGGGTGCTCGACGAACTTATGGCTCCTGATTTCACTGACCACGACCTGGCTCCCGGTCAGGAACAGGGGCGGGAGGGCTATAAGCGGTTGACAGCGACGTATTTCAACGCGTTTTCGGAGTTCAGAGTACAGAACGAGGATGTGATTGTCGAAGGCGACAAAGCGGTCTTGCGCTGGACCGCGCGGGGGCGGCACACCGGCTCACTGATGGGGATCGCGGCGACGGGCAAAGAGGTGAAATTGCGCGGGATTGACATCATTCGTGTCGAAGGCGGTCGAATCGTGGAGCGCTGGGGAGAATTCGACGTGTTCGGGTTGCTGCAACAACTCGGTGCTCTGCCTGGTTGAACCTAGATCGGCGTCGCGTGTGCAGCCGGTGAGGCGCCTAACCCGCCGTTGCAGCCGACGGCGCTGGTGCAATCGTGAGCGCCGCGGCTGACCGGCATCACGTTAGACGGCTGATGCAGTGAGGCAATCCCACAGATGAACGAATCTGATCGTCCGAGTTCTCAAGCACATGACGGGCCCGGCGAAATCGTATACGGGCTCAAAATGCGGGGCGAGGGCACGTTCTTCCATATCGGATCAGGATCGGAGCAACGCGCGCACAGTTGGACTGGACGCAATGCGGATTTCCGAGCGTATGTCGAGGCCCGCGGTGGACCTACTCAGATCGAAGTGACAATTCTTGAACGCCATCATTGCCCCGCCCGCGCCAGGCTTCGCGAAATGGAGTTGGTGAAGCTTCACCAGCTCGCCACAAATGGGTTTGGACGCTCCTCGATTCCTGCAGGAATCCTAGAAGGTCGTCCTAAAGGGTCGACGGAGCGTTGCTGTTGCGGAGCGTCAGACTGCTACGGAGCCGAAGTGGCTGCCCGCAACCGCTAGGGTTCACCCAGCCGTCTAACATGGCGTTGCAGCGGGCTCGCGTCCTCGTGGCTGTCAGGCCGGTTCAGGGCGCCGGCGGCGGTCTGGCGGTCCAGCGACTGGCTGGCGGCCGCTCGCCGCTGAACGCCGTGCCGTTAGGCCGAAGCGGCTCGGTTGGCAGGAGTAGGATTAGGGGATGCGGTACAAGGTCGTCCTGAAGCGGACGGATGAAGGGTATGCCGTCTCATGTCCGGGGCTTCCGGGCTGCTGGTCGCAAGGGAGCTCGGAGGAAGAGGCTCTGGAAAACATTCAAGACGCCATCCGCGAGTACCTTGCAGCGGTCGAGGAATCGTTGAGGAGCTCAGAAGTCCGGGAAGTCGAAGTCCCGAGTTAGCTATGCCGAAGCTGCCCGGTGTAAATCACCAGGAAGCTATTCGGGCGCTTGAGAAGGCTGGGGTCAAGGTGCCAAGCACGCGGTCATGACCGATGGCGTTCGGTTTCTCACGATTCCTCGGCACAACCCGGTGAATGCATTCACTATGGGCGGAATTATTCGGGATGCTGGGATGACGGTCGAGAAGTTCAAGAAGCTGCTGTGAATCCAGCGCGGGCCTAACATGGCGTTGCAGCGGACTCGCGGCCTCGCGGCCGCTCAGTTTCTCTGGTTCGCCGGGGGCGGTTCGGCGGTACAGCGGCCGCCCGTTCGCCGCTCGCCGCTGAACGCCGACTCGTTAGGCAACCGATGAAAAGGCCGCGACGAGCTAGCTCGAGTGATCATGAACGGGACGGGAACGGCCTTGCTGAAAGACCAGGACCTGATCGGGGTCAAGGGCGGGCCGGGTGCTAGAGCGAGTACGATAACAGGAGTATGCACGTACATGAACCGCCTAATCCGCGCTTCGTGATTTCGCCTGACAGGAACTATCGGTTGGCACACGTCGCCGACGCCACCCGAGGGAGCGCGCGGTTGTAGATTACTCGAACCCAGGGCTCCGGAGATGAGTCGCCTTAGCTCGTTAGTCTTGCTCGCAAGTTACCTTGCCATCGACAGCACCGTCAGAGCGCAGACGGCCGATGTCGCCGAGTTCCCGGTCCCGCCAGGAAGTGGCTGTTTTCCGGTCGGAATAACCACTGGACCCGACGGGAACGTGTGGTTCACCTGCGCCGCGGACTTAGCAGGATCAGCCGGTCAAGACGTCGGACGGATTACTCCGGACGGTGTGATCACCCTGTTCGCCACGCCGACCAGCGAGAGCGGGCCGGATCTGATCGCAGCTGGGCCGGATGGCAATGTCTGGTTCACCGAGTTATCCGTTGACCAAATTGCCCGAATCACACCGGCCGGAGTCATAACGGAATTCCCAATACCACCCGCTACCTTTGACTTGAACCGTCCTATCGGAATTACTGCTGGCCCAGACGGCGCCGTCTGGTTCACCGAGTTAATTGGGAACAGGATCGGTCGCATCACGCCTGACGGCGGAACCGTCACGGAGTTCTCAGTTCCGACCCCCGGGAGTCGTCCATGGGTCATTACTGCGGGGCCTGACGGCGCTTTGTGGTTCACAGAAGCACGTGGCAACAACATCGGACGAATCACGACTGACGGTCAGATCACCGAATTCTCCATCCCGACCCCGGAGGCTCGGCCAAGTAGTATCACCGCCGGGCCGGATGGTGCCCTCTGGTTTACTGAGACTGAGGGGAACAAAGTCGGTCGGATTACCACGGAAGGCGCCATCACCGAGTTTCCCCTTCCCACACTCGGCAGTGGTCTCGGGGGTATCGTCACGGGGGTCGATGGCGCGCTCTGGTTCACTGAATGGATCGGCAACAGAATCGGGCGAATCACCACCGAAGGCGCGATCACAGAGCTTCCCGGACCCTTCCGCGAGTCGGTCGGTCCGTCATTGACAGTCGGAGCCGATGGGGCGCTCTGGTTTGCGAACGGCCGATCGATTGGTCGTCTTAGGGTGCCGATAGAGCGGCTAACGGTCCGTCCGATCCGGAGAAGCCAGGCTGTTCGGACTATTCAACGCTGATTGCCAAACCCGCGCGTGCAACGGACTGCCGCCCTCGCATTCGCTCGGGTCGCTTGCGTTGTTCGCTCGGCTCGCCGCGGAACCGCCGCTCGTTCGGCGGCAGGCATCGGCGATTTAGCGACCCAGGTAGGATTTCCCGATGCCGACGCTGGGGCGATTCGGCCCATTTCGGTTCTTTTTCTACAGCAACGAGGGCGCCCACCCGCCGCACGTTCACGTCCAGCAGGAGAGCAAAATCGCCAAATTCTGGCTCGATCCGGTTGCGTTGGCTTCGACCGGACGCTTTTTCGGCTTCCGAACTCCGCTCAGTCGAGCGTATCGTGTTGGAGAACCGAGAACGGTTTCTGGAGTCGTGGAATGAGTTCTTCACTAGTTGAGGCTAGCCCTCGGGCTGGGGAGGTCCTCTTCACCGAGGACGAGCTGACGGTTTCGTTGGTTGACGGTCGAAGGGTCAGCGTGCCTCTGGCCTGGTTTCCGCGGTTGCTTCACGCCTCGCCCGCACAGCGCTCGAATTGGCGGCTCCTCGGTGATGGTGAGGGCATCCACTGGCCACAGGTCGATGAGGATCTCAGCGTAGCCGGCATCCTGCGGGGCACACAGGCTCCCCTGATGAGCCGCTAAGAGTCCGTCGCCGAACACGCGGCTGCAGCGGACTCGCTCCGCTCAGCGCCGCTCGCCGCTGACCCGCCACGCGATAGGCCAAAGCGGGTGAATAGCCGTGCGCTAGTCCAGCGGAAACGTCAGCACGTAAGCGAATCGTCCGCGGCCGACTTCCAGCAGGACCGTTCGCCGGTTGTGGTCGCGCAGGAGGATGCGGTCCGCGTCGTCGAGCTCCTCGACGGGCGTGCGGTTGACGCCGAGGAGCAGGTCGCCGGAGCGCAAGCCCCGTCGGGCCGCGAGCGAATCCGCATCCACGACGGAGATGCGGAGAGCGCCCGACACGCGGCGCAGACTGATGCCGATGTCCTCGCGGAGGATCCGGATGCCCAGGCCGGGCGGCGGGGCCTGGGCCTGCAGCGTGACGACGCGCTCCGGGCCCTTCTCCCCGCGCACGCCGAGTTTCATGGAGCGGCCCGGCCCGCGGGTGGAGAGCGCCGTCTCGAAGGCGTCCTCGGAGTCGAGGGGAACGCCATCCACCGAAACGACGGTTTCACCGGCGCGGATCCCGGCGCTCGCCGCGGGGGAGTCCGGAAAGACGCTGCGCACCCGAAGGCCGCGGCCAGGCGCCTCGCCGTCGGCGGCCGCTGCCGAGCGGGCCCGCAGCCCGATCCACGCCGCGCGAACCTCGCCGAACTGCAGTAGGTCCTCCACGATGCGCCGCGCCCGGTCCACCGGGATCGCGAACCCGATCCCCTGGGCCCCGCCGGCGATCGCCGTCGCGATGCCGATCACGTCCCCCTGGATGTTGACGACCGGACCTCCGGAATTACCCGGGTTGATCGGCGCGTCGATCTGAATGAAGTCGGTGTAGGACCGCTGGTTGTTCTGCCCGCGCACGCTCCGTCCCACGGCCGAGACGACGCCCGACGTCACGGTGTTGGTGTACCCGAAGGGGTTCCCGATCGCGAGGATCGTCTCGCCGATGAGCAGATCCGACGAGGTCCCGAGCTTCAGGGAGGGAAGCGACCCCCCGGGGTTGCGCACGCGCAGGACGGCGAGGTCGTTGTCGGCATCGGACCCGACCACCTCGCACTCGAGCTCGGCGCCCGACTTCGTCGTGGCCACGATGCGTGAGGCGCCGGAGATGACGTGGTCGTTGGTCAGGATGATTCCGCGCGGATCGATGATCGCCCCGGACCCGAGCGACCGCGCCCGCTCGCGCCGCGGCCGGTCGAGCCCGAAGAAGAAGTCGTCCCAGAGCGGCGAGCGGCGGACGGTCTGCTCGGCGGAGATGTTCACGACCCCGGGAGCGACCTTCTCGACGACTTCGACGATCTCGTTGCGGCGGGAAGCGGTCGCTGCGCCGGCGCCCGCGGCGCTCGAGAGCGCGAGGACCACGACGGCCAACCTTCGCATGAGCCCGAGAACCGGCCTCCGGCGGCCCGCATTTCCGGGACGCCGCGCAAAAGAAACCCCGCCGGAGCGGGGTTTCCGGAATCGATGGGGGGGATCCCTCAACGGGGCTGCGCTTCGCGCTCCCTCTGGCCACGCTGCCGGTCGCCGGACTCCGTCCGGCCGCGTT
Source organism: Thermoanaerobaculia bacterium (assembly GCA_046261875.1). GTDB lineage: Bacteria > Acidobacteriota > Thermoanaerobaculia > UBA5066 > Gp7-AA6 > JBHENW01. The sequence goes on along the minus strand of JBHENW010000141.1, from coordinate 6,554 downwards.
CGCGCGTCTCGGTCTCCTTCTGTCCGCCCGCCTGGACGTCGATGGACCGCTGACCGGCGCTCTGTCCGACGGGGGTGATCCGGATCTGGCGGGGACGCGCCTCTTCGCTCTTCGGCAGCTCGATCTCGAGCATCCCGTTGCGGAAGTTGGCCTGAACGTTCTCGCGATCCACGTTGTTGGGAAGCGTGAAGGTCCGGACGAACTGGCCGTAGCTGCGCTCGACGCGGTGATACGTGCGCCCCTCTTTCTCCCTCTCGAACTGACGCTCACCGCGGATCGTCAGGACGCCGCCTTCGAGCTGGATGGTGATCTCCTCCTCCTTGAAGCCGGGCAGCTCCACCATCAGCTGAATGCGGTCCTTCTCCTCCACGATGTCCACCGGCGGGATCCACGCTCCGAGGCTCATTTCCTCGTCGCGCTCCCGGCGCGCCGGCGTGAGGCCGAACGCGCGGCTGAGTCGATCCTGGATTTCACGATACGGGTCCATGGCCATCTGTCACCTCCATGAAAAGAGTCCTGGTTCCCTATGCCGCTTTTCGAATCTCGAAGTCCTCGTTCTCGTCGTCCACGGTGACCTCGGCGTGGTCGCCGGAGGAGAGGTTGCCTCCGATGATCTGCTCCGCGAGAGCATCCGAGATCTCCTTCTGGATGAGACGCTTCAAGGGCCGCGCCCCGAACGTCGGGTCGTAGCCCCGAGCCGCCAGCCTGGCCCGGACTTCCGGACTCCAGGTCAGGGTGATGCCGCGCTCCGCGACGGTCCGGGCGAGGTTGCGCAGCTGAATCTCGACGATCTTCTCGATCTCCTCGCGCGAAAGCCTGTGGAAAACGATGATGTCGTCGATCCGGTTGAAGAACTCCGGCCGGAAGTGCTGCCGGATGATCTCCTCGACCTTCTTCTGGACTTCCTCCTCGTCGGCTTCGCGGGACTCCGCGATCCACTCGGAGCCGAGGTTGGAGGTCATGATGATCACGGTGTTCTTGAACGAGACGACGCGCCCCTTGCCGTCGGTCAGCCGCCCGTCGTCGAGGACCTGAAGAAGGATGTTGAACACGTCCGGATGCGCTTTCTCGATCTCGTCGAAGAGGACGACGGAAAACGGCCGCCGGCGGATCGCCTCCGTCAGCCGGCCCCCTTCTTCGTACCCCACGTAGCCCGGAGGTGCGCCGATCATCCGCGCGACGGCGTGCTTCTCCATGTACTCCGACATGTCGAGACGCACGATGTTCTGCTCGTCGTCGAAAAGGAACTCGGCGAGGGCGCGCGCGAGCTCCGTCTTGCCGACCCCGGTCGGCCCCACGAACAGGAATGAGCCGATCGGCCGGCGCGGGTCGCCCAGGCCGGCGCGGTTGCGGCGGACCGCGTCGGATACCGCCTTGACCGCTTCCTCCTGGCCGATGACGCGCTCGCGGAGGCGGTCCTCCATCTTGAGGAGCTTCTGGGTCTCCGCTTCCAGCATCTTGGAGACCGGAACCCCGGTCCACCGGGAGACGACCATCGCGATGTCCTCCTCGGTGACCTCTTCGCGGAGCATCGGCTTCTCTTTTTGCAGGTCCGCGAGGCGCCCGTTGAGCTCCGTCAGGCTCCGCTCGAGCTCCGGCAGCTTCCCGTACCGCAGCTCGGCGACCTTCTGGAGCTCCCCGCGCCGCTCGGCTTCGACCCCCTCCTGCCGCACGCGCTCGATGTTCTCCTTGGTCTCCCGGATCTTCTGGATGAGCTCTTTTTCGGCGGACCACTGCGCCCGCAGGCGGCTGGACGCCTCGCGCTGATCCGCGAGCTCTTTCTCGATCTCCGCCAGCCGCTCCCTGGCCTCGCGGGTGTTCTCCTTCTCCAGCGCGCGCTTCTCGATCTCCAGGTTGACGGTGCGCCGCTCGATGTCCTCGATCTCCGCGGGAAGAGAGTCGATCTCCACCCGGAGCCGCGCCGCAGCCTCGTCCACGAGGTCGATGGCCTTGTCCGGAAGGAACCGGTCCGTGATGTAGCGATGGGAGAGCCGGGCGGCGGCCAGGAGCGCGCCGTCGGTGATCCGGACTCCGTGATGGACCTCGTAGCGCTCCTTGAGACCTCGGAGGATCGCGATGGTGTCCTCGACCGAGGGCTCGTCCACGTAGACCGGCTGGAAGCGCCGCTCGAGCGCCGCGTCCTTCTCGATGTACTTCTGGTACTCGTTGAGGGTCGTCGCCCCGATGGCCCGCAGCTCGCCGCGCGCGAGCGCCGGCTTGAGCATGTTGGAGGCGTCCATGGAGCCTTCCGCAGCCCCCGCGCCGACGAGGGTGTGCAGCTCGTCGATGAAGAGGATGATCGTTCCCTGGGCCTCCTCGATCTCCTTGAGGATGGCTTTCAACCGGTCCTCGAACTCCCCCCGGTATTTCGCGCCGGCGATCATCGCTCCCAGATCCAGGGAGACGACGCGCTTGTTCTTCAACCCTTCGGGGACGTCACCCATGTGGATCCGGCGGGCCAGTCCTTCGACGATGGCGGTCTTGCCCACCCCCGGGTCCCCGATCAGGACCGGGTTGTTCTTGGTGCGCCGCGAGAGGACCTGGATCACGCGGCGGATCTCTTCATCCCGGCCGATGACCGGGTCGATCTTTCCGCGGCGCGCGAGGTCCGTCAGGTCGCGGGTGTACTTCTTGAGGGCCTGGTACTTGTCTTCGGGGTTGGGATCGGTCACGCGGCTCGAGCCCCGCACTTCCTTGAGAGCGCGCAGAAGCGCGTCTTTTTTCGCGCCGGCCGCCCCGAGTCGCTTCGCGGTCTCTCCCGCGTCGCCATCCGTGAGCGCGAGCAGGAGGTGCTCCGTTGAGACGTACTCGTCGCCGAAGTCGCGCGCGATCTCGAAGGCGCGATCGAAGACGCGGTTGAGCTCACGGGAAAGCGTCGCATCGGCGGACGCCCCCGAAACGCGGGGCTGCCGATCCATCGCCTTTTCCACTTCGGACGACAGCGCCTCGCCGTCGATCCCGAGCTTCGCCAGGATCGGCGGCACGACGCCGTCGGTCTGCTTCAGAAGCGCGAGCAGGAGATGGTCGGGCGTGAGCTCGGCGCTCCCCCGGGCGCGAGCTTCCCTCTGGGCCTCGGTGATGGCCTCCTGCGCCTTGATGGTCAACTGGTCGAAACGCATCCGCTTTCGCCCTTCCGTCGCTGCACCCCGCTTGAAATCACCCTGACAGGAAGCCCCGCGCGGGGGCGCGGGGCTCCTTGCTGAACGGGCGCTCAGCGCTTCGCCGGGGAGCCCGTCCTTTCGCCGTCCACCTTGCCGATCCGAATCTGCCGGGGCCTCGCATCCTGGCGCTTCGGCAGCTCGACGGTCAGCAGCCCGTTTTCGAGACGAGCCGTCGCGCTGTTGCCGTCCACCGCGCTCGGAAGGCTGAACGTCCGGACGAACCGGCCGTACGAGCGCTCCACGCGGTGGTCGTTGCGCTCCCCGCCGTTGCGCTGGAACTCGCGCTGCCCCTTCAGCGTGAGCATTCCGTGTTCGACCTGGATCTCCACCTGGTCCTCCTGGAATCCCGGGAGCTCCGCCGTCAGGGTGATGCGCTCGTCGTCCTCAGCGATGTCCACCGGGGGAACCCACCCGCCCGTCAGCGCTTCGTCGCGCTGCCCGCCATGGAACAGGTCAGCCATTGGAAGCTCTCGGGAGAAAAAATCCGGAAGCAGTCCAAAGCTGCGAAACGGATCCCAACGAGTCAGTGCGGTCTGCATCTTTGAAACACCTCCTTTGATGATCGAGGCCGGCTTGCCCGCCGACACGTACTGGATCTTATTAAGTGAGTCAAGCATTGTCAAGTCAACTCTACATAAAATATGAGCCTCTGCCGCTCATCTCAGAAGTCATTGATGAGCATTGATTAGTCACCGATCAAGTATGCCGGCCTCTCCAAAACCTTTCGCTCGCAGGAGGCACGCGTCGCACTCCCCGCAGGGGAGGCCGGAGGCTGTCGGGTCATAGCAGGAGACGGTGAGCCGGAAGTCCAGACCCAGCCGGGCCGCCTCCGTAACGATCCGGGCCTTCGTCCAACGCAGGAGGGGAGCCCGGATGCGGTAGCGGCTTTCGCCGAGGACTCCCGCGCGGGTACCCAGGTTGGCGACGGTTTCGAACGCTTCGAGGAACTCCGCGCGACAGTCCGGGTAACCCGAGTAATCGAGCGCGTTGGCGCCGATGAAGATTTCCGAAGCGCCGAGGCTCTCGGCGTACCCGACTCCCAGCGCGAGAAACACGGTGTTCCTCGCCGGAACGTACGTGACCGGTATTGGCTCCGCCCCGAGACGATTTCTCGGAACGGGCTGCGAAGAGTCGGTGAGCGCCGACGCGCCGGGCGAGGGCCAGTCCAGGCGCAGGACTCGATGCCCGGCCGCCCCGTAACGCTCGGCGAGCGCTCGCGCCCGATCGAGCTCCAGCGCGTGCCGCTGGCCGTAATCGAACGAGAGGGCGAAGACTTCGCTGCCTTCGGCGCGCGCGATCAAAAAACAGGTCGCCGAATCCAGGCCGCCCGAGAGGAGGACGACCGCCCGGCGAGCGACCACGGCCTGTCAGAATCGCGATTCGGAGAGGTTAGTGACTCGCCGCGGCGGGTCCCCGGCCGGAAGCACGCTGTGGAGTCCTCCGGCCTTCCGGTCGAGGAGGTCGGCGATCGCCTCGGCCCGAAAAGGCTTGAGGATGTGGTGATCGATGCCGGACTCGGCGGATCGCTGGCGGTCCCGCTCCTGGCCGTACCCGGTCAGAGCCACGATGAGCAGGTCGCCTCCGAGGAGCTGCCGCAGGCGGCGCGCGACCTCGTAGCCGTCCATTCCAGGCAGACCGATGTCGAGCAACACGGTCTCGGGGCGCACCGTACGGCAGCACGCGATGGCGGACGGTCCGTCGGCGACCGTGGACACCTCATGACCTGCCATGCGGAGCAGCGTCGCGAGCCCTTCCGCAGAATCCCGGTGGTCTTCGACGACGAGGATTCTCTGCGGCCGGCGGGCGGAGGACGCAGCGAGCTCCGCCGGCGGCTCGGCGCTATCCTGGTCTCGAGCGAGGAGGGGCAGCGAAATGATGAACTCGCTCCCCCGGCCGCGGCCGTCGCTGCGCGCCTCGACGGTTCCGTCGTGCAGCTCGGTGAGCTTGCGCACGAGAGTCAGGCCGAGGCCCAACCCGCCGCGCGCCGGCGTCCGGGCCGGATCCACCTGCGTGAACTGCTCGAAGATTCGCTCCAGCATGTCCGCGGGGATTCCGGCTCCGGAGTCGCCGACGCGGAGCCGGGCACGCCCCTGACTTTCCGAAAGGATCACCCAGATCCGGTCGTCTTCGCCCGTGTACTTCAGGGCGTTGTCCAGCAGGTTCGCAACGATCTGCGCAAGGCGGTCCGGGTCGGCGAGGACGTGCAACGTCCCATCCTCGGGAAGGACCACGGAGAGGAGGCGCCGGCGCTCTTCGAACGCGTCGCGTTGCGCCTCGAGGACACGGCGCACGAGCATGGCGAGGTCGACCCGCTCCATCCGTAGCTCGATCTTCCCGATGGCGATGCGCGAAACATCCAGCAGGTCGTCCACCATGCGGCTCAAGTGACGGTCTGCCGATCGATCAGCTCCCGTGCCCACCGGACTCGCTCCGGCGAGGTCCCCGCCTGGTCGAGGACCTGGACCGCGGTGGTGATCGCGGCGAGCGGGTTTCTGAGCTCGTGGCTCAGCATGGCGAGGAACTCGTCTTTTCGGCGGTCCGCCTCCTGCGACGCCGCGGACGCCGCGTCCTGGGCCATCTGCCGCTTCTGCTCGGTGAGGTCCATCACGATGAGGCTGTACACCGTGAGCCCTTCCTGGAGCATCGCGCTTGCCGCGATGAGCGCGCAGAAGGACTCCCCATCGCTCTTGAGGAGCTTCAATTCGGCGCGCCCCACCCCCGACCCCTGGAGGATCGAGCGAATCGCCGAAGACTCCTCGGGGCCGACGAAATCCAGGAAGCTCCGCCCGCGCAGGCGCTTGACGGGAACCCCGAGCAGCTCGGCCAGCCTGCGGTTTGAGTAGAGGATCGTCGCGTCTTCGCTCAGCGTCCCGGCGCCCTCCTGCATCTCCTCGACGATGAGCCGATAGGGCGGATCGGCGCTCTTGAGGGCATAAACCCGCTCGCCGGCCCGCTCGGAAACGACGAACGCGTCCACCTCGCCGCTGCGGATCGCGGCGAGGGTCGCCTCCGGCTCGGCGAGCTGATTGCGGAGCCACTGGATCGCGGCGAGAAGGACCTTTTCGCGTTCCTTCGACTGATCTCTCGGAACAGCCACCTCCCGCTCAGGTCGGGTGATCTTCTTCAAAGCTCTCTCCGCCGGGCGTCCAGTCCCACGAGGACACGCTCTCTATTCGAGAGGTCTCCGATGATCTTCCGTATCGGGACGGGAAGATTCCTGACCAGCGTCGGAATGGCGAGGATCTGGTCACTGCGCGCGAGCTCGGGATTTTCGAGGAGGTCGATGACCTCGATGGAAGACGTATCCGGAAAGTACTCCTCGCAGAGCTTCCTCAGGTTCGCCAGCGCGGCGAGCGAGCGCGGGGTCTGCCCGGCGACGTACAGGCGGAAGTT
>JBHENW010000140.1:0-15530 GCA_046261875.1 Thermoanaerobaculia bacterium | reverse complement strand
GAGCGAGATGAGCGGCGTCGTGCCCGTCTTGAGAGAGAGCCGCAGGAGGTCCCCCAGGCGCACGACCGTGCGGGCGGCCGCCTCCCGGTCGCGGAAGACCAGCGGGAGGATGCTGTTGAGCGAGTTGAAGAGGAAGTGCGGGTGGAGCTGCATCTTCAGCGCTTCGAGCTGGGCGTCGGCAAGCTGCGCCTCGAGCTGGGCGGCTCGCAGCTCCCGCTCCTTCGAGAGCCGGAACGACTCGACGGCCCACACGACGCCGACGATCCCCCAGTACGTCAGGAATTGCGTGAGGAAGAAAACCTGGCTGAAAGCCGGAAGCGCGGCGAACTGGGTCTTCAGCCGCGCCGGGATCCCCATGAGCGAGGGATAGATCGTGAGAAAGAGGGCGCAGTGTACGAGGGGAAGCGCAATGCCCGCGATCAGGTGCGGCGGGAGGCAGCGCAGGTGCCCGCCCCGGAAAAACGCCCACCGGCGGGCGATCCAGATGACGAGCGGCGTGAACGCGGCCCAGAGGTAGGAGGAGAGCAGGTTCTGGGCGAGGGCCTCCCGGAAACCGAACTCGAGCCGGTCCTGCATCGTCGGATCGAGGGTGTATCGCTCGATCGCGCGGAAGAGGCCGACGAGCGTCCAGGACCCGAAGATCAGGAACGGCAGGCGCAGGCGCGACCACCGTCCCTCGGCCGCTCTCGCCGGGACGAGCGCCCCGGGATGCGCCGGGGCGGCGGCCGGATTGCCGATGATCGCCGCCATCGTCACGAGCCGGCGCCCTGCGGCTCGGGCGGCGGGGCCGACGGAGTGCGCCGCCCGGCGGAACGGGGCGCAGTCCGGTCGGCGGGGACCGGCGCAGGAGAATACGGAAGGCTCAGGACGACCTGCTGTCCCCCGCCGGAGAGGGGCAGCACCTCGAACCGGTAAGCCTCCTGGTAGAGGTGGTCGAGACGGCGGCGGGTCTTCGCGAGGTTGCTCTCCATCGCGACGCGGACCGCGGGGTCCGAAGGCGCCTGCGCCGCGTCGTCGGCGACCTCGAGCTGGAGTGCATCCCAGGCGCGCCGCGCGGAGACCCGGATGTGTCCCCTGCCGGTCGCGGCGCTGGCGCGCGACACGGCGTTCTCCACGACCGGCTGGAGGATGAGATTCGGGACGCCGGCCGCGGAGGCCTGCGGCTCGATCTCGAATGTGACCGACAGCCGGTCGGCGAGCCGGGTCTTCTCGATCTGCAGGTAGAGCTCGAGGAAGTGCAGCTCCTCCTGCAGCGGGACGAGCTGTGTCGCTCCGCTCTTGAGCGACAGCCGCAGGAGGTCCCCGAGCTGGACCACCGTGCGCGCGGCCGCCTGCGCGTTGCGATAGATGAGCGGCAGGATCGTGTTCAGGGCGTTGAAGACGAAAGCGGGCCGGAGCTGCAGTTTCAGGGCCTCGAGCCGCGCCTCGGCGACCTGCGTCTGGAGGAGCGAGGCGCGGACCTCGCGGTCGCGATAGACGCGGTAGTAGTCGAGCCCCCACGTGATGCCCACGATCTCCAGATAGGTCGAGATCCGCGTGGGCCCCGTCATGAGCGCGGAGGCCGCGAAGTTGCCCGCGAACTCCGCCCACGTGACTTCGGGGGCGATGACGAGCTTGTAGAGGAGGTGCGAGAGGACGGTGTGCAGGAGAGCGACCGCCGCGGCGCAGACGAGGTGGACGGGAACGAGCCGCACCAGCCGCGTGCGCCCCGGCGCCCAGCGTCGGGCGATCCCCATGACGAGCGGCGTGAGCGCCCCCCAGAGGTAGGCGAGAAAGAGGTTGTTCCCCAGAGCGCTCCACCAGGCGTACGAAGCGTCGGGCTGCAGCTCGCCGCCTCGGAGGTACCGCTGCGTGGCGCGCAGCGTGCCCACGAAGGTCCAGATCAGGAGGATCCATCCCCAGTGGATCCGGCCCGGCGGCGCCGGAATCACGGCCGTCCGCTCGTCCGAAGGGGCTGCGTCGGCGTCCGGCGCCCGGACCGGGAAGGAGGGGCTCGTGCTCATGGTCGCGAGACCGAAGCTTAGCCCGCCCGGCGCCCGCCGTCAGCGCGGAGCGGGGGAGGAAACCGTCAGGTTACGTCCCGACGCGACGGAACTCCTTGAGCCGCTCCCGGTACGTGCTGCTCATCGTCAGCTGCGTGCCGTCGCGGAGCGTCACGGAATAGTCCCCGTTGAACCAGGGGTGCATCTCCTTGATCCGCTCGATGTTGACGATCGCGGACCGGTGGATGCGGAGGAATTTCCGCGGGTCGAGCTTGGCTTCGATCCCCGCGGTCGTCTCGTGGAAGAGGTAGGTCTGGTGCCCCACGTGTAGGCGCACGTTGTTGCGCGACGACTCGATCCAGTCGATGTCCCGGACCTTGACGAAAATGCTCTTCCCTTCGTTCTTGAGCAGGAGCCATTCGGGGAAGGAGCGCTCTTTGCGGATGTCCTCGACGAGCTTGAGCAGCGTCTCGCGCAGATCGTCGTCCCCGCGGCGGGAGAGCCAGGCCTTGGCCCGCTTGACCGCCTCGTGTATGCGCTCCCGGCTGAATGGCTTCATGAGGTAGTCGACGGCGTGCGCGTCGAAAGCGCGCAGTGCGTACTGGTCGAACGCCGTCACGAAGATCACCGCCGGCAGGTCCTCCGGCGGCACCATGCTCAGAACGCCGAAGCCGTCGAGGCCCGGCATCTGGACGTCGAGAAAGACGAGGTCCGGGCGAAGCTGCTCGATCGCCTCCACGGCCTTGAACCCGTCGCCGCACTCCGCGGCGATCTCGATGTCGGGATCTTCGGCGATGGCGACCCGGACCCATTCGCGAGCCAGAGGCTCGTCGTCCACGATCAGAACGCGAGTCCTCATCGGAGACCTCCCTGTGGCGGAGCGGGCATCTTCTTTTGATACGAATGAGTTGGTCACGAGTTCCTGCCTCTCACACCGTCGGGCGATTTCGTCCGGTTCCAACGCAGCCGAGTATCCGGCGGCGTCCGATCCGGTCCAACTTTCCGGGGACGAAATCCACTTTTTTGGGGACGAGAAGCGGGCCGGCCCGTCTTCGGGCCGCTCGGGCCGACGAAAAAACGGGGAGGCCCGAAGGCCTCCCGCGAGGAGGGTTGAGCATCGATCCATGCGTGAATCGAGCCTTTGAGGAGGATATGAACCGTTCGGACGCCTCACAAGAGATCCGGGACCGCCGTGGTTTCCGGCGATTCGAAGCGCCCGCGGGCCGGGACGAGACCGGCCGTGTCTGGTCCCGGAGATGCGCCCTTACGTCTTCTCTTTCGCCGGCAGGCTCGCCAGCCACTTCTTCAACGCGTCCAGGTCCTCGCCTTTCAGGCGTCGCGAGATCCCTTCCGAATGGCTCGAGATCGTCTGCGGATTGTCGAACGGCATCCTCGCGTACATCTTCCCGCCCGCCTCGTGGCAGGGGGCGCAGCGCCGCGAGAGCACGGGACGGACCGACGAGGCGAAGAGGTCGGGCTCGACCGGGTCGGGCGGGTTCGCGTCTCTCGTCGTCATCGGAGAATCGCCGGCCGCGTCATAGCGCATCGGGGCGCAGCTCTCGATGGAGATCGTCGCGATCAAGAGCAGCAGGGCAGCCGCGGACCGCCAGGCGCCGCCCGGCCGCGCGGGATACAGCAGCCCTTCGACGGGTTTGCGCAATCTCTCTCCGCTGAGATTCTCCTACGGATCGGGACGCCGGGGGTTCTCAGAAGGCCCGACGGATCGTGTCGCGCAGCGCCCGAAACCCCCCATAGCTCTCGCCCCGCCCATCCTTGTCGTTCAACCCCCAGTGATACCGGACGTAGCGTATCTTCACGTCCTCGCCGTCGAGCAGGCGCGGGACGTCGCCGCGGCTGTGCGTCTTGAGCGCGCTCCTCAAGCCCCCGACCTTCTCGAAGTCTTCCGCGTACCACTTGAAGATCGGCGAGATCTCGGCGCGCCGGCCCGCGACATCGAACCGGTTCAGATCCTCGCGGTCGAGCCACTCGCGCATCGCCCGGTCGAGCTGGCCGTCCAGGCGCGACGCCGTGTAGGCCTCGCGGCGCAGCGGCGGACAGCTCCGCGCGGCACACACCAGCGCCCCGTGCACCCGGTAGCCCGCCAGGGGTCGCAGCGCCCCATGCTCGATGTCGTCGAGGGAGACCCGGCGCCCGCCGACGGTGTGGCGCCGCGCCCGGAAAGGGTCCTTCAGAGCCCGGATGCTGTCGGTCGGGTAGTTCTCCAGGACCCACGCGATCGTCAGCGCGTTGTAGCCGTTCAGAAGCGAGGCGACGAGGTCGTCCCCGGCCGCGGGCGGCGTGGCCGGCGCGGAGAGAGCGGCCAGGTATCGCCGGAGAGCCGCGAGGTCGTCCGGATTTCCCTTCCACCTTTCGTAGGCGACGAGGCCCTTCCCGTCCACGTAGTCGCGAAGCAGCCTTTCCCACGCGGAATGGTCCAGGCCGGCGCGCACCACGACGGGATCCGTCAGCGGCCCTTCCGAGCGGCGGCAGGCGGAGAGGGACAGCAGAGCGAGCCCGATCGCCGCGCCGCTGCGGAGAACGGATCGCGTCACTCGATCGGTTCCTCGACCTTCGATTTTGCGAGCTCGCGCCGCGCGGCCCGCGCGATGAGCGCCGCCGCCGCGACGGTCGCGGCGAGACCGACCCCGATGGCGATCCACTCCCAGGTCGTGCGCTGCCGCCCGACGCCGGCCGCGGCCCTTCCCGCCACGCCGACGTAGGTGTAAAGGAGGATCAGCGGGATCATGCCGATGGCGGAGGCGAGGACGTAGGGAACGAAGCGGATCGCGGTCAGGCCGTACAGGTAGTTCGAGATGGTGTACGGCACGAGGGGCGACAGACGCAGCAAAAGCACGATCTTCCACCCCTTGCGGGCGATCGCTCGGTCGATCGCCGAGAACTTCTCGTTCCTGCGCGCCCACTTCGCCACGCGCTCCCGCGCGACGTGCCGCGCGATGAGAAACGAGAGCGCGGCGCCGAGAACCGCGCCCGCCCAGACGATGGCGGCGCCGCGGGTCAGCCCGAAGATGAAGCCCGAGCCGATCGTCATGAGCCAGGAGGGACCGAGGAGGACCGCGACGAGGGCATAGACGGCGATGTAGAGGAAGATCCCCGTGGTCCCCAGCGATTCGATCCACGTGTTGAACTGGCGGACCCAGCTCGACCCCGGAAGGATCTGGGAAGCGGCGGCGATGAAGATCGCGGAAGCAGCCAGACCCAGCGCCTCCCACGGGACCCGCCGCTTCTTCCGCGGTTCCGTCAGTCGTTTCCTCCAGAAGCGCCCTTCTCCGGTGGCGCGAGCCTCCGGCGCGCCGCGCGGGCGATGATCACGGTCGCGGCGGCCGTCGCCGCGACGCCGACGCCGAGCAGTGCCCACTGCGCGGGACTCCGCCGCGCCGGATCGAGCAGGAGGTGGCCGGCCGATCCCAATGCCACGTACAACAGAGTATCCGGAAGCATCCCGACCACCGTGCCGATCATGTAGGGCGCGAAGCGGACGGAGCTCGCCGCGAGCACGTAGTTCAAGGGACCGTACGGTATGACCGGGTTGACGCGGAGGAGCGCGACGACCTTCCATCCCTTTTCCCGGATCGCGCCGTCCACCGCCGCGAGCCGCGGCCGGGCGGCGATGATGCGCTCGACGCGCGCCCGCGCGATCCAACGGCCGAGGACCCAGGCCGCGGCGGCGGATGCGGCGATCGAGAGGACCGAGATCGCGAGCCCGCCCGCGAAGCCGAACAGGAACCCCGCGCCGAGGGAGAAGGCGGCCGCCGGGACGCCGAGCAGGGTCCCTGCGGCGTAAAGAAGGCCGTACAGGGCTCCGCCCCAGGGACCGGCCGCCGCGGACCAGCCCCGGAACGCTTCGAGCAGCCGCCCGACGGGCACGAACCGGGCGAGGAGGACGAGCGCGGCGAGAACGACGAGACCCGCCGCGATCTTCACGGGCAGGCGCCAACCGGCGCGCGCCGCGGCCGGTGTCCGGTCCGACTCGTCGCGGGTTCGCGCAAGAGCCATGCGTTCCCTGCTACGCATTGAGCGTGCCCCCGGTCCCAGGTGCGGAGGCTTGACAGGAAGCCTGTCCCGGTGCAGGATCCCTATCCCGGGGAGGGGGATACGAAACATGCCAAAACCGGACTCAAAGGCGAAATCGATTCTCGGGCACCCCGAGTCGAGCGCGCGCAACCTCCCCGCTGCCGTTCAGGCGGAGCTCGACGCGCGGCTGGCACGGATCCAGGGCCACGTGGGTGCGATTCGCCGGATGCTCACCGCCGGCGAAGACTGCGATGCCCTGCTCGTACAGGCTTCCGCGGTGCGCTCCGCGCTGAATGGCGTGCTCATCGGCTTGATGGAGGCGCACATGGACGCCTGTGTCATTCCCTGCGCCCGGTGCGGCCGGGATGAAGAGGCTGTCCGCCGTTTCCGGACGGCCATGGAGACGGTGCTGAAGCGGTCATGAAGGGAACGCCGTCCCGGTCCGGCCTCCTCTCCCTCGGCGCAATTGGCGCCGCGGTGTCCTCGGCGCTCTGCTGCGTCGGGCCGCTGCTTCTCGCGGTGACGGGGCTGGGTGGAGGCGCGCTCTTCGCGCGCGCCGCCGCATTTCGGCCGCATTTGCTCGTGCTCTCCGCGGTTTTCCTCGGCGCGGCGGTCTACGTCACGTACCGCCGGAGACCGGTCGTGACGTGCGACTCGGGATGCGCGGCCGAGGTTCCCTCCTTCAAGCACAAGGTCTTTCTTTGGATCGCGACAGCCGTCGTCGTCGCGGCGGCCGCGGACCTCATTCTCTGAGCCAGGAGGCAGGCATGAAGCGCTCGCTCGTCTTTCTCGTCGTTTTCTTGGCCGCCTCCGCCGCGGCGGCAGTGGATCGAACGGTTCGATTCACGGTCTCCGGATGGACCTGCGGATCGTGCGCGACCGCCTCCCGCATCGCGCTGAAGAAACTCGATGGCGTAGAGGACGTCGCGACCAATCACGTGAAGAAGGAAGCGGTCGTCCGATACGACGAAGCCCGCGTCGGTCCCGACGAGATGACGGCGGTTCTAGCTCGTCTCGGATACAAAGCCGTCGTCTCGGCCGATCGTCCGGCGGCGCCGGTGGCCGGTTCAACGAGCTTTTTCGAAGTGCCGCTCGGGTGCCGCGCCGTCAGGAACCTGGGCTGCGGTTCTCTGGCCACGCCGATCCTCGAGGAGCTCGAGGCTGGCTCGGACGTTGCGGAAGCCTGGATCAACCACGAAGGAACCGTTCTCGCGGTGGTCTGGAAGGGACAGGGGTCCGCCCACGATCAGAAGGCGCGGGTCGAAGCCGCTTTCCAGAAGAACGAGCTCGACGTGAAGGCTTTGACCGGTCCGGCGCTGGAAAGCGCCGCTCGCAGCTTCACGGCGCGCGAGAAGTGGTATCGGGGGGAGGACGTCGCGGACCTGAGCCGGGAGGAGGCCCGGGTTCTCGCGGCTCGCCTCGTAAAACCGGTCGAAAAGGAGCTGGGTGCGAAGGCACCGGCGCTGAAGAGAGAATTTCAGGCCGCATTCGAAAGGTGCTTCATCGGGGGGGCAGCCCTTGATCGGGAAGATTTCGTGAAGATCGCGCTCAAGTACGTGGGCCAGACGGGCGTCGACAAGATGGAACAGGCCTGGTACGAGTGCTTCGACGATGGAGCTGAGCCCGTGGAATGACCACCGAGGCCGAGCCCGCCCGTCTGGTCTGTCATTGCTTCGGATACACCTTCGAAGATCTGGAGCGCGATCCCGGTATCGCGGCGGTGATCGAAGATCACGTCCGCGCCGGCCGCTGCGCGTGCAAGGTCCGTAACCCGCAGGGAATCTGTTGTCTGAACGACGTCCGCCGATCCCTGTCGCGTCCCGGACACTGACCGGCGGCGTTATGATCGCGCGCGGAGGCCGATCATGTCCGCCGCCCCGCGGATACCCACCTTCGAGGAGCTCTGGCCGTTCTACGCCAGCCAGCACCGGAGATCGGGGACCCGGTTTCTTCACTTCGTCGGCACGAGCCTGGGCCTGGTCCTCCTCGTCGCCGCCGCGGCGGCCGGAAAACCGTTTCTCCTCCTCTGGGGGCTCGTGGCGGCCTACGGATTCGCCTGGATCGGCCACTACTTCATCGAGAAGAACCGGCCCGCGACCTTCCAGTACCCCCTCTGGTCTCTTGCGGGCGACTTGAAGATGTATGGGCTGATGTGGCGCGGCCGGATGGGCGCGGAGCTCGAGCGGCTCGGTCTGGCCGGCTCGCACGCCGCAGCGTGACTCGATGATCGCTCTCGCTTTCCTCGCGCTGGTGTTCCAGGCGCCTGCGGAACAGTCCCCGCGCCCGCTCCTGATCTTCGTCGAGCACTTCGGATCCGACCTCGCCGCGGAGCGGGCGGGCCTGTCGCTGGCGTCCGCATGCCGGGAGTCCCGTCCGGTGAGCATCCTCGCCCGCCGCCGAGGGCGCGTGGATCATCTGACCCACGACGGCGCGGTGGTCTCGACGGGCCCGCGCGCGGACCTCTACTCGGCGCTCGCCGGCGCGTTTCGCGATTCCGGCAAGGGCGCCGATGTGGTTTATGTCGGCTCTCGGCTGCCTCTGGGGAGCGGCTCGAGGGTCGTGTCGCGCAGAGCGCGATCGAGCCTCGATCGCAGCCAGGACCACGGGATCGGACGGGACCTCGGCTCGACGACGACAGAGTTCCACCACGTGCCGCGAACGAGCCTCGCTTTCGATCGCACCCTCGCCGCCCTGCGCCGCAGCGGAGTGACGTTCCACGGCGTCTCCTTCACGACGGTGCCCGACGACGGCATGCGCCTCCTCGCCGAGACGAGCGGGGGAGAGATCTGGACGGCTCCCGGCGCCTCGATCCCGTCCGCCGCGCTCGACCGCCTCTGCCGCTGAGCGCGGCGCTCAGCCGATCGCCTTCCTTCGGAACCGGAGGATGCCGGCCGCCAGAAAGACCGCGTCGAAGAGAAGCAGCGCGCCGACGATCAGGGGAAACGGCAGATGGGGGAAGCGCGGCGCGAGCACGCTGCGCAGACCCTCGCTCGCATAGACGACCGGGTTGATCAGCACGAGCTTCTGGAGGAGCGGGAAGTTCGCGAGCGCGCTCCAGGGGTAATAGGTGCAGCCGAAGAAGATCATCGGGGCGAGGACCACGGTGAACATCAGGCCGATCTGCGACGGCCCGACGCTGCAGCCCAGCAGCAGCCCGATCGCCGAGGAGAGGAGCGCGATCGAGAGCGTGATCGCGAGGAAGCGCACGGGATGGGTGACGTCCAGCTCCACGCCGCGCCCGAGGATGAGCCAGGCGGCCGGCAGGACGATGAGGCCGGCGACGAGCGCCTGGATCATCCCGGCGGTGAGCTTCTCGACCGCCACCCATTCGATGCGGATCGGAGCGAGCAGCCGGTCTTCGATCTCTCGCGTGAACTGGAACTCCGAGATGAGCGGCATCGCGACGGCCTGGATGCCCGCGAGCAGCATCGAGAGCGCGATGATCCCGGGCAGCAGCAGGCTCTTGTACTCGACGGGAAGGAACCCGCTCTCCGTCAGGACGCGCCCGAACACGAAGACGAGGAGCATCGGCTGGAGCAGGGTCTGCACGAGGAGCTGGATGAAGTTGCGCCGTGCCACCCGCGCGTCGCGGGCGAGGAGCGCCGTGAAGGTCTTGCTCAATCCCGCAGGCTCCGCCCCGTGTGGTGCAGGAAGAGGTTCTCCAGCGAGGGCTCGGAGACGTGGACGTCCGAGACTTCGACGCCCAGGCGCAGCGCCGCGTCGACGGCCTCCGGGATGAGCGGCCCGCCCCGGTCGGCGTAGAGGTCCACGCCCGCCCCGTCCGAGGGGCGCACTTCCGTGACGCCCGGCAGGCGTCCCAGCGCCTCGAGGAGCTCCGGCGGCCGGGCGCCGAGCTGCAGGCGCACGAGGTAGCCCCCCGGGATCGCGCGCTTGAGCTCTTCCGGAGGGCCCGAAGCGATGACCCGGCCGTGGTCGATGATCGCGATGCGGGGGCAGAGCGTGTCGGCCTCCTCCATGTTGTGCGTCGCCAGCAGGACGGTCTTCCCCTGCGCGTTGTAGTCGCGAAGGATCTCCCAGAGCAGGAGCCGCGTCTGCGGGTCGAGCCCCGCGCTCGGCTCGTCGAGAAAGAGGACCTGCGGGTCGTGCATCATGGCGCGCGCGATCGAGAGGCGCTGCATCATCCCCCCGGAAAAGCCCACGACGAGCGAGTCGGCGCGGTCTGCGAGCTGGAACCGCTCGATCAGCTCCGTGGAGCGGCGCGCTCGGTCGGCCGCGGGCATTCCGAAGTAGGCGCCGTGGAAGAGGAGGATTTCGCGGGCCGTGAGGGCGAAGTCCAGGTTCGGACGCTGCGGGACGACCCCGATGACGCGCTTGACGGCGACCGGGTCCTTCCAGACGTCGTGGTCGCCGATCCAGGCGCGGCCGGCGTCGGGCCGGACCCGCGTCGTCAAAACGCCGACCGTCGTGGACTTTCCCGCGCCGTTGGGGCCGAGCAAGCCGAACATCTCGCCGGGGGCGACCGCGAGCGTCAGGCCGTCCAGGGCGAGAACTTGCGTCTTGACGGCCGGCCGCCGCGCCGCCCGGAACCCGATCGTCAGCCCGGGTCCGCGTCCTCCCACGGCGACAGGGGGCGCGGAGCTGTAGACCTTGCGCAGGTCTTCCGTCCGGACGCGGAGGGTCATGCGCGGATGATAGCGGCGCGGTTTTTTCGTGCATCGACCTCCTTCGCGCCGCTGTTTACGCCCTCAAACAGGAGGAGACGATGCGGATGCTTCCCCGGAGACTCTTTGCGGTCGCAGCGGAGCTTCGTTCCTCGCCGCGGCGGCCTCGGCCTCGGCCGCGGCCGCCGACGCCGCCTGGCGCGACGCGACCCGTGACGTGTCCGTGGACGGACGGCTGGAACGCTCGGCGCAGGTCCTCATCGAGGAGGGGTCCCGGCGGATGGCGGAGAGAGAGGCGCTGCACCGGCGCGAGCGCGCCCTGGACCGCAAGGAAGATGCCTTCGAAAGAGAGGAGGAAGAGCTCGACCGGATCCGGGACAGCCGCGACGATGAGGATGGCGAGGAGGAGCGGAAGTTCGTCAGCGAGTCCGAGCTTCGCGAGCTCGAACGCCGCGAGCGGGATCTCGAGACCCGCAGGCGCCCGCTCGAGGAGGAGGAGCGCGAAATCGAGGCCCTCGTAAGGTCGTTCGAGGCCAAGGAAGAGGCGCTCGAGAAGAAGGCCGAGGACCAGCTCTGGAAGCTCATCGACCAGGCCCTCGCGAGCGGCCTCGCCCCGCCCTTCAAGAACTGAGCCTCCGGCGCTGACCCGTTCGCCCTTCCGGTGCAGAATGCCACCGGAGGTGCGAACGTGAAGACTCGAGTCCTTTGCGCCGCCGCTTGTCTCGCGGCGGCGCTCATGTCCGGGCAGGAGGGCAAGCCGCAGAAGGCGCAGCCCTCCGAATTCCTCTACCGCATCCAGCCGGCGCGCCCGGCGATGCTCATCGAATCGACGCCCGAGGAGCAGGCGCTCGTCGGAAAGCACTTCGCTTACCTGAAGAACCTGACGCGCCGCGGCGTCATCATCCTCGCCGGACGCACGCTCAACTCCGACCCTTCGAGCTTCGGCATCGTGATCTTTCGCGCCGAGTCGCAGGCCGCGGCCGAGAAGATCATGCGCGGCGATCCGGCCGTCTCCGCCGGGATCTTCCGCGCAGAGCTCTTCCCCTACAGCGTCGCCCTGATGGAGGGAAAGCCCGTCGAGTAACGTGACCCGGACGCCCGCGCCCGCCGTCCTGCTGGCCCTCTCGCTCGCCGGCTGTCGGACCGCCGGTCCGGCGATTCCCGTGGAAGGCGTGGTCGCGGGCCAGCGGGTCCGGACGACCGTCGACTCCGAGAGCGCGCGCGACTCCGTCGAGAAGTCTCTCCGCGGGGAGGGGACGATCGACCGCGCGAAGCTCCGCGAGATCGCGCGCAAGGAGTCTGCCGACCTCGCCGCGCTCCTGTTCGTCGAGGGGCTGCGAGAGAACGCTGCGAACCGGAGGGCTCAGGAGTCGTATCTCGCCCACCTCGAGAAGCTGCGGCGGGATCCCCGGCGGGACTGGCTGGTAAGCGCGGCCCGCGGATTCGAGGTCCTGTTCGCGCCGGGCTGGTTCTATCGCAGCGATCCGGAGAGCGGCGCCGACTTCCGGGCGCAGCGGGAGCTGCTCGACCGCCTCGGGATAGAGAACGCGCTCGTCGAGACGGGGGAGAACGACTCGGTCGAGTCGAACGCGGAGCAGTTGGCCGCCGCGCTGCGCGGCCGCCGCGGCTCGGGGCGTCCCGTCATCCTCATCAGCACGAGCAAGTCGGGGCCGGAGGTGGCGCTGGCCCTCGGGGACCGGCTGCGCCCGCAGGAGATCGCGCACGTGCGGGCGTGGGTCAACGTCGGCGGCCTCCTCCGGGGGACCCCGCTGGCCGACGCCGCCCTCCGGCTGCCCGCGGGCCTCATCGCCGGATTCGCGCTGCGCGGCCGCCTCGCGGGGATCGCCAGCCTGCGGACACGGCCGCGCCGCGCCCGCTTAGAGAACCTACAGATCCCCCCGGCCATCTTGATCCTCAACTACGTCGCCGTCCCGTTCTCGGGCGGGGTGACTCCGGGAGCGCGAAGCCGGTACCGGAGGCTCGTCCGGCACGGCCCCAACGACGGCCTGACGCTGCTGGCCGACGTGGTCGCTGCCGGAGGCGTGACCGTCGTCGAGCCGGGCCTCGACCACTTCTTCGCCGCACCCGACATCCTCGAGCGCGGCCTGGCGCTTCTGGCCACGGTCTTCTCCGAGCTGGATCGGGAACGCTCCGTATACTGCGAAGGCGGCGATGATCAGCATTTCCCGTCCCCTCGTCGTACTGGCCGCGACGTTTCTCACAGGTTGCGCCGCGCCGGGGGGCGTCACATCACCGCCCCCTGCGAGCGCTCCTATCGCGGCGGCGCCCTTTACGCCTCAACCGGACGCCGCCGGAGCTCTTTGGACTCACGAGACCGGCGGCTGAGTCTTTTCGACACCCGCGGTCGCGGGCGACCAGGTCTTCGTCGGCTCCTGCAACGGCTACGTCCGCGCGCTCGACCGGCGCACCGGTCTCGCCCGGTGGACCTATGACACGCGCCAGGACGGCGATCCCGTCGAGTTCCACGGCGACCCGCTCGTGACCGGCGAGCTACTGATCATTGGCAGCGACCTGCGGCGGCCGGGCGGATCCGCCCGCGTCTATGCCTTCGATCTCAGAACCGGCGAGCGGCGCTGGAAGCACGCCGCGGGGGAGGGCGTGGCCACGGACCTGCGCCTGGCGGAGGGCAGTGTCTTCGGCGTGACGCTCGCCGACGAGCTGATCGCGCTGGACGCCGCCTCGGGGAGCCTGCTCTGGAGCTTCGCGACGGGCGAGCCCAACCCGGACTATCTTCTCAATTCTTCGCCGGCGGTCTCCGGCGGCCGGGTCTTTTTCGGCGGCCTTGACGGGAGCGTCTATGCGTTGGAGGCCGCGTCGG
The DNA here is from genome assembly GCA_046261875.1 of Thermoanaerobaculia bacterium. Lineage (GTDB taxonomy): Bacteria > Acidobacteriota > Thermoanaerobaculia > UBA5066 > Gp7-AA6 > JBHENW01. The sequence continues at coordinate 2,055 of JBHENW010000140.1, read as the reverse complement.
GCGCGCCCGTCTGGAAGCGCGCGCTCGGCGCCCGTGTCTCGACGTCCATCCTGCTGGCTGAAGGGTCCCTCTACGCGGGAACCGCCGACGGGCGCCTGCACCGGCTCGATCCCGCCACGGGGGAGCCCGTCGCGTCGCTCGCGACGGAGGAGCCGCCGGGCGGCCGCCTGACCGCGGCGGGTGGGTGCCTGCTCTCTTTCCTCGGCGAGCGCGCGATCTCCTGCGTCGAGCTGTCGCTCGGCGGCTTCCGCTGGATCCGCCGCTCCGCGAAGGACTGGACCTCCTCGCGCCCCTACATCTGGAGAGGCTACGCCCTGGCGGCCGACTCCGGGTCTCTCGTCGCGCTGCGCCTGACGGACGGGGAGCAGGTCTGGTCCGTGTCGCTCCCGGGAACGGTCCGAGGCATCGGGATCGGCGAAGACGCTCTCTACGCCGGCACGCTCCAGGGGGCCGTGCACGCGCACCCTCTGCCGGCCCTGCCGTGACGCGGCCAGAGCCCCAAACAAAAAACCCCGCTCTTGCGGGGCTTTTTTTCAACTCCGCTTGAACTTTTTTTAAGCGCTGAAGGACTTGCCGCAGCCGCAGCCGCCCGTCGAGTTCGGGTTGGTCACCGAGAACCCGGCGCCGCGGAAGTCCTCGACGTAATCCACCGTCGAGTTCTTCAGGTAGCTCTGGCTCTGCTGATCCACGACCACCGTGATCCCGCCCTGCTCGAGGACGAGGTCGTTGTCGCGCTTCTCATCGAAGGTGAACCCGTACTGGAAGCCCGAGCAGCCGCCCCCCTGGATGAACACCCGCAGGGGCTTGTTCTGGGAGTCCGGCATCGTCTGGGCGAAGTACTTCACCTTGTCGATGGCCTTGTCCGTCAGCGTGAGCAGGGGCTTGCCCGGCTCATCGGCATGAGCGTGCGTGATCGGCTGGGGGTTCGAGGACTCCGGGGTAGACGACATCAGGCGCTCCTTTTGGGTCTCGGAAACGAATCAACAAACGCCGGTCTCCCGCGATTCCGGGATGCCCATTATGGTGCCCGCCGTTGGGAGGCGTCAAACTCGTTGAGCCCGCTCAGGATGCCTTACGGATGGGCGCCGTGGTGCGGGCGAGCAGCCGATCGATCGAGTCCCAGGCCCTGGGCACCGCCTCGGGCTTCGAGACGAATGACACGCGCGTTTTGTCGATCTGGAAGTCTTCCATCCCCGGCAGCGCCTCCATCTCCCAGGCGCGCCGGAAAGACCGGGCTTCCACGTCCAGCAGAGGCCGGTTGAAAGCGCCGATTCCGAGCCTCGAATCGTTCACCTCGAAGACGGACTTCGAGTCGATCCGGACGGGCTTTTGTGCGAGTTTTCTCGTTGCCACGCTCACCTCAACAGCAACCGCCGTGCCACCATTCCGTGAGGCGCAAGGTCAGCGAACCCCAACATCTGGTAGTTTCCCCTTGACCCGTTCTACCCCCCGGGTTTACCTTTACCTGCAACACTGGACTTCTATCCGCCACGGGAACTGACGGCCCGAATTCAAGCCGCAGGCGGGCAGATTTTCCAAATTTTTTGAGGGGTGGGAGGTACTGATGGGGGCGACGGAGAAGGGGGCGAAGTCCGCAATCGACCAGGCGACGGCGGCCGCTGAAGCCAAGAGCACGCCGAGGGGGCTCCGGGGCCTGACCGTCCGGCGCGTCTATTCCGACGCGTCGGTCTCGCCGTACGACGCGATCGAGTGGGAGCTGCGAACAGCTTCGATCACGTCGGAGAAGGGTGAGACGATCTTCGAGCAGAAGAACGTCGAGGTCCCCCGAAGCTGGTCGCAGACCGCCACCAACATCGTCGTCCAGAAGTACTTCCACGGGCGCCTCGGAACCCCCGAGCGCGAGACCTCCGTCAAGCAGCTCATCGAGCGCGTTGCCGGGACGATCACCGGCTACGGTGAGAAGGGCGGCTACTTCAAGACCGGCGCCGACCGCGACGCCTTCCACGACGAGCTCGCGGCGATCCTCGTCAACCAGGTCGCCTCCTTCAACTCGCCCGTGTGGTTCAACGTCGGCATCGAGCCCAAGCCCCAGGG
>JBHENW010000139.1:0-30471 GCA_046261875.1 Thermoanaerobaculia bacterium | reverse complement strand
CTCGTAGAGGATCGAGCCGTAGGAGAACTGGTCGGATCGGAAATCCACGGACTGACCGGCCGCCTGCTCGGGGGACATGTACCCGACGGTTCCGAGGACCGTGCCCGGCTCCGTGCCGGGTGCGCCGCCCGCGACGGTGGGGCCGTCCGCGGACGCGACGCCGCGATCGGCGAGCTTCGCGAGGCCGAAGTCGAGGATCTTCACGAACCCATCTCGGGAGAGGATCAGGTTCTCGGGCTTCAGGTCCCGGTGCACGATCCCCGCGGCGTGCGCCGCGGCGAGACCCTCCGCGACCTGCGTCCCGATCTCGAGCGCCCGCCGCGCGGGCAACGGCCCGGAGACCAGGAGCTCCCGCACGGTCCGGCCTTCGATGAGTTCCATGGCGATCCAGACCGACCCGTCCGACTCGCCGACGTCGTACACCGCGACGATGTTCGGGTGCGCGAGCGCCGAAGCGGCCCGCGCCTCCTCGGCGAACCGCGAGCGCCGACCGGCGTCGCCGGCGGCCTCGGTGGGCAAGACCTTCAACGCGACGTCGCGTCCGAGCCGAGCGTCCTTGGCCCGGTAGACCTCGCCCATCCCCCCGGCGCCCAGCTCTGCGAGGACTTCGTAGGGCCCGAGCCGCGACCCTACCGAGACTGGCATGCTGCGGTCATCTGATCACATGTCCGTTTGCGTCACGCCGCGGCCCGATCAGGTCTTTCGGATGTCCACGTCCTTCGTCTCCCGGAGGAAGATCGAGCCGACGACGAAGGTGAGTAGTGCCACGGCGATCGGATACCAGAGGCCGGCGTAGATGTTGCCCGTGGCGGCCATGATCGCGGTGGCGAGCAGCGGCAGCATTCCGCCGAACCACCCGTTGCCGATGTGGTACGGGAGGGACATCGAGGTGTAACGGATCCGCGTCGGGAAGAGTTCGACCAGGTAAGCCGCGATCGGGCCATAGACCATCGTCACATAGAGGACGAGGATGAAGAGGATCAGCACCGTCATCGGGCGGTTGATCGCCGCCTCGTCGATCTTCGCCGGGTAACCCGTGGCCGCGAGCGCCGCGCGGTACTTCCCCTCGTCCCAGCCGCGGACTTCGACGTCACCGATCTGCGTGACGACCGTCTCCCCCGGCACTTCCGGCAGCGAGACGTGGGACAGGCCGGCCTTGGCGAGGAAGTCCTTGACCTTCTCGCAGTCGGCGAACTTCGTGCCCGGGAAGACGAAGACGTGCATCGGGCAGGGCGCGGAAGCAACGCGGACCGGATGCGTGGCCGCATAGCGCTCGAGCGCCGGATTGACGAAATGCGTGAGGGCCTTGAAGAGCGGGATGTAGGTCAACGCCGCGAGCAGGCAACCCGTCAGGATGATCCTCTTGCGCCCGATGCGGTCGGAAAGGGCCCCGAAGAAGACGAAGAACGGCGTGCCGAGAAGCAGAGCGATCGCGATGAGGACGTACGCCGTCAGGAAGTGCATCTTGAGCGTGATCGTCAGGAAGAAAAGAGCCCAGAACTGGCCCGTGTACCAGACGACTCCCTGCCCGGCAGTGGCGCCGAACAGGGCGAGGAGCACGAGCTTCAGGTTGCTCCACCGGGCGAAGGACTCCTTGAGCGGCGCCTTGGAGCCTTTCCCCTCCGCCTTCATCTGGCGGAAGACCGGCGACTCCTCGAGCTTCAAGCGGATGTAGATGGAGAAGGCGAGCAGGACGATGGAGACGAGGAAGGGGAGCCGCCATCCCCAGTCCTTGAAGGTCTCTTCGTCCATCGTGGCGCGCATGCCGCCGATCACCAGAAGCGACAGGAAAAAGCCGAGGGTCGCCGTCGTCTGGATCCAGCCCGTACTCCACCCGCGCCGCTCCGGCCTCGAGTGCTCGGCCACGTACGTCGCCGCGCCGCCGTACTCGCCGCCGAGGGCCAGGCCCTGCAGCAGGCGCAGGAGCGTCAAGAGGATCGGGGCGGCGATCCCGATCCGGGCGTACGTCGGGAGGAGCCCGACAGCCGCGGTCGCGGCGCCCATGACGACGATCGTGACGAGGAACGTGTACTTGCGTCCGACCAGGTCCCCGATCCGGCCGAAGACGAGGGCGCCGAACGGGCGCACGAGAAAGCCGGCCGCATAGGTCGCGAATGCCGACAGGAGCGCCGCCGTGTCGTTGCCCGGAGGAAAGAAGAGCGCCGCGAAGAAGGGGGCGAGCGTGGCGTAGAGGTAGAAGTCATACCACTCGAAGACCGTACCGAGCGAAGAGGCGAAGATGACCCTTCGCTCCTGCCGCCGGAGCGCGCTCCGGTGCTCGACCGCGGCCGGCGTCGCCATGTCTTCCTCTCCCGGCGGGCCGCCCTCGGCCCCGGCTAGAATCCCGTGCGCATCACGGAGGCACAGTGCCCAAAGCGCAGGATAAGGCCATCGAAGCCCTGCTCCGCGAAAAGCGCGAGTACGCGCCTTCCACCGATTTCGCGCGGCAGGCCAACGTCCGCGATCCGGCGATCTACCGCAAGGCGGACCGGGATTACGAGAAGTTCTGGGAAGGCTTCGCGAAGGAGCTCGACTGGTTCCAGCCCTGGAAGCGGGTCCTCGACTGGAAGCCGCCGGATGCGAAATGGTTCGTGGGCGGCAAGATCAACGCGTCGGTCAACTGCCTCGACCGCCACCTCGCCACCCACCGCAAGAACAAGGCGGCCCTCATCTGGGAAGGGGAGCCGGGCGACCAGCGCACGCTGACCTTCCGCGAGCTCCATCGCGAAGTCTGCCGGTTTGCCAACGTCCTCAAGGACCTCGGGGTCAGGCGGGGCGACCGGATCACGCTCTACCTTCCGATGGTCCCGGAGCTCCCCGTCGCGATGCTCGCCTGCGCCCGCATCGGCGCGATCCACTCTGTCGTCTTCGCAGGCTTTTCGGCGGAGTCCCTTCGCGACCGCATCAATGACCAGGCCGCGAAGATCCTCGTCACGGCAGACGGGGGATGGAGGCGCGGCTCGGTCATCCCCCTCAAGAAGATCGCCGACGAAGCCGTCGCCGACGCGCCGTCGATCGAGAACGTGGTCGTCCTGCGCCGGTCGGGCGCGCCGGTCGAGATGAAGGCGGGACGGGACCGGTGGTGGCACGACCTGATCGCCGACGCGTCGCCGGCGTGCGCGCCCGAGAAGATGGACGCCGAAGACCCGCTCTACATCCTCTACACCTCCGGGACGACCGGGAAGCCCAAGGGCATCCTCCACACGACCGGGGGGTACCTCGTCGGGACCTACGCGACTTCGAAGTGGGTCTTCGACCTCAAGGACGAGGACGTCTACTGGTGCACGGCGGACATCGGCTGGGTGACGGGTCACTCCTACGTCGTGTACGGGCCGCTCGCCAACGGAGCGACCTGCGTCATGTATGAAGGCGCCCCCGACGCGCCGGCGCGGAACCGCTTCTGGGACATCATCGAGCGGCACGGCGTGACGATTCTCTACACGGCGCCCACGGCGATCCGCGCCTTCATGAAGTGGGGCGTCGAGTGGCCCCAGAAGCACGACCTGTCGTCGCTGCGGCTGTTGGGGACCGTCGGGGAGCCGATCAACCCCGAGGCGTGGATCTGGTACCACGAGAACATCGGGCAGCAGCGCTGTCCGATCGTGGATACCTGGTGGCAGACGGAGACCGGCATGATTCTCATCACGCCGCTCCCCGGAATCACGACGACCCGCCCGGGCTCGGCGACCATGCCCTTCCCCGGCATTCAGGCGAAGGTCATGCTGTCGCAGGCCGGCAAAGAGGTGAAGGCGGGAGGGGGCTACCTCGCGATCCCGCGACCCTGGCCGGCGATGCTCCGGACGATCTGGGGAGACCACCGGCGCTACGTGGACACCTACTGGTCGAAGTGGGGAGAAGAGGTCTACTTCCCGGGCGACAGCGCCAGGCGCGACGAGGACGGTTACTTCTGGCTACTGGGCCGCGTGGATGACGTGATGAACGTCGCGGGTCACCGGATCGGCACGATGGAGGTCGAGTCGGCCCTCGTGGATCATCCTGCGGTCGCGGAAGCGGCCGTCGTCGGCGTGAACGACGAGATCAAGGGGACGGCGATTGCCGCGTTCGTCATCCTGAAAGAGAAGGCCGGGGCGAAGGTGCGGACCGGTGAGCTGACCGAGGAGCTGAAGAAGCACGTCACGAAAAAGATCGGCGCGCTCGCCCGTCCGGACAGGATCTTCCTGACCGCCGACCTGCCCAAGACGCGGTCGGGGAAGATCATGCGCCGGCTGCTGCGGGACATCGCCGAAGGCCACGTGCTCGGGGACACGACGACGCTCGCCGACCCGTCGGTCGTCGCGTCGCTGAAGACCCAGTACGAGGAGAAGGAAGCCTAGGGCGAGCTCCGGCGCTGGCCGGCGGCGGCCTGGGACGCGCTGAACTGGCCGACCTCCCCGGGCCGCCGCAGCATCTTGTCCACTTCGCCGAGGTGCATCTCCTCGGTCGCGATCATGCTGCGGGCATACTCCTCGAGAAAGACGGACTGGCCTTCCACGAGCCGCAGGAGGTCCTTGTAGAGGTTCAGACCCTGGCGCTCGTGCTCGAGTGACTCCCGCAGGATGTCTCCGACGTCGTGGCGGTGCGTCTCGAGGAGCTTGCCGATTCCGAGCGACGGGTGCTCGCCGAGGGGCGTGATCCGTTCGCCGGCCTCCTGGGCGTGCGTGAGCGACTCGGTCGCCTGCTCCCGCAGCCACGAGACGATCGGCAGGCGCGTGTAGCCGAAGACCATCAGCGAGTAGTGGGTGTAGCGGACGGCCCCGGCGAGCTCGACCTCCATGATGTGGTTGAGCAGCTCGACGACCGCGGCCTTGTCGTAATTGGCGTCGTCCATCGTTCTCCTCTGCAGACGCATCATAGTTCGGCGCCGATCCCGGATTCCGAGGCCCCCGGAAAGCTCCCGCGCGGCTACAATGGGAAGGTGACGGCCTTCCGCGAGCTGCTCAGCGCCCAGACGATGAGCCGCCTCAACCGCTGGCGCAAAGCGCGCGCCGTCTTCCTCCGCCCCGACACGGCCCAGGCGGAGCGCGCGGCGGCGGAGATCCTGGGGCGCTCCTGGATCCGGGCCCAGATCTACGGGCGAGCGCGGCGGATCCTGCTGGAGAAGAGCGCGGAGCGGCTGCTCGCCGAGCTCGCCGAGGGGCTCGGCCCGTTCGCGTCCCAGCTCCGCGTCGCCCCGGAGGATCCCGCGCAGACGAAGTGGGACGCGATGGGCAACCTGACGCCGCTGCCGGAGGCGGGCCATCAGGTGCAGGCGCTCTGGCTCGTGGACGTCCTCCAGAGCGGCGAATTCTTCGTGGAGTTCCAGCCGATCTTCCTGCTGGAGGACGGCGACACCTTCGGGTTCGAGGGGCTGCTCCGCGCGCGCCAGTCCGACGGCGCGCTGCGGCTCGCCGCCGACATCTTCCCCGCCGCACGCGCGCTGCGTATCGAAGCGGAGTTCGAGCGGATCTCCTGGCTCCACGTGCTCGAGGCGGCGAGCCGGCTGCCGGGCGACTCGCTGCTCTTTCTCAACGTCAACCCGCGGCTGCTCGTCGCCGGCGGCGCCGGCCTCGAAGCCCTGGGGGAGGAAGCCGAGCGGCAGAAGTTTCCGTACACGCGGCTCGCGCTCGACCTCGTCGAAGTCGAGCGGGTGGAATCCCTCGACCGGCTCAAGCCGGCGCTCACGGTGCCGCGCGACCTCGGCGTCGCCATCGCGCTCGACGACGTGACTTCGGGGTACGAGACGCTCAAGTACTTCCAGGGGCTCGCCCCCGAATGGATCAAGGTGGACAGCGCGATCACGCGAGGCATCGCAGCCGATCCGCGGCGGCGGGCGATCCTCGGCTTCCTGGGCGACGTGGCCCGCGAAAGCTCCTTCCGGCTGATCGCCGAGGGCATCGAGAGCGCGGCCGACCTGGACGTGTGCGCGGAAGTCGGCGTCGTCGCCGCGCAGGGCTATTTCCTGGCCCGTCCGTCGCGGGAACCCGCGCCCCCGTCCCCGGAGTTCCGGAGCTGGGTGGCCTCGCGGCGGCGGGAGGCGCCCGTCGAGATCGAATCGCTCGGAGGCCCCGCCGGATCGCTGCCCGAGCCCGACCTGTGACCGGGGCCTCCGGCCCGGAGGCCCCCGGACTCGCCTCGGTGCGCCTCGACGTGTGGCTGGACGTCGCCTGCGTTTACCCGACCCGGTCTCGCGCCAAGGCCGCCTGCGATGGCGGCAAGGTGGACGTCAACGGCGCGCGGGCCAAGCCGCACCGTGAGATCCGGCCCGGGGACCAGGTCTCGCTGACGGGCGCGCGGGGGGACCGCCGCGACCTCGTCGTCCGGCGGCTCGCCGACCGCTCCATTCCCCGCGCCGCCGCCCGTGACCTCTACGAGGACGTCACGCCCCCCGTCGCCCCCGAGATCCGGGAGGCTCGCCGCCTGGACCGGCTCCTGGCGCCCCGAGAAGACGCCGGGCGGCCGGACCGGCGGGACCGCCGGGAGCGGCGGCGCCGGAAAGGGTGGACCGGGCGCTAAACTCCCGTCATGGACTTCGAGCTGCTTTGCCCCTGCTGCAACGCGCGGCTGAAGATCGACCCCGAACTGAAGGCGGTCATCGACCACGAAGCCCCGAAAACTCCGCGCACGTTCCAGTCCGTGGACGATGCGATCGGAGCCATGAAGACGCACGACGTCGAACGCGAAAAGAAGTTCGCCGCCTCCATCGAGGCCGAGAAGTCGAAGAAGGACGTTCTCAATCGCAAGTTCGACGAGCTCTTCGAGAAGACGAAGGGGGATACGTCGCGGCCGATTCGGGACATCGATCTCGATTAACGTCGCTTCGCTCACACGTCGGCTCTCTTGCTCGGCTGCGCGTCGCTGCGCTCCGCCTCCCGCGGCGCGAGCCTCCTCCCTCGGCCCCCTCGGGAGGACTACTCGCGCGGCGAGCGGATAGGCCGGTTTGACTGATGATCCATAGCTGATGACTGATAGCGCCTTCCGTGTCGGCGTTTTCGGATCGGGCCTCCCGGCCCCCGGCGACCCGATCTACGAGGGCGCGCTCGTCATCGGGCGGGAGCTGGCGCGCCGGGGCGCGGCGGTCGTCTGCGGCGGCCGGGGCGGCGTCATGGAGGCCGCGTGCCGCGGGGCGGCCGAGGAAGGCGGCATCAGCCTCGGAGTACTCGTCGAAGGTTCGAGCGAACCGAACGCCTGGGTGACGCGGGCCGTGCGGGAACCGGACCTTTCGGCGCGCCTGAACCGGCTCCTCCGCGAGACGCAGGCCGGTATTTTTCTGCCGCGCGGACTGGGCACGCTCGTCGAGATCGCCTTCTTCACCGAATCGGTCGCCAAAGGCCAGGCGGCGCCCCGACCACTCGTGTTTCTGGGGGAGTCGTGGCGCTCGCTCGCCATGACCGCGATCGAGGAAGCGTCGGGCCCCGGCGCCGGCGCGCTTGCGGAATGCGTGCGCTTCGCCCCTACGCCGTGGGAGGCGGTGGCACTGGCGCTGGGGGCGTGACCGCGCGTCCCCCCGCGGGCTGGTAGGCCATCTGCCGCAACAGCTCGATGCGCTTGCGCACCGGGGGATGGGTCGAGAAGAGCTCCGCCCACGCCCCCTCTTTCCGGGAGGAGTGCAGACCCCGGGGGTCCGCGATGCAGAGGTGCGCGACACCCCGCTTGATCGACGGCGTGGGCTCCTTGGCCGCGTCGATCTTCTCCAGAGCCGAAGCGAGGGCGAGGGGGTTGCGCGTCAGCTCCGAGCCCGATGCGTCGGCGAGGTACTCGCGCTCGCGCGCCACCGCCATCGCGACGAGGCGCGCGATGAGCGGCGCCAGGACGAGCGAGAGCAGCCAGACGACGAGGAAAGCGATCGCCAGCGCCCCACCCACGTTTCCACGGCCGGAACGGCGGCGGCCCCCGCCGAATCGCAGCCCGCGCCGTCCCCAGTCCGAAATGAGGAGGACGGATCCGACGAGCGCCGCGACGACGGTCATCAGGCGCACGTCGTAGTTCTTGACGTGCGCCATCTCGTGGGCGACCACGGCCTGGAGCTCCTCTCGGTTCAGCTTCTCGAGCAGCCCGGCCGTCACCGCGACGGAGGACTTCTGCGGGCCGGTTCCCGTGGCGAAGGCGTTGGGGTCTCCGTCGGGCACGACGTACGTCGCGGGCTTCGGCAGCCCGCCGGCGATCGCCATCTCCTCGACGACGTTGTCGAAGGTCCGTTCGCGGGGGTCGTCCAGCCGCAGAGGACGGGCGTTCGCGGACTCGAGCACCGCCTGGTCGCCGCCGTGCAGCGACCACCACGCCGATCCGGCTCCGAGCACGAGGGCTCCGATCGTCGCGATCGGGAGCCCGGGCCCCGCTCCGGAACCGTACAGGAAGAAATCGAAGCTCGCCCCGAGAAAGGCGAGGAAGAGGACGAACCCGACGAGGATGCCGGTGGTCCGGCGGAGGTTCTTCCGCTGCTGGTCGTAGAGGTTGGTCAACGGGCGTGAGCCGTGAGCCGCAGCTTGCGCTAGCGCGGCAGCACGCTCAGATCGACCTTCGGCACCTCGCGCTCGCCGACGACCGTGATCTCGAAGAGCTCGACCGGCTGGAACTTGAATGCCTGGGCGATGAAGCTGTCGGGGAAGACCTGCTGCGCGATGTTGAAGCGCGTCGCCAGGTCGTTGTAGAACTGCCGGGCGAAGCCGACCTTGTTCTCGGTGGACGTCAGCTCCTCCATCAGCGTCCGCACGCTCTCGTTCGCTTTCAGGTTCGGGTAGTTCTCCGCCAGGGCAAAAAGCCGCGAGAGAGTCTGCGTCAGCTCGTTCTCCCGCGCCGCCGTGTCGGCGACCCCCCGGGCGGCAACCGCGCTGTTGCGCGCCTGGATGACTTTCTCGAGCGTGTCCTGTTCGAACTGCATCTCGCCCTTGACGGACGCGATGAGGTTGGGGATCAGGTCGTGGCGGCGCTTGAGCTGGACGTCGATCTGCTTCCAGGCGTTGACGACCTGGTTCTTGAGCGAGACGAGGTTGTTGTAGCGCCAGATCGCCCAGATGGCCGCAAAGAGGAAGAGGGCCACCAGGACCAGCAGACACCCGCCGAATGCGCCCATCGTCGTCTATGCCCCTCCGCTTCTATTTACGAAATTCCGGCCGAACGGTTCGCGCCCCCGTCAGGCGTTCAGGCCCTGCCTCAGCTCGCGCGCCAGGATCTCCACGGCGGAGCGGGTCCCGGCCGTGAGCTTCTCCTTCCAGACCGTCTCCGTCTCGAAACGGCGGTCCCCGATCGACTCCGCCCAGGGGCGCAGCGCCGCGTCGAGCTCGCCTGCGGACCAGACGTCGCCGCCGCGGCTGCGGATCATCGCGATGACGTACGGCACGATGCGGATGAAGGCTCGCAGGGAGCTCGCGCTCCGGATCGAGTACTTGCGCCCCGCGAAGGCGACGGGGAACGCCCGGGCCGCGGCCTTGAAGTAGTTCAGGAAGAAGCGCCGGGCGTTCTCGCGGAACTCCCGGGCGATCCGGCCTCCGGCGGCGTCGATGGCGGCGAAGACGTCCCGCAGCTCGTCGGCGAGGGAAGCCTGCGTCACGCTGCCGCGGCCGATCCCGAGGACCTTGATCAGCCCGCGGAGGGGGGAGCCGTCGTCCTCGTTGAGCGTCCGGATCACGTCGTGCGCCGCGGCGAGGTTCTCGTCGCGGTAGAGGCGCCGCCCCGAGAGCGAGATCAGGTGCGACGGGTTCAACTTCGTGTGCTTGCTGTTGATGGTCACGAAGAGCTCGACGACCTGGTCGGGCGTCAGGGCGTCGAAGACGACGGCCGGAACCTGGAAATCCTTCAGGTTGTGCTTTTCCGCGAGCTGGTGCAGCGCCAGAAGCCGGTGCTGGCCGTCGAGCGCGCGCAGGATCCCGGACTCTTCGGGCAGCTTGAGGGCGCCCGAGTCGCCCCGGCCGCCGCTCGGCGTGAAGTCGAGGCGCTTCTCGGAGACCAGGAGCACGCTTCCCGGGATCGCCGGGAGCGTCCCGGTCTCCGCGCACTGGAGGTAGTAGCCGACGAGCTCGTCGATCTTCCGCTGGATGATCGGACGCTGGTACGCGTGCTCCGACGCGGAAATCTTCTTCTCGAGGAACTCCCAGTTCACCCGCCCCTTCGGCTTCTTCTTGCCCCGGGTCGTCTGGCCTTCGGGGCCGAAGGAGAGCACCTCGAAGCCGACCAGCGACTGCAGGTCGGCGCCGGAGAGCAGCGCTTCGTAGAATCGGACCCCGAATTGATTGAGCCGGAGCGAGGGAACGGAGAGCATCCCTACCTCCTCACGCGCGTCATCGGGAAGGGGCGGAAGCCGGGCGTGGCCGGCCGATTTCGCGGCGGATTATATGCAGCGCTCGCCAGGCGCCTGCTGCTCCCGCTTCGCCGCGATCTCACGATCGCGCCGAAGCTCGTCGGGGACGTTAGCGCCGGGCGGACCCGGCGCTGCCTATTGCCGGGGGTCTGCCTCCGGTGGACGGCTCGCGGTCCTCCGGGCCCCCTGGTCAAGGAGGCGTGACGCGCCGCCAGTCCTGCCCGGCGAGCATCTGGTCGTACATCTGGCTCGCTCCCGTCAGGATGCCGCGCAGCTCCGACGTGAGCACTTTTTCCAGCTCCGGGAGCGTCTCCTGGCTGGCGATGGGGACCGAGCACTCGACGGTGGATTGGCCGAGCGAGGCGAAGAATGGCGACGGCCGGCGGGTCCAGTCCGAGTCGCTCCGGCGATGCTTGACCATCAGGAACGCGGCCAGCCGCCGCTCGTCCCAGGGCTCGCTCAGACGCCAACGGAAGTTGGCCCGGGATCCCTTGTGTTCGGTCTCGGGGGTGTCGTCGGCCAGGGCGATCGACATGAAGTTAGGATTAAAGATAGCATCAGCCCGCCCGACCGCCAACGTGAAAAGAGAGCTTTTTCCGGCCTTTTTCCTGCTGTTGCGTCCACTCGCGGCGCACGCCGTTCCCGTCTCCGGCGAGTACGCCTCGCACCTCATGGTCGAGCAGGAAGTGCAGGTCACGGCCCGGATGACGGGCATCGTCGTCGGCATCCACGCGGAGCGCGGAGCGAGAGTCACGAAAAACCAGCCCCTCGCTTCGCTCGACGCGCGGGAGCTCGAGCTGAACATCCGCGAGCTGCGGAAAGAGATGGAGCTCCGGCGAGCGGAGCTCGAACGCGCGAAGGCGCTCGCCGCCGGCAAGATCCTCTCGCGCGCGGACCTCGACGAGAGGCAGGCCCACTACGAAGTCGCCCTGGCCCGGTACGACAAGAGCCGGGAGCTGCGCGACCGCGCGATCGTCCGCGCCCCTTTCGCCGGGGTCGTGTCCGACCGGTATGTCCGCATCGGCCAGAAGGTCATCGAGGACGAGAACATCCCGCTCTTCAAGATCACGGCGTCGGAGCCCCTGCTCGCTCGCGTGTACCTGCCCGAGGACCAGCTCTTGAACGTCCGGGTCGGTGATCCGGTCGAGATTCTCCCGGTTCGTTTCCCGTCCGCGAAGGCCGCCGGGAACGTCCAGTTCATCAGCCCCACGGTCGAGGCGGGCAGCGGCACGTTCCAGGTCCTCATCCGCGTGCGGAAGGTGAACTCCTCGGTCCTGCGTCCCGGGGTCGCCGTCAAGGTGCGGTTCTCTCCGGACGCCCGGTCCTAGGGGCGCGAGTGGCCGAGCCTCGTCCCCGGAGCTCCCGCAGACTCCGCGCGACCCTCGACCGGGTGCTCATCCACGACATGAAGAACATGGGATTCCGCCTGCAGCTGCTGCTCGCCAACCTGGACGAGCACTACGGCGATCCCGAGTTCAAGAAGTCGGTCCAGGAGCTTATCGCTTCGACGATCGACCGGCTCGACCGGGTCGTCGGACGCTGGTCCGCTCACGAGGACGCCGTCCTGATCAAGGTCTCTCTCGACTTGAACGGCGTCCTGCGCGAGGTGGCGCAGACCTCGCCGCGGCGATCCGGAGGGCGGTCGGCGCGCCAGCCGCAGCTTTCGACGGCCCTCGGGGCGCTGCCGCCCGTCTGGGGCGATCCCTACTACCTGCGGGACGCGTTTCAGAGCCTCGTCGAGAACGCCGTGGAGGCGTCCGCTCCGGCCGGGAAGGTCGTGGTGAGAAGTTACCCGACCGGGAACGGGAGGCGATGCCGGGCCGTGGTCGAGATCATCGACAACGGCTCGGGCATGTCGCCGGAGTTCATCCGAGAGAGCCTTTTCCAGCCCTTCGCCACGACCAAGCCGAATGGGGTCGGCCTCGGCCTCTTCACGGCGGCCCAGATCGTCCGATACCACGGCGGCACGATGCGCGTCTTGAGCCAGCCGGGGGGAGGAACGGTCGTCCGGCTGGCCTTCCCCGCCGCCGGCGTCTCCGCGTGACCGCCGGGAGGCTCGTCATCGTCGAGGACGACCCGGCGCTGCTGGACCAGCTCCGCTGGTCGCTCAAGAAGGACTTCGACATCGCCAGCGCCCCGGACGCCGTCGCCGGCAGCTCGCTCTGCGCGACGGATCCGGACCTCTATCTCCTCGACATGCGGCTGCCTCCCTCGCATCGGGTGGAGGAAGGTTTGCGGTTGCTCGAAGAGGTCCGTGGCCGCGATCCCGACGCCACCGTGGTGATGATGTCGGGGGAAGGGGAACGGTCCGCCGCGGTAAAGGCGCTCCAGCTCGGCGCGTTCGATTTCTTTCAGAAGCCCGTGGATCCGGCGGAGCTGCGGGTCATCCTGCGCCGCGCTCTCGAACGGCGCCGGCTGATCGTCGAGAACCGCGCTCTGCGCGAGCGCGCGCAGGAGAAGGCGCCCTTCGACCGGCTGGTCGGCCAGAGCGCTCCCATGCGGAAGCTGTTCCGCGACATCCAGAAGGTCGCGCCGAGCGACGCGACCGTGCTCCTCCAGGGGGAGAGCGGAACGGGCAAGGAGCTCGTCGCGCATTCCATCCACGCCCGGAGCCCGAGGAGCGCGGAGCCGTTCGTGGCCGTCAACGCCTCGGCCCTCCCGGAATCCCTCGCGGAGGCCGAGCTCTTCGGACACGAAAAGGGAGCCTTCACCGGCGCCGTCGCTTCGCGGCCCGGCCGTTTCGAGCAGGCGCACCGGGGCACGATCTTCTTGGACGAGATCGGCACGCTCTCCGCGGCCGTGCAGGCGAAGCTCCTTCGGGTGCTCGAGTCCAAGGAGGTCGAGCGCGTCGGGGGGCGCCGCACCATCCCGGTGGACTTCCGCCTGATCTCCGCGACCAACGAGGAGCTGGAAGCGCGGGTCGCCGACCGCAGCTTCCGCGAGGATCTCTACTACCGGATCCACACGATCCCGATCCGGATCCCGCCGCTTCGCGACCGGCGCGAGGACATCCCCCTTCTGGCGAAGCACTTCCTGGAGAAATTCGCCGCGAGGCACAGACGCGGCCGCAAGCGGCTGCCCCCGGCCGTTCTCTCCCGGTTGGAGCAGCACGCGTGGAAGGGCAACGTGCGCGAGCTCGAGCACGTCATGGAGATGCTCGTGCTCTTCGCCGAGGGGGAGGACGTGAGCGAGGCCGATCTGCCGAGGGTGCTCCGACCCTCTGCCGAAGAGAAGACGAGCGCCCTCCCCTTTGCGCGCGCCGTCGCCGAGTTCGAGAAGAAGATCATCGCCGACGCCATCGCCCAGGCGGGGGGGGTCAAGGCGCGCGCCGCCCGCCAGCTCGGGCTCGATCCGAACCAGATCAAGTACCTGTGCCGGAAGCACGGGCTTTGAATCGAGAGTCGGGATTCGGGAGCCGATCACTTTTTCAACTCTGGATGAAAAAGTCTCCGCTTTTCCTGGAGGGGGGCCTTCGCGTGCGTCTTGCCGTTCCCTCCCAAAGGCCTATGCAGCAAGGCCTTGAGGGTTTGAACACGATCGGGTCGAAGTTGGTTCCATCGTTGCGATAAGGACGGACAGAAGGAGGGACGACAAATGGCGAACGAAGTGAAGATCAAGCTCACGGAAGCCCAGAAGGCGAAGATCAAGTCGGCCACCGGCCGCGAGATGTCCGAAATCCGGGTCGGCAGCCTGGGCGGCAACCCGGCGGTTTCCGAGTCCAAGAAGACGATCTCGGCCCGCTCGGCGAGGTCGGTGCAATCGGCCCGGTCAGCCAGGTCCGTCGAAGCCGCGCGCTCGGCGCGTTCGGTCGAAGCCGCCCGGTCGGCGAGGTCGGTCGAAGCGGCGCGTTCCGCCCGCTCGGTCGAGGCGGCCCGCTCTGCGCGCTCGGTCGAGGCGGCCCGCTCGGCCAGGTCCGTCGAAGCGGCGCGTTCCGCCCGCTCGGTCGAGGCCGCGAGGTCCGCTCGCTCGGTCGAGGCCGCGAGGTCGGCCCGTTCGATCGAGTCCGCCCGGTCGGCGCGTTCGGTCGAGTCGGCTCGCTCCATGCGCAGCACCGGCGACGACACCGCGGAGTAAGCCTCCCGCCGGCAGTTTTTCGAAAGCGCCCCGCGAGGGGCGCTTTTCTTTTACCAGACGACGGTCTGTGCCCAGCGGTGGAGCACGCGCCAGACGCGAGCGGCATACGGGGTGCGATGCGAATAGATCTTCGCCCGGACGAGCGACCCCGGCTTCAGCGCTCCGCCGGGATTCTCGAACACGGCGACCGCGACGAAGCGGTCGGGCCGTCCGGGAGGAAGCGTCGGGTCCGCGCCCGCGCGCGACGTGGCCGGCTGTCCCAGGGTCGCCGGGGAGATCCGCGACACGACGCCGCGCACGGGTGAAAGGGGCCGCTGGCGCAGGAGCGCCCGAACCGGCGCGCCGACGTAGAGGTCGTCGAGCAGGCGTTCGGAGACGGGGAGCTCCGCGATGAGCTGGCGGCAGTCGCCCACCTCCGCCAGGACCGTTCCGGAGGAGACGAAGCGCTTGTCCAGATCCTCCGTGCGGGGCGTCAGGACCTGTCCGGAGATGGGGCTCTTGACGGCGAGACGCTCCGCACGCGCCCGATCGCTCGCGAGTGCGGAGGAGGTCGCCGCGCCCCGCCGCTCCGTCGCGAAGACTCCCTCCGCCGATCCGGCCTCGCGCGCGGCGCCCGCCGCCTTGACGAAGCGGTCCATCGCCGCGGCGTCCCGCCTCGCCCGGGAGTCGGCCGCGGCGCTGCTCAGCCGGAAGAGCTCCTGTCCGGGGCTCACCGGGTCGCCCTCGCGGGCGAGTACGGAAGTCACGAAAGCGTCCTCAGGGGCCTCGATCGTCGCCACGTGGCGCGGACGCAGGACCGATTCGGCCGAGACGGTCCGACGCGACCAGGGCACGAGCACGAGCGCGAGGAAGACGGCGACGGCGATGGCGAGGTGCTTCCGGCTCTTGGGAGACATGAGGTAATCCTTCTTGTCGAGGTAGAAGAGGCGCGCCGTCCTCGTGACGAGCCGGACGCGCTTGCGGAAGAGCTTGTAGAGAGTGAGCATCAGGAGGATGACGGCGACGTCCGGGAAGAGCTTCTGGTACAGGTTGGAGAAGACGCCGGCGATGAAGCTCATGATGACGCCGACGTAGGCGAGCGCGAGGGTGCCGTAGATCCAGTAGATGCGCCGCCGCCGGCGCGTCGTGGGCGGGATCTCCACGGGAAGCCGCAGGACGTGCTTCTGGAACTTAGCCCCGATGTACTTGAAAGATTCCTCCCGCAGGTCGGGCATCTCGAGCAGGCTCGTCAGGGCGTGATAACCGTCGATCTTGATCAGTGGATTGACGTTGAAGAAGATCGTCGAGATCCCCGTGAAGAGCATCGTCTTGTAGGCGAGCTCGTTCACGAGCGTGTCGGGATACGACGCGACCCACAGCGCCGTCGCGGCGGCGCAGATGAAGCCCTCCACGTAGATTCCCGCCGTGTTGACCCAGAGGCGGTGCCACTTGTTCGGGAAGAGCAGGGCGTCGGTCGTGTCGCAGTAGAACGCGGGCGTGAAGTAGAGCAGCGCGATGCCGATGTCGTGGACTCCGCCGCCGTAGATCTTGACGGCGTACGCGTGGCCGAACTCGTGGAAGAAACCGATGAAGGACAGGATGAAAAAGAAATGGATGACGTCGATCAGCGGCTTCCGGAGGAAGGCGTACAGCTCGTAGGTGCCGGTGAAGATCGGCTCCCAGTTGAGGATGAAGACCGCCGCCGTCCAGGCGACGGCGATAGACCATGCGATCACGACCGGCGGGGTCCAGATCCAGCGGACGTACTTGACCGTCCGCTCCAGGAACCGCTCGGGGTCCATCACCTTGAAGAGGAGGAAGAAGATGTTGAACCCTTCCGCCTTCTCCTCCGCCGCACGCTGGCGGGCGGTCTTGAACTTGTGGAGCAGCGTCAGGCTGCGTTCGGCGGCGGACTGCTCGAGCAGGTCGATCTTCCGGAGCATCTCCTCGTACTCGAGGATCACGCCGACGTCGATTGGATCGAACGAGTAGCGGGCGTTGTACTCCTCCACGATCTCCGGGCGCGTGCGGGTTCCGTCGAAGAGCTCGATGAGCCGCCACTCGTGGTCCTCGAAGACGTAGAACTTCATTGTCTCCGTGTTCTTGACCATCCACCGGACTTCCCCCATCTGCACCTGGCGGCGCGCAATCGCGTCCGGGCGGAAGTGCGGCCGGTCGCCCCCCCCGTGCCGGGTGGCGATGGCCTGGGCGGTGTCGGTTGTCGCGGCGAGGTAGCGCCGGGGCGGGGAAGGGGCGCTCAAGGGAAGAGAGGCCAGAGCTTGTTGTAAATCCACCGCGCGGGGCGGCGCAGGATGAGAACGGCGATGCTCCGGTTCCCGGCTCGGATCTTTCCCCGCCCGACCATGCCGGCTTTCAGCGCGCCGTCGGCATTGTCCACGTGGACTTCCGCGATGAGGTAGCGGTCGTCGCCTTCCTCGCGGATGCGCGCGCCGACGCGGGAGACGGTCGCATGGAAGGTCCGCGTCGGAAGCGGGTTGAGCTTGAGGGCGACCGGCGCGCCGACCCGGACGTACGTCGCGTCCTGCTCGGGGATGGCGACTTCGGCGGTGACGGCCCCGACGTCCCCCACGACGGCGAACTCGGCCCCCCGCTCGACGCTCTGGCCGACCCGCTCCTGAAGCCGCGGAGTCAGGATGACCCCGGCCGCCGGCGCCCCGAGGCGCGTCCGGTTCATCTCTTCCCGGGCGAGAGCCACGCGCGCGGCGATCTCGTCGCGGCGGTTCTGGACGGCGAACATCGCCGTGGCGTCGCCGGCCTCCCGGTACCGCGCTACCTCCGCCTCCGCGATCTGGTGGTCGGCGAGCGCGTTCGCCAGCGCCGCTTCGTATTCCTCGTCCTTCAACGTGGCGATGACGTCGTTGGCCTGGACGACTTCTCCTTCCCGCCGGTGCACGGCGCCCACGATGCCGCCGACTCCCGCGGTCACGGCGGCGCGACGGGCCGGGAGGATCCGGGTGGGACCGCCGATGCGGAAGCGCCACGGGACGAGGAAGAGGACGACGAACAGCACGGCGGCCGCCGCCGCCCACGCCAGGCGCCGCTGCTTCGGGATGTCGAGCAGCTTACGCCGCTTTTCCATCAGGGGCTTCCAGAACCCGACGAGCGGGACCTGACGGTAGAGCTGCGCGTTGCGCACGGCGACCGTTGCCTGGTTGACCAGGATCTGAAGCAGATCTCGGGTCTCGGCGTCGAAAACGATCGGCTCTTTGCTCTCGAACCCTAGGACTCCGAGCTTGCCCTCCTCGTCTTTGAGCAGCACCCCGTAAAAAGACTTCAGGCCGCGCTCCTGGAAGAAGGCGCGGAATTTCTCTTCGGTCTCGGGCCGGTCGGCGACGAGGCGGCCGTCCTCCTCCTCCGTGACGGCAACGTCCGTGCCGCTGAGGAAGACCCACTGGAGCAACTCCTCGCTGCTCCGGATGTCGGGTTTCTTGCGGTCGAGCTCCATCACGCCGGAGACCGCCCCCACGCGCAGTCGGCCGCGGTCCTGCACCGCGATCGCGCAGCGGTCGTAACGGATCAGCGCCGCCGTCGCGTTGACGATCGTGCGCATGACCTTGTCGAGGTCGAGCGTCGCCGTGATCTCGCGGGAGACCGCCAGGAGCGCGTCGAGCTCTTCGACCTTTTTCTCGGCTTCGTGCTGCCGCGCGACCCGCAGAGCCCGCACCGCCTGGCGCCCGAGGTCGGTGAGCAGCTCGGCGTCTTCCGGCGAGAACTCGGGATGCCGCCCGCGCTTGTTCGCGAGGACGAGCGCGCCGACGGGGGCGTCTTCCTCGATCAGGGGGATCGCCATGACGTTGCGCAGCTCGTAAGACGGGTTCTCGGACCGGAGCGGATCCTCTGCGGGAACCTTTGCTCGGATGACCGTCTCCCGGTCGGCGACGAGATCTCCCACGATCGGGCCCCCCACGGACGGCGGCGCGTTCTCGACGTCGTAGTTCTCGTTGTGCGCCGTTGCCGCGAGGCGCACCTCGTCTTCGGCCAGGAGCCAGAGCGAGGCGGTCTCGGCGGCGGCGAGGTCCGCCGCCTTTCGGGCGATCAGCGCATCGAGCTCCCGCAAATCGATCGTCGAGCCGAACGCCTTGGAGAGGTCGTAGAGGTTCGTGAGCCGTTCGATGGCGTGGAGCATGCCGACGGTCTTGCGCTCGGAGCGCAGAGCGCGGGCGAGGGCGGGGACAGCGTGCTTCAGGAATCCGTCGAGGCGTCCGAGCGCCGTCTCGGCAGCCGGGGGCTCGCGGAAGAGCAACGCGAGGAGCCCGACGACGACGCCCTCGGCTTCGAGCGGGATCGCGAGGCAGGCGTTCAGGTCCGGCGGAAGCGCCTGGAGCCAGGGATCCCCCGCGGCGGCGTCCATGGCCGCGCGGTCGAGGGTAATCGGCCGGCGGTCGCGGATGAGCGCCCGGACGATGCCCTCGGAGCGGCCGACCGCGCGGCGCAGGGCCTTGCCGGTTCCCGCTCCGTGGGCGCCGATGCACAGGAAGAGCGGGTGGACGGTGTCGGGCGCCCAGAGCAGCGCGGCGTCGGCCCCCGCCACCTCGGCGCTCCACTTCGCGGCCCAGCCCGAGGTCTGCGCCAGGTTCTCGCAGAGGGCCAGCTCCGCGAGCGCAGTGGCTTGCGCGCCGGCCGCGAGCTCTGCCGAACGACCTCCCTCGGGCATCGCCTCCTGCCTGGCTGCCGACTACCGGCGCTCACCGCGCCGGGATACGGCCCTCCTTCACCCCGCGCTCTCTAGAAGCTCGAGACCGCGGTCTCGATGTCCTCGTGGATCTCGAACACCGAATCCAGACGCGTCATCTCCAGCAATTTGCGAATCTGCGGACCGGCGTGGAGCAGCTTGGTCTGGCCCCCCTCTTTCTGGGAGTTCGTCAGGGCCCGGACGAGGGCGCCCAGCCCGGAGCTATCCAGGAACGCGACCTTGGAGAGATCCACGAGGATGTGGACGCGGCCTTCTTCGAGAAGACGCGTGACGGTTTTTTTGAAGGCGGCTTCCGGCTCACCGATGACCAGGTCACCGTTGACGGTGAGAATCGTGACGCGCCCGTCTTCCCGCGTGGTCAGGTCCATGTGAAAGCGGGGGGATTATCTCGGAAAGTCGCGCCGGGGCAAACCGTGAGGCTCCGGCAGGCCGCGAACTATGGCGGCGTCGGGGTCGGCGTCGGCGTGGAAAGGGGGAGAGTCACAGTCACCGTCGGGATGGACATCGTGAGCGTAACCGTCGGAATGATCGAGGTCGGGGTGAGGCTGGGCGTCAGCGAGGGTGTCGGGGTCGGGGTCCCGGTCGCCGTGGGCGGGACGGTGGCGGTGGTGGTCGGGGTCGCCGTAGAGGGCAGCGGAGTCGGGGTCGATGTCCCGGTCGGGGTGACCGTGGGCGGAAGTGAGGTCGGCGTACGCGTCGGGGACTGCGTGGCCGTCGCGGTTGCGCTCCGCGTCGGCGAGGAGGTCGCGGTACTCGTTAGCGTGCGGGTCGGTGTCGAGGTGAAAGTCGGGGTGCGGGACGGGGTCGGGGTGATCGTCGCGGTGAAGGTCGGCGAGACCGTGCCCGTGGAGCTCGCCGTGAACGTCGGGGTGATCGTCGGGGTGCGGGTCTCCGTCGGTGTCGAAGTCGAAGTCGCGGTGGCGGTCGGGGTCGCCGTGGCGGTGTTCAGCGGCGTGATCGTGGCGGGCTGACCCGGCGTCGCCGTCGGCGCTCCCCCCGTGGGGCTGGGGCTGGGTGTTCTGGTGACCGTGGCCGTCGCCGTCGCCGTGTGCGTGGGCACTCCGGGCGGCAGAGTGGGCGTGATGCTCGGGCCGACGGTCGCCGTGGGCGTCGCCGTCGCGCCGGCCGGAGCGGTCTCCGTGGGGGTAGGCGGGGGGCCGCCCGGGGGGGTCGGAGACTGGGTGGGAAGGGGGGTCGGGGTGTCGCGGGTCTCCGGCTCGTCGGGGAAGTAGTCGAAACAGGCGGAGCTCGACAGGGCCGCGGCGACGATCGCGGAAAGGACGGCCCCTCGGGAGTTCCTGAGAATCACGCCGGTCACCCGTTCCTTGTCAGCCGGATTTCAAGTGGCGAAGACCCGCGACGACCCGGGCGGCCAAATCATTTCAAGGATCGTGCCGGCCGGGACTGGAGGAAATTGTGGAGCCGACGACCGGACTTGAACCGGTGACCTGCGGTTTACGAAACCGCTGCTCTACCGACTGAGCTACGTCGGCTGAGGAGCCGCAGCGGCGTGTCCGGCCGCCTGTCGGAAGAGGCGGATCTTACGGAATCGAGGAGGAAGCGTCAACGCGAGGAGAGCTGCGCGGGCGCCGGCCCGGGTTGGGAACGGGGACGATGGGAGCCCTCGGGTTGGGTCCGGGGGAGAGCCCGGGGCCCGCGGATTCCTTCAGCACGAAGAGGCCGCCCGCTCCGTCGATGTTGGAGATCAGGATGTTCCCGCTCCGGAGGTAGGGGTACGTGCCCCAGGCGCCGTGAAACACGGGTGCGTCGCTCGGCGGGTAGGTATCGAAGAACGCGTGTTCCCTGGGGTTGCGCGGGTCGGAGATGTCGAGGACCGTGAGCCCCCGCTCGTAATGGGCGACGTAGTACTTGTCGCCCCGCGTGTAGCCGTTGTGCTCGATGGCGCGCGTGGCGCCCTGCCAGCCGCCGACGACGCGCGGGTTGCGCAGGTCCGCGATGTCGATCACGCGCACGAGCGAGTTGGCCCCGGTGATCCGCTCGTCCTGCTCGTCCATCGAGAGCAGGTGCAGCCCGTCCGCGGTAATCCAGCCGGAGTGCGCGTAGCCGAGGTCGGGATAGCGCAGCTCCGCGATCGTCTCGGGCAGCGCCTTCTGCGTCCAGTCCACGACGCGGATCGCGTCGCCGGCCCAGTTGACGACGATCTCGCAGGGATCGTGGCGACGGCACGCTTCCGCGCGCGGGCCCGTCACCACGCCGGCCCAGATGTCGTGCCCGTAGGAGGTCGAAAAACTTCCGAGATGGACCGGGGCGACCGGGTTCGCTACGTCGAGGGCGACGATGCCGGCGATCTTGGGCCCCTGGACGTAGAGGACGGGGGCCGCAGGCGATCCATCGAATGCGCCGGTGGCCGGATCGACGTTGGCCATGAAAACGGTGTGCGCGGTGTCGAAGAGGCGGTAGGTCGCGGCGAGGGTGACTTCCCGCGGGAGCTCCGAAAGGTCCAGGATCTGGAGGCCCGCCGTCGTCGCTTCGCTGACGACGTAGGCGTACGCGTTGTAGCGGCGCTCTCCCGGGTTGAAGACCTGATAGACCTTCACCTCGCGCCAGATGGAGGTGGGGCCGCCGATCGACCCGACGACCCGCGGAGAAGCCGGTTCGGTGACGTCCACGACGGCCGTTCCGTTGTTCAAGCCGAACACGGCGTACTCGCGTCCGTCGTCGAGGTCCACGAAACCCCACAGGCTGCTGCCCGACGCGGCGCCGGCCCGCATTGCCTCGAGCGGGACATGGCTCTGCAGGTCCACGCCGCGGCACGGAAAGGTCCCGGCTGCCATCCCGTCCACGCACCGTGCCGGCTCCGCCCGGGCGCTCAGGAGCTGCGCGGAGACGGGGTCCGAGGCCAGGTTCCGGAGGCGGTCGCCCCCCGGGAAACAGGAGATCGAGCCGCACCCGCAGCCCTGATAAGAAACGGCGCCGCACGCGTGGGCGCAGCCGCAGGCGGACGGACGGACCGGCCGGCGGGCTCCCGGCCCGCGCTCCGGCGAGCCGGGGGCGGGCGACGCACCGGCCTCGATCCCGACCAGGAGGACCAGGAGGAGCGTTCCGAGAATTGAGCGCAGGAGGGCGCGGCGCATCGGAGTAGATCGTAGCAACAGGGGGACCGGAAAACGTATTTCGGAGGCGTCAGTCGAACTTGACCGAGACGATCTTCGAGCAGCCGGGCTCCTCCATCGTGACGCCGTACATCACGTCGGCGGTCTCCATGGTCCGCTTGTTGTGGGTGATCGCGATGAACTGCGTCTCCTCGGTCATGTCCCGCAGGAGGCGCGTGAACCGGTCGATGTTGGCCTCGTCCAGGGGCGCGTCCACCTCGTCGAGTATGCAGAAGGGGGAGGGCTTGTAGCGGAAGATCGCCATGAGCAGCGCGATCGCGGTGAGGGCCTTCTCGCCCCCGGAGAGGAGCAGGATCGACTGATTGCGTTTGCCCGGCGGCTGCGCCGAGATCTCGACTCCCGATTCGAGCAGGTCGTTTTCGTCGAGCAGGCGCATCTCCGCCGTGCCCCCCTGGAAGAGGCGCGCGAACATTTCCTTGAAGTTCTCGTTGATCGCCGCGAACGCCTCCGCGAAGCGCTGCGAAGAAGTCGCGTTGATCTTGCGGATCGATTCCTGCAGCTCGGCGATCGATCGGAGCAGGTCGTCCCGCTGCGTCGTCAGAAACGAGAGCCGGGCCGCCTCTTCCCGGTGCTCCTCGTAGGCGAGCACGTTGACCGGACCGATCCTCTCGATCGAGGCGGCGAGCTCCGCGGCTTCCGACTCGAGCCGGGCGAGCGCTTCATCCGTGTCCTCGGCCGGCGCGGGCAGCTCCGAAGGAGACACCCCGAACTCCTCGCGGGCTTGGGCAACCAGGTGGTCCAGGTCGGCCTGGAGGCGCGTCTCCGCCATTTCCGAGCCGAAGCGTCCTTCACGCACCGTGTCGAGCGCGGCCCGCCGCTCGCGGGTCGCCGTCTCCGCGGCCTCCACGCGCTCCGTCGCGTCTGCCGCCGCCGGCCCGGTGACCTCCAGCCGCGCGGCGCTCTCCTCGTGCTGCCGGAGATTCGCGAACCGGCGCGCGCGGGCGTCCGATTCCTCCCGGGCGATCTCTTCGGCGCGGGCGGCGAGTTGACGCCGCTGCTCGGCGGCCTCGGCTGTCCGATGCTCGACGGCGCCACGCGCCTCGAGGAGCTTCTCGCGAGCCTGCTCGAGGGAACGGCGCCGCTCAGCCGCGACTTCGGCCTCCGTCCGCCGGTGAGCGAGCTCCTCGGCCGCGGACATGGCGAGCGAGCGCAGCTCGGGCAACCGCGCGGCGAGCGCATCGACCCGCTGCCGCGCGGATTCCTCCCGCGCGGCATGGAGTCGTTCGTCGGCGCCCAGGGCATCGCGCGATCGCTGGATGGCGGCGGCCTGCTCCCCGAGCGCTTCGAGCTCCGCGGCCAGGGTCGCCCGTTCGCGCCGCGTGCGGTCGAGCTCGATCCGGCGCTCCTCGACTCTCGCGTGGATCGAAGAGAGCGAGGACTCCTCGCGGTGCGCTTCCTCACGCGCCTGCGCGTAGGCCTCCTCTCGCTGCCGTCGCGCGTCGCGGAGCCGCTCGATCTCCTGCTCGCACTGCGCCAGCGTCTCCCGCGCTTCTTCGCCGCGCCCTTCGAGCGCGCGGCGCTCGCGGGCCATCGCGAAGACGCCGGAGGCCGCCGGCTGAACGTGGGCCAGCCGGACGAGGGAGCCGCGCACGGCTTCTCCCCGGGGGGTGGCGAAAAGTGCGGCGGGATGACGGACCGAAAGCGCGAGCGCGAGCGGGAGATTTTCCACGAAGGTGACCGGGGGAAGAGCGGCCTGCTCGGCGGGAGAAAGACTCGCGTAATCCGCGAGCGCCACTTCCCAACCGCCCAGGGCGCCCCCGACCGGCGTGCGCGCGGGGGTTCCCGACCAGTCCGTGCGCACCAAGCGGACCCCTGCCGCCGGAGCGTGGGCGGCGAGGCGTGAGACCGTTTCCCCGCCCGCGAAAAGAGCGCGGAGGTCTTCCCCGAGGAGCTGGTCCACGGCTTCCTCCCAGCCGGGCAGAGGGCGGAGCCGCTCCGAGAGCGCCCCGCGATCGGGGCCTCCGACGGAAGCGAGCGCGCGCCGGCTCTCTTCCGCATGGTCCTCCTCGCGGCGCGCCAGCTCGGCGAGCGCCGCGAGGCGGTGAACGAAGCGGCCGAGCGCGTCGCGCGCTTCGTCCCCCCGCGCCTCGGCCGCCCGAATCGCGGCCTCGAAACCCGCCGCGTCCGTTTCCGCCTCCTCCAACCGCCGGCGCGCGTCCCCGGCCCGCGCGGCGAGGCGATCGCGCTGTCCTTCGGCGCCGGCGACCTCCTCCTCCCGCTGGGCCAGGTCGCGGTCGAGACGCCCGAGCTCCCCGAGCAGTCTCGCGAGCGACGCTTCGGATCGGGAAGCTTCGACCTCCATGGCGTGGCGTCCGTTCGCTGCCGCCACCCGGTCGCTCGTCGCCGACAGCGCTTCGGCGCGCAGCGACTCGAGCTCCGCTTCGAGCCGCGCGAATTCCAACGCGGCGGCCGTCGCTCGCCGGTCGGCGTCCTCCCGCGCGGCCGAGCGCGCCCGGGCTTCGGCCACGGCGCTCCGGAGGCGCTCTTCGAGCTCGGCAAGCTCTCCGCCGGTGCGTTGGTACTGCGCGGCGGCTTCCGCGGCGTCGCGTTCGAGCCCCTCGCGGCGAGCGGCGAGATCCGCCGCGGCGCGCCGTGTCGCCTCGAGCAGCGTGTCATCGCGCCCGATTTCAGCGTCCAGGGCGGCGACCTCTTCACGCAGGCGGTTGTGCGCCTCCGCGGCCTCCGTGGCCGCCAGGCGGGCCGCGACGAGCCCCGCTTCCGCCCGCGCGAGCGCGGCCGCCGCTTCCGCCTCCTCCGCGCGGCGCCCGACGAGGTTCCGCTGCGCCTCCTCGCGGCCCCGTCGAAGGCGTTCGTGACGGACGCGTGCGAGCGCGCCGCGCCGTTCGCGAAGGGCCTCGGACTGCTCCTTGTAACGCGCCGCGCGCGACGCCTGCCGTTTGAGCGAGGCGCAGTTGCGTTCGATCTCCGAGATGATGTCGGAGAGCCGGAGGAGGTTGCCTCGCGTCTCCTCGAGCTTCGTCTCCGCGAGACGTTTCTTGAGACGGTATCGGGTCACGCCGGCGGCTTCCTCGATCAGGCGCCGGCGGTCCTGCGGTTTCGTTGAGAGCACCTGATCCATGCGGCCCTGCTCGATGACCGAGTAGGCGCGGACCCCCAGGCCGGTTCCTGAGAGCCGATCCTGGATGTCTTTGAGACGAACCTGCTTGTCGTTGAGGAAATACTCGCCGTGCCCTTCGCGGTAAACGCGGCGGCCGATCCGGAGCGGCTCGCTCGGGGAATCGCCGTTCCCGTTCCCGTTGCCGTTCCCGTTACCCCCGCGCGGAGACAGCGTGAGAACGACCTCGGCCATCCCGACCGGCCGCCGGCGTGCCGAACCATTGAAGATGACGTCGTCCATCCGCTCGCCGCGCAGGATGCGCGCGCTCTGCTCTCCCAGCGCCCAGGCCACTGCGTCGCAGATGTTGGATTTTCCGCACCCGTTGGGACCGACGACGGCCGTAACTTCCCCGGGGAAAGAGAGATCCACCTTTTCGTAAAAGGATTTGAATCCCGATATCTCGACGCGGTCGAGCCTCAACATCCTATGGGACAATAATTTACCAGAAGCGCCGGTCGGCTTCCACAAAATCTTGGGGGAACCGGCAGCAAGCCCCCAAGATGTAGTCGGAATGAGGGTGAGGGTTTGCGCGGTGAGCGGCGTGCTCCCGGCTTCGTCGGTCCTGGGGGATCTCTTCGCCACTAAAGCCGTGGGGTCGGAAACTCGCCGGCTGCGATGGCCTTCGCCCGCGCCCGGTTCGGAGACTGGCTTGGGCCTCAGAAGGTGGCCGGTCCCGCCATAGCCGTCGTCGCGACGATCCTCCTCGCCACGCGCGGGAGACCGGCGCCGGATGTCCTCCCATGCCGCGACGCGGGGCGACTTGCTGTTCATCGTGGCACTCTGAACTGAACCCTCTACACCGTGCTCGAACATGGCGCCGTGAGGCTTTGTGCAGACGGCCCCTCGGCCGCGCGGGCGTCCGGCTGAGAAGGGCGACCGATCCGCGGGAGGTCTCCTGAGGGCGGTTTTCTCGCTTTGAAAAGCAGGCGGAGACGGAGACGGGTTATGACTTCACAGCATAACGTCGGAGAGCTTCTGAGTGCGGCCGGGTACGCGGGCGCCGTCCGGCCATTGCGCAAACTTTGTGATAGCTTCCTCGTACCGACGGTGTAAATTGTGAGAGCGAGCAGTCTTTCGACACTCGGGTCGCTGGTGCACACGGTTTCCTGACCGCGTCTTCGAGAGCTACACAAGAGCTACTAAGAAACAAAGAAAAAGTCGAACACGAGTCTTCAGCCGAGGCGAGGATCGGGCACCCGAGGAGAATTTCGGCTAACGACGTAGGGCCAGAGGGTTCAGAGAGAGTTCCTTCCGCCGCGGCGCCGGGCTGGCTGGTGGGAAGCCTGGCAGGCGGGCCGCGACGAGAAAGGAAGTCATGCTGGGCCTGGAAGTCAGGAAGCGGGTGGGGGGCGCGGAGGTGCACCGGGTGGACGGCGGGGCCGTTACCGTTGGTGCCTCCTCCGGCAACGAGGTCGTCGTGCGGGCCCGCGGTGTCGCCGGTCGCCACGTGCGCATCTCCAACCGGGAAGGCGTCTACCACATGGACCTGTACAAGGGCGTGGACGCAGTCAACGTGAATGGACGGGCCTGCGAGGGCGGCCCGATCCTCATCTCGCCGGGGGACCGGATCCGCATCGGGGAAGCGACGATCACGGTTCTTTCCGCCAGCCCGAGCGCTTCGATGCCCCTGCTCAACCAACAGCCGCCCCGGGTCGTCGAGGTCACGGCGTCCCCTCTTCCCGCCACCGAAGTCGAATACCGCGAGCTGCGCCTCGCCGCCTATCGCCTCTGCCAGGCCGGGGGGAGTGCGGAGGAGCTCGCGATGGACCTGACGGATTTCCTCGACCGCGAGCTGCCCCCTGCCGAGTGGGCCGTGGGCGAGATGGGCCCCGCCGGCTTCCGTCCGCTCGCCTCCACTTTCCGCGAAAGCCCCGCCGTCCCACCGCGACTGCTAGAGGAGGTCCGCGGAGGAGAGGCGGTCGCGCGCTCCGAGAGCGTGGCGGGGGTCCTGACGCTCGTCGCGGAACCCGGCGGACGCTTCGGCTCCGTGGGAATCCTCGTTCGCGAAACCCCGAGGCTCGCCGCGCGGGCCGTGCTGTTTCTCGAGGAGCTCGTCGCCCTGGCGGACCTCGCCTTCGCGGCGCGGTCGATGCGGGAGGAGGCGGAGCCCGCGGTGCGGACCGAGGCGGCGCCTCAGACGCCGGAGCCTTCGGTCGCCGAGACCGTGCTGAGGCAGACCGATGACCTCAAGAAGATCGTCGAGACGGTCGAGCGCGAGGTCATCGACCGGGCCATGCGGCGGGCCCAGGGAAATCAGAGCCGCGGAGCCCAGTCGCTCAACATCTCGCGCGGATCCCTGATCGCGAAGCTCAAGGAGTACGGGATCCCCGACTACCGTTACCTTCGCCGCAACCGCCGCGCTACGCGCTAAGCCGTCGCTCCCGCTCGCTCCGGAGTTGCCTGCGGCACCGCCTCGCGGTTTCGCCCGGATGCGGGCTCGCCGCTCGGCTGCTCCATTGCTCGCTTCCGCTCCCGCGGCGCGAGGCTCCTCCGAGGGCGGAGACTCCTCGCGCCGCGAACCGAGGCGACGACTGTAAGCCGTCGCTCCCGCTCGCTCCGGAGCTGCCCGCGGCACCGCCTCGCGGTTTCGCCCGGATGCGGGCTGACGAGCTATTGTCTCCGGCGTTTCTTTCGCCGCCGCACCGGCGCGCGTGACACGTCTTTCTCCTCGGTCCGCTCCGTTCGCCGCAGCGGCCACCAGATCGCGAAGGGGGCGGCGAACCGTCCCGCCACCTGGTAGAAGTGAAACGCGCCGCCCCAGAAATTGCGCGCCACGGCGCCGTACCGCGCCGCGCTCCAGGGTCCCAGCGCCGTCGCGTAGACCGACTGGACCTGGATCGCGAGCGCGGCGACGTGAACGACGAAAAGCAGGGCGACCGCCACGAGCAGACGCGCGACGCGCTGGCTCTCCCAGGGCCGCGGATCGAGGGCGAAGAGGCTGACCAGGAGCACGAAATTGAAGTGGAGGTCGGCGGCCGGGAGCACCGGGCGCGGGGAGCCCGGCGGGAAATCCCGGCGCTCGATCCGGAACCCGGGGCTCACCGCTTCCAGCCGCGTAACGGCGGGCCGCTCGAAGGCGCGGAGAACCAGCTCCGCCGAGCGCGCCACGACCCGCTCGTAGGGCTTCGAGAACGCCGACCAGAAGACGATCGCGAGGATAAAGCCGATGAAGACCCGGAGCACGGCGCGCCGGTCGAGCATGTCAGCGGGCCGACGTCAAGGCCGCCTTGGGTTCACGGTCATCGCCCATGGATCACGACTCATGGCTCACGAGCGCCTTCTCCCCGCGCGTCTGACGGGCCGCCCAGAGAAGGAACATCACGACCCCGAAGAGGACGATCGCCGACTGCCAGAGGACCGTGTGGGAGGAGTGAAACAGAGCGGGCCGATGGAGTCCCACCCAGAAAAGGGTCACGACGCGCACCAGGTTGATCGCCTGGATCGCGAGGAACCCGAGCAGCAGGCCGACGAGCCGGCGCGACCACGGAGCGGGAAACGCGAGCACGGCGGAGCCGAACAGGAGCGCGGTCTCCACGCCGTTGCAACCGTTCTCGATGTTGACGGAAAATCCCTGGGAGCGGATCTCCGTGCCCGCGACCGTGACCGGTTCCCCGATCGCTTTGAGGACCTCGCCGGAGACCGCCGCGATGCCGGCGGTGAAGGGGACGATGACGTGGTCGTTGACCGGGTTCCAGGCAACGATCAGATAGAAAACGACGAGGAGGCCGATGAAGCGCGCCAGGAAACCGTAAGAACGGCGTCGGCGCGCGGCGGCCGCATGCGGGTCTTCGTCCCGTCGGTTGTTCACGATCGTTTTCTCCGGCTGGAATCGCGGTTTCGAAGCGGGAGATTATAGCGGGAGCGTTTCCGGGCGATCCTGGAACCTGAGGATCTCTCCCGCCATCTTCTTCAAATCCCCGGGCAGCGTCACGAGGAGCTCCCCCTGCGCGTTCAAAACGACCTGCTCCGTGAGGGCGCTCGCGAGCAGTTGGCCGCCGTCGTCCCGCAGCTCGTAGTCGATCACGAAGAGGGCGACCTCGGGCGGGCGCAGGCGCGCGATCGCACGGATGGTCGTGTCCGCGCGGATCGGCAGCCGGTAGCGGACTTCCATCCGCGTCACCGGGACGCGGTACCCGAGTCCGAGGGCCGTCGTCGCGGTGAATCCAAAGCGGGCCGTGAGCGCCTCTCGGACACACTCGAGGTAGAGAGCGTAGTGGCCGTGCCAGACGACTCCGTAGGAATCGCACTCGGCGAACCGCACGGGAATCTCGACGGAGAAGCCCCGGAGGGGAGGCGCCGGGACGCGGGCGCTCACGGGGCGGACTCGAGGACCGCGGAGAGGAAGTTGCCGCCGGCGCCGAAGGAATTGATCAGGGCGCGCCGGGGCTTCGCGTGCGGCGGAAAGGGCCCGCCGTTGCCGTCCGCGATCGCCCGGGACGCGGCGACGATCTGGCCGCCGCCGGCCGCGGCCATCTCGCCGACGGCGTCCTTGACGGAGATTTCCCGTGGCGGTTCTCCTCCGAAGAGACGCCGCATGACCACCGCTTCCGCCTCGTCCATCTCGGCAACGCCGTTGCGGGAAGGGAGCCAGAGCGCGATGTCCCGGGGTTGCGCGGCGGCGCCGGTCAGCGCCGCGCGGATCGCCCGCTCGATCGCGTCCGGATCGGGCGCGAAGCGATAGGGCTCGCTCGGCACACCCGACACGCCGAGACCGGCCACGCGGGCCAGCGGGCGCGCGCCGCGTTCCCGCGCGCCCTCCTCGGTCTCTACGAGCACGGCGAACGCCCCTTCGCCCTGGACGATCCCCGATGCGCGCCGCTCGCCGCGCAGCGCCCCGACTTTGTCGAACCCCATCGCATAGACCGGGTTCCATTCGTCCACGCCGCCCACGAGCATGGCCCGCGCGCGCCCCGAGGAGAGGGCCAGGGAGGCGAAGAGGAGCGCGTTCAAAGCCGACGGGTCCTTCTGCGTGATCGTCACGTTGGGACCGTAGAGCTTCAGCTCGATGGAGACCTGCGAGGCGGGCGCATTGGCGACCGTGTTGGGGAAATGGAAGGGCGGCGCCGCCTCGGGCGATTCCAGCAGGAGGACGCGAAGGAACTCGGTCAGCGCCCCCGCGCCGGCCGAGCCGGTTCCGAGCGCGATGCCGATCGATTCCGGATCGGCGGTGATCTCGTAC
>JBHENW010000138.1:0-22650 GCA_046261875.1 Thermoanaerobaculia bacterium | reverse complement strand
GCCACGCTCCAGGCCTGGGCGAAACAGCCGCGGGGCGCGTGCGGGGGGTCTCCGTCGAAGATCTCCGAGACGAACCCGACTCCGGCGGCCCGGACGTGGGCGCGCAGCGGTGCCAGCCAGGCGCGCATCGTGCGGCGGGAGTCCGCGGTGCGCCCGAAGATGCGAAAGTGCGCGTCGGCGAAGGAGCCCATCAGCCAGGGCCAGACGGTCCCCTGGTGATAGGCCAGGTCCCGTTCCCGCTGCGGCCCCTCGCACCGACCGCGGTACCGCGAGTCGCGCGAGTCCAATGTCCGCAACCCGTACGGAGTCAGCAGCCGCCGGCGGACCGTCCAGTAGACCGCTCGTGCGCGGTGGGGCGGGAGCAGGTCGTCGGTCAGAGAGACGGCGAGGATCTGGTTCGGCCGGAGGCTCGAGTCCGCCCCCCCGTCCGGCTCGGTGACGTCGTAGAGGTACTCCTTTTCGGCGAACCAGAAGAGCTCGTTGAAGCGGCGCGCGACGTGCCAGGCTTCGCCTTCGAGCTCCCGCGCCCGCCCGTTCTCCCCCGCGAGGCGTTCGAGCCGCGCCGCCGCCTTCAAAGCCGCGTGCCAGAGCGCGTTGACCTCCACGGGTCGGCCGTGCCGCGGCGTGACGGGGATCCCGTCGACCACGGCGTCCATCCACGTCAGCGCCATGTCGGGGTGGCCGCCCGCGAGCAGGCCGTCCGACCCGACCCCGATCCCGTACCGGGTCCCCTGCCGGTAGGCAGCCAGGATGGAACGCACCGTGCCGAGCAGCGGGGAGGGCCGGCTCGGATTGCGGCGCGCGCGTCCGAACCATTCGATCGCCAGAATGAACCAGAGGGGAGCGTCGATCGTGCCGTACTCCGGCTCGCCTTCCTCGTCGGCGAAGCGGTTGGGGATCAGCCCGTCTCGCCGCATCGCGGCGGAGGTGTTGAGCACCCGCGCCACCGGACCGTAGCGGCCCGCGGCGAGAGCGAGACCGGGAGCGGCGATCATCGTGTCGCGGCCCCAGTCGGCGAACCAGGGATAGCCCGCGAGGATCGCGCCGTCGCGGTGGTCGCCTTCGACCAGGAAGGCATCCGCGCGCCGGGCGAGCTCGTCGAAGAGCGCATCGCCGGTCACGGCGAAGATCTCGCGCCGGCGCCGCTCGGCCTCCACGAGGTGCACCGGCTCGCCTGCGACCTCTTCGAGAGAGAAAAGCGCCCAGACTTCGGCGTCCGGCGCGAGGGTCCACGTCCACTCGAGGGGGCTCCAGAGGTCCTCCTCGGCGTCGTATCCGCGGTCGACCTCGACGGGGTAACGGAAAGCCCGGTACCAGGTCGGTGCGGCCTCGGTGCGCCCTCCCACGGCGCGGAGGTAGAGCCTCGGGAGGTAGGGGAGCGGCCGGACCCACGACATCTCGCCGCGCACTTCGAGCGCCGCGTCGAGCTCCGCGGTCTCTCTCTGGAGCGCGTGGGACCCGCGGAAGGCGAGCAGGGGGCGCACGCGCAGACCGATCTCCTGCGACCCGCGGTTGGCGTACCGCACGACGGTCACGGAGCGGTCGCGCACGAGAGCCAGCGTCCGTTCGACGGTGAACCGCTCCGTCGCGTGAGTCCACGTCGGGAACGGGTCAAGACGGAATCCGGTCAGGTTCTCTTCGCCGCGCGGATAAACGGTGTCCCTGTAGATTTGCGTCGAGATGCCCGTCGTCTCCCCCTGCGCCGTGACCAGCTCCTCGCACCCGGCGACGAGAGCCCACCGCCGGCGCGGCGGAGGGATCGCGGGAACGTACCAGCCGTGGTACTTGCGGGTGCGCGCGCCGGAAACCGTGCCGCAGGCGAAACCGCCGAGGCCATCTGTCTCCAGCCACTCCAGCGAACGCGTCCGCGCCGTGTCGGCGAGCTCTTCCGCCGACCACTCGAGCGGGCTGCGCCTTTCCGCAGCGACGGCATCCTTTTCTTCCACCGGGATCTTCTCGCGGCGGATTCTCTCGCAGATCGGAGGGCCGCGCAGAACGGGCTGCGCCGCCGCGAGAATCCGGCCCTCCATTTCCCGCGTAATAAGATGCATCTCCGACCGGGACGGCGGCGGGGAGCTCGCTTGGGGCCGTCCGCCCTGCCTGGGCTTGCCGGCCTGCCCGAGGAACGCCATGAGGGGGTATCGCTCTTGAGCACGGTCCGCAAATCCATCGACGAGCTCTGCGTGGACACCATCCGCACCCTCGCCATCGACGCCGTGCAGAAGGCGGATTCCGGGCACCCCGGCCTGCCTCTGGGCGCCGCTCCCATGGCCTATGTCCTGTGGCAGCGCCACCTCAAGCACAACCCGCGGGACCCCAAGTGGCCGGACCGCGACCGGTTCGTTCTCTCGGCGGGGCACGGGTGCATGCTCCTCTACTGCCTGCTCTACCTGACGGGCTACGACCTGACGTTGGAGGACCTGAAGAGCTTCCGCCAGTGGGAGAGCAAGACCCCCGGGCACCCGGAGACCTTCGCCACGCCGGGCGTCGAAGCCACGACCGGCCCCCTCGGCCAGGGGGTGGCCAACGCGGTCGGCATGGCGATGGCCGAGCGCGTCCTGGCGCAGCGCTTCAATCGGCCGGGGCGGGAGATCGTGAACCATCGGACCTATGTCCTCGCCTCCGATGGTGACCTCATGGAGGGGATCGCCAGCGAGGCGTGCTCCCTGGCCGGGCATCTGAAGCTGGCGAAGCTGACGATGCTCTACGACGCGAACCAGGTGACCCTGGACGGCCCGCTGGCGATGCACTTCTCCGAAGACGTGGGCAAGCGGTTCGAGTCCTACGGGTGGCACGTCCAGCACGTGGATAACGGCAACACGGACTTGGACGCGATCGACGCGGCGCTGGCGGCGGCCAACGGCGAGACCGGGCGCCCGAGCATCCTCATCGTGCGCACGACCCTGGGGTACGGGTCGCCCAACAAGGCGGGAACGGCCGAGGCCCATGGCTCGCCGCTCGGGCCCGAAGAGGTGGCGCGCACGAAGAAGGCTCTCGGCTGGGAGTGGGAGGAGCCGTTCTTCGTCCCGCAGGAGGCGCTCGAGCACTTCCGCGCGGCGGTCGCTCGGGGCATCGAAGGCCAGGGGAAATGGGAGCGCAACCTCGAGGCCTACGCGCGCGAGTTTCCGGATGAGGGACGCGAGTGGAAGCAGGGGCTCGCCGGAGAGCTTCCCGAGGGCTGGGATTCCGACCTGCCGACGTGGAAGGCGGGGGAGAAGGACGCCACGCGCTCGGCGGCCGGCAAGGCCTTGAACGCCATCGCCGCGCGCGTGCCGGCCCTCTTCGGCGGAGACGCCGACCTGGGCGGCTCGACCAAGACGACGGTCAAGGGCGGCGGGGACTTCGACGGAAAGAGCGGCGCCGGACGCAACGTGCACTTCGGCGTGCGGGAGCACGCCATGGCCGGCATCTCCAACGGGATGGCGTATCACGGGGGAGTGCGCCCGTTCCACGCGACCTTCTTCTGCTTCTCCGATTACATGCGGCCCTCCGTGCGCCTGGCGGCGCTGAGCTCGCTTCCGGTCATCTTCGTCTGGACGCACGACTCGATCGGCCTCGGAGAGGACGGCCCGACGCATCAACCCGTCGAGCACCTCATGTCCCTGCGGGCGATGCCCCACATGACGGTCATCCGCCCGGGCGACGCGAACGAAGCGGCGGAAGCGTGGCGCGCCGCCATGCTCCACCGGAGCGGTCCGGTGGGTCTCGTCCTGTCGCGCCAGAACCTGCCGGTGCTCGATCGGGAGAAGCTCGCGCCGGCGTCGGGGGTCTCCCGCGGAGCGTACGTCCTCGCGGAGTCGTCGGGATCGGCGCCGCGCCTCATCCTCATCGCCACGGGATCGGAGCTCTCCCTGGCCCTGGAGGCGCGGGAGCGCCTCGAGAGCGAGGGAATCCCGACCCGCGTCGTCTCGATGCCGTCCTGGGAACTCTTTCAGGCGCAATCGGAAAACTACCGGAAGGAGGTCCTCCCTCCCGGCGTCCGGGCCCGGCTCGCGATCGAGGCGGGCAGCATGCTCGGCTGGGAGCGATGGGTCGGCGACCGCGGCGCGGTCATCGGCGTCGACCGATTCGGCGCTTCGGCTCCCGGCGAGGTGGTGCTAAAGAAGCTCGGCTTCAACGTGGAGAACGTCGTCGAGAGAGCCCGGGCCCTCGTGAACGCGGGAGACTGAGCGCATGCGCCTCGCGATCGGATGCGACCACGCCGGCTTTCCCCTGAAGGCGGAGACGCTCGCTCTGCTCTCCTCCCTCGGGCATTCCGTCGAGGATCTCGGAACCGACTCGACCGATCCGGTGGATTACCCCGACTACGCCCGCGCGGTCGCCGAAGCGGTCGTCTCGGGACGCTGCGACCGTGGGGTCGTCATCTGCGGGAGCGGCGTCGGCGCGTCCGTGGCGGCGAGCAAGGTCCCGGGAGCGCGGGCGGCGCTTTGCCACGACGTCTTCTCCGCGCGGCAGGGGGTCGAGGACGACGACATGAACGTAATCTGCCTGGGCGCCCGAGTCATCGGGCCAGCGCTCGCGGCGGAGGTGTTGCGCGCCTTCGTCGCCGCGCGGTTTTCGGGCGCGGCGCGGCACGTCCGGAGGCTCGGGAAAGTGAGCGCGATCGAAGAAGACGCCCGCCGCGGCGTCTTCGACCGAACGAGTTAAACCAAGGAGGAACGATGACCAACCCACTCAAGAGGCTCTGCGAGCTCGGACAGAGCGTTTGGTACGACTACATCCGCCGGGATCTCTACGCGGGCGGCGAGCTGCGCCGCTTGATCGAGGAGGACGGCTTGCGCGGCATGACGTCCAACCCGACGATCTTCCAGAAGGGGATCGCCGAGACCGACCTGTATGACGAAGACATGAAGACCGCCTCCCGCGAAGGGCTGGAGGGGCCCGCGATCTTCGAGCGGCTCGCCGTGACCGACGTGCAGCGGGCCGCGGACCTTTTCCGACCCGTGTACGAAGAGAGCCGCGGCGCGGACGGGTTCGTCTCCATCGAAGTGTCCCCCGGGGTCGCGCTGGACACGGAAGCCTCGATCGCCGAGGCCCGGCACCTCTGGAAGGCGTGCGCCCGTCCCAACGTGATGGTCAAGATCCCGGGCACCCGCGAGGGCGTTCCCGCGATCCGGCGCTGTCTGGCGGAGGGCATCAACATCAACATCACCCTGCTCTTCTCCGTCGAGCGGCACCGGGAGGTCATGGAGGCCTACCTGTCCGCCATGGAGGAACGCGCCCGAGCGGGGGAACCCCTCGACTCGGTCCGCTCCGTCGCGAGCTTCTTCGTCAGCCGCGTGGACACGAACATCGACGCGAAGCTCGACTCGATCGCGAAGGAAGCGAAGGACACTCGCCGGCGCGATCTGGCGAGACAGCTTCGCGGCAAGGTCGCGACGGCCAACGCGCGCATCGCATACCAGGCTTTCCGGGAGGTCTTCGGCGGCAGCCGTTTCGACGCCCTGCGGGGCAAGGGGGCGCGGCTCCAGCGGCCGCTCTGGGCTTCCACGTCGACGAAAGACCCCGCCTACCCGCCCCTCTACTACGTGGAGGCCTTGATCGGCCCCGACACGGTGGACACGATGCCGCCGGACACCTTCGAGGAGTACCGGCGCAGCGGCGACCCGAAAGTGCGCATCGGCGATGACCTCGAAGCGGCGCACGCGGCGTTCCGCCAGCTCGAGGAGGTCGGCGTGGACGAGAAGCAGGTCTACCGGGAGCTCGAGGAGGAAGGGGTCCGAAAGTTCTCCGATTCCTTCCGGTCGCTCATCGGGGCGCTGGAGGAGAAGGAGAAGGCGATGAGGGTCGCCTGATCTTCCGTCTCGGCCCGGCCGAGCCGGATCACCGCGACACGATCGACCGTCTCTTGCGCGAGCGGGCCGTGGCGCGCCTCTGGGAGGGGGACGCGTCGCTCTGGAAGAGCGGGGCCGAAGACCGGCGCTCGATCGAGAACGCTCTCGGCTGGCTCACGATCCCCGAGCGCCAGACCGAGGAGCTGCCGGGTCTCGAGCGCCTCGTGGAGGAGATGCGGCCCGGGACCGAGCGCCTGCTGGTGCTCGGCATGGGAGGGTCCAGCCTCGCCCCGCTCGTCTTTGCGTCCTCGTTTCCGCCGCTTCCGGACTACCCGGCGGTCCAAGTCCTCGACTCGACCCACCCCTCGATGGTGCGCGAGGCGGACCGCCGCTGCGATCCGGAGACCACCCTCTACCTCGTCTCCTCCAAGTCGGGCTCGACGCTCGAGCCCAACATCCTCTTCGACTATTTCTTCGCCCGGGCGGAGGCGGTCCTCGGCGCCGACGCGGGGGATCGCTTCCTGGTCGTCACGGACCCCGGGTCGCCGCTGGAGCATGAGGCACGCCGCCGTCGTGTCCGCCGGATCTTCGCCGGCGACCCGCGGATCGGCGGCCGGTATTCGGCGCTCTCGAACTTCGGGATCGTGCCCGCCGCTTTCCTCGGCCTGGACATGGCGGAGCTGCTCCGGCGCGCCCGGTTCATGGCGGCGCGCTGTCGCGAGGAAGCGCCCGGCAACCCCGGCCTCACGCTCGGTGCGGCGATGGCCGCACTGGCCAAAGGGGGGCGCGACAAGCTGACCTTTTCCGTGGGCGCCCCGGTCGATCGGTTCGGTTTGTGGGCGGAGCAGCTCATCGCCGAGAGCACGGGGAAGGAAGGCAAGGGGATTCTTCCGGTGGAGGGCGAGCCGCTCGGTTCCCCGGAGCTTTACGGGGATGATCGGTTCTTCGTCCGGATCGAAGGCCGGGAAGACGCATCGGGGAGCAGCCCGCTCGATCTCCTCGAGCGCGGCGGGCAGCCTTCCGCCTCCTTTGCCGTAGCCGATGCGCTCGACCTCGGTGCGGAGATGTTTCGCTGGGAGTTTGCGACCGCGATCGCCGGGGCGGCGCTCGGCATCAACCCGTTCGACCAGCCCAACGTCCAGGAAGCGAAGGACCGCACCAACGAGATCCTCTCGGGAGGGAATGTCCCGCCCGAGCCGCCCGCGGCGAGCGAAGCGGACCTGAGGCGCCTCCTCGAATCGATCCGGCCCGGGGACTACTTCGCCATCACGGCCTTCATCCCCTCCACGCGGGAGAACGAGGATGCCCTGACGCGGCTCCGCGAGAGGGTCCGGGACGCGCGGCGCGTCGCGACGACGGCCGGTTTCGGCCCCCGGTTCCTGCATTCCACCGGTCAGTTCCACAAGGGGGGCCCCGATACGGGCGTGTTCCTGCAGATCACCGCCGAAACCGAGGGTCAGGTGCCGGTACCGGGCAAGCCGTACGGATTCGGGGACGTCCTCGCCGCCCAGGCCGCCGGCGACCTGACCGCTCTGCGCTCCCGCGGGAGGCGGGCGCACGGCGTCTCGCTCCCCGAGGATCTCCGGGAAGGTCTCGGCGCCCTGGAAGACCTGTTTGGCCGCTGCCTGGGCGCGTCGACGCGCCCGGCGACCTCCAGGAGCAAAGCATGAAGATCGGCATGGTCGGGCTGGGGCGCATGGGA
Source organism: Thermoanaerobaculia bacterium (assembly GCA_046261875.1). Classification (GTDB taxonomy): domain Bacteria; phylum Acidobacteriota; class Thermoanaerobaculia; order UBA5066; family Gp7-AA6; genus JBHENW01. The sequence continues at coordinate 15,174 of JBHENW010000138.1, read as the reverse complement.
GGCAACATGACCGAACGGCTTCTCGAAGGGGGCCACCAGGTCGTCGCGTACGCGCGCAGCGCCGAGTCGGTCCGGGAGGCGGTCGGCCGCGGAGCGATCGGCGCGGGGAGCCTCGAGGAGCTCGTCGGAAAGCTCGAAGCGCCGCGCGTGGTCTGGCTCATGATCCCCGTCGGCCGCCCCGTCGAGGAGACGATCCGGGAGCTGCGCTCCCGGCTCGCTCCCGGCGACGTCGTCGTCGACGGCGGAAACTCGCGGTTCTCCGATTCGGAACGGCGCGCTCGGGAGCTCGCCGCCGACGGCATCGGCTTTCTCGATTCCGGCACCTCCGGCGGGGTCTGGGGCCTCAAGGAGGGCTACTGCCTGATGATCGGAGGCGAGGCCCGCGATTTCGACCGTGTCGAGCCGGTCTTCCGGACGCTGGCGCCTCCCGAAGGCTACGCGCACATCGGCCCGGCGGGGGCCGGGCATTACGTCAAGATGGTCCACAACGCGATCGAGTACGCGATGCTCCAGTCCTATGGCGAGGGTTTCGAGCTGCTCCAGGTCTCCGAGTACGGGCTCGACCTCCGGCGCATCGCGGAGCTCTGGACGCGCGGCGCCGTCGTGCGGTCCTGGCTCCTCGATCTCCTCGTGCTCGCGCTGCGGGAGGACCCGAAGCTCGCCTCGATCGAGGGGTACGTCGAGGACTCCGGGATGGGCCGCTGGACGATCCACGAGGCGGTCGACCGGGGCGTCCCCGTTCCGGTGATGGCCGACTCGCTCTTCGCGCGTTTCGTGTCCCGCCAGACCGATTCCTTCTCGGCCAAGGTGATCGCCGCGCTGCGCAACCAGTTCGGCGGTCACGCGGTGAAGAGCCGGTGACGCCGCGGACGACCGGCGGTGCGGCGGTTCTCGAGGAGGAGCCGGAGACCGCCGCCAAGTTCCGGAGCGAGGAGGAGATCCGCCCGCCCTGCACGCTCGTCATCTTCGGCGCCTCCGGCGATCTGACGCGGCGCCTCCTGGCGCCCGCCATCGCGAGCCTCTCCCGCGACGGGGCGATCTCGACGGATTTCGCGATCATCGGCGCGGCGCGCTCCCCGATGAGCGACGAGGAGTTCCGGGCGTACCTCATGGAGGGCGCGCGCGAGTTCACCCCCGCCATCCAGGGCAGGCCGGGGGAGCTGCCCCGTATCATCCAGTACATCGCCGGCGACTTCGCCGATCCCGCCCTCTACAAGAAGTTGAAAGCCGCCGTGGACGCCATCGAGCGCAAACGCTCGAACAAGCACGAGAACCGCATCTTCTACCTGGCGACGCCCCCCGAGGTCGCGCCGACCATCGTGGCGCTGCTCGGGAAGGAAAAGCTCTCCAGGCCCGAGAACGGCTGGACGCGCGTCGTGATGGAGAAGCCGTTCGGCTTCGACCTGGATTCGGGGCGAGAGCTCAACGAAGCCGTCGGAGAGGTCTTCCGCGAAAACCAGATCTATCGCATCGACCACTACCTCGGGAAGGAGACCGTCCAGAACATCTTCGTCCTGCGCTTCGCCAACGGCATCTTCGAGCCCCTCTGGAATCACCGATACATCGACCACGTCCAGATCGCCGTCGCCGAGTCGATCGGGGTGGGACACCGCGCCGGGTACTACGAGGAGGCCGGCGTCGTGCGCGACATGTTCCAGAACCACCTCCTCCAGCTGCTCTGTCTGACGGCCATGGAGCCGCCCGTCGCCTTCGAGGCAGACGCGGTGCGAGCGGAGAAGGTGAAAGTTCTCCAGTCCATCCATCCGATCCCCGCGGACGCGATCGACGACTGGGCCGTGCGCGGCCAGTACGGCCCGGGAGTCGTCGGCGGCAAGAAGGTGCCGGGCTACCGGGAAGAGCCCAAGGTGGACCCCCAGTCGAACACGCCGACCTACGCGGCGGTCCGGTTCGCGATCGACAACTGGCGGTGGGCGGGGGTTCCCTTCTACATCCGGTCCGGAAAGCGGATGGCGGAGCGGGTCTCCGAAATCGCGATCGAGTTCAAGCGCGTCCCGCACCCGCTTTTCGGCGAGGCCGCGGGCATGCTGAATCCCAACGTCCTGCGCCTGCGCATCCAGCCGGACGAGGGGGTGTCGTTGAAGTTCGAGGCCAAGATCCCCGGCAAGACGATGGAGATCCAGTCCGTCTACATGGACTTTCCCTATTCCAAGCTCGGCGCCGGGATCGAGGGAGGCTACGGGCGGCTGCTCCTCGACATCACCCACGGCGACCAGACCCTTTTCATCCGGGGGGACGAGGTCGAGCACTCCTGGCGCGTCGCCGCGCCCATCCTCGACGCCTGGGACGACCGGCCGGCGCCGGGGTTCCCCAACTACGCCGCCGGGACGCTCGGCCCGGAGACGGCGGACCAGTTCCTCCAGAAGGAAGGGAGGCGCTGGCGGACCCTGTGAGCGGCGTCGCCCGATGAGGCGCCGGCTTCCCGCCGAAGCGCCGCCGGAGTTCCAGACCCGCGTCCTGCCCGGGCCGGCGGAACTGGCGGAGGCGGCCGCGCGGGAGATCGCGGACGCCGCTTCGGAAGCGGTCGCGGACCGCGGCCGGTTCTGCATCGCGCTGTCCGGAGGATCCACGCCCGGGGCCCTCCACGAGCGGCTCGCGAGGAGTCCCTTCCGGGAGGAGCTCCCCTGGAAGAGGACCCTCTTCTTCTGGGGAGATGAGCGGTGCGTGCCCCCCCGCAGCGCGCGTTCCAACTACCGGATGGCGCGCGAGACTTTGCTCGCGCCCCTGCGAATCCCTCCGGCCCAGGTCTTTCGGATGCGGGGGGAGATCGAGCCGGGCCGGGCGGCCCACCTCTACCGCGACGTGCTGGCCAAGCAGTTCGCCGCGGGGCGGCCCGTTCTCGACCTGATCCTGTTGGGCCTGGGGAGCGACGGCCACACGGCATCGCTCTTTCCGGAGACCCGGGCCCTCGCGGAGAACCGCCGGGCCGCCGTCGCCAACTGGGTGCCGAAGCTCCAGGAATGGAGGCTCACGCTGACCTACCCGGCGATCAACGCCGCGCGGCGCGTGCTGTTCCTCGTCTCGGGATCCGAGAAGGCGCAAGTCGTCGCGCGGATCTTGAAGAAGGAGCGGGGCTACCGGCGTCTGCCGGCGGCCCGGGTCCGCGCCCTGTCGGTGCTCTGGATGCTCGACGAAGAGGCCGGCGCGCTCCTCTAGATTCCGGATCGCCCGCGCGCTCGGGCGGGCATCGCCTATCATCTCGCCCGGTGACGCTGACCGCCGGCTCCAGCCTCGGGGAATACAAGATCGTGAGCCCGATCGGGGCGGGCGGGATGGGCGAGGTCTACCGCGCCCGCGATTCGCGTCTCGACCGCGAGGTGGCCATCAAGGTCCTCTCGCCGCAACTCGCGACGGATCCCGGCGCGCTCGCGCGGTTCGAGCGGGAGGCGCTCGCCGTCGCGAAGCTGTCCCACCCGAACATCCTCTCCATCTTCGGATTCGCGCAGGAGGGGAGCACGGCGTTCGTCGTCACGGAGCTGGTGGACGGGGAGACGCTACGGGCCCGCCTGGGCGGCGGGGCGCTCTCCCCGCGGCGCGCGGTCGGCTACGCCCTCCAGATCGCCCGGGGAATCGCTGCCGCGCATGCTCGCGGCATCGTGCATCGCGACCTCAAGCCCGAGAACGTGATGATCACGCGCGACGACCAGGTCAAGATCCTCGACTTCGGCCTCGCCAAGTCGCTCGACCAGACGGAATCCGAGGGGACGCGGGGGGCGAGCGTCGCGACCAACACCGGCACGGTGCTCGGGACGACCGGCTACATGGCGCCGGAGCAGGTGCGCGGCCTGCCGATCGATCATCGGGCCGACATCTTCGCGTTCGGGGCCGTTCTCCACGAGATGCTCAGCGGAGAGCGCGCGTTCAAGGGGGAAACCGCCGCGGACACGATGACCGCGATCCTCACCCGGGATCCTCCGGACCTGGATACCGCGCGCCTGTCCATATCCCCGGGCCTCGACCGCATCGTGAGGCGCTGTCTCGAGAAGACGCCCGATCTCCGGTTCCAGTCGGCCAACGACCTCGCGTTCGCGCTCGAGAACTCCTTCAGCGTGTCGAGCCCGTCGGCCGCCATGGACGCATTCGCTCCACCGGCCACTCGCCCGTCGCCCCGGACGTGGCTGCCGTGGACGGTCGCGGCGCTGGCGCTGCTCGCGGCCGCGGCTTCGTGGGTTCTCCGCGTCCCTCCGCAGAGCCCGGAAGCGTCGTTCGATTCCTTCACGCGGATCACCGAGGCGGCCGGCGAGGAGACCTCCCCGGCCCTGTCGCCCGATGGCAGCACCGTCGCCTACTCGGCCCGCGTCAACGGGAGCTGGGACATCTACGCCCAGCGGGTCGGGGGACGCAATGCCACGCCGATCGTCAATGATCCGCAGCGCGATGAGGGAGGACCGGCCTTCTCGCCCGACGGATCGCTGCTCGCGTTCCACGAGTCCGACGATGCGGGCGGCATCTTCGTGTCGGGCGCCACGGGAGAGTCCGTGCGGCGCCTCACCGATCTGGGTTTCGACCCGGCGTGGTCGCCCGACGGCGAGCGGATCGCGTTCTCGACCGAGGAGATCCTCGACCCGGCGGGCCGCCAGGGGGACAGCACGTTGTACGTCGTGGATGCCGGCGGCGGCTCTCCCCGCAAGATCGTCGAGGGCGACGCGGCGCAGCCGTCCTGGTCTCCCTCGGGCGAGCGCCTCGTGTATTGGAGCAATACCGGAGGGCAGCGCGACATCTACACCGTTGCGGCGGCCGGCGGCATGCGCGTTCCGGTCACGCAGGACCCCGCCATCGACTGGTCACCCGCCTGGTCGCCGGACGGCCGGTTCATCTACTTCTCCAGCGACCGCGGCGGCGCGATGAATCTCTGCCGGATCGGGGTGGACCCATCGAGCGGGAACCCGCGGGGGGCGTCCGAGCCGGTGACGGCGGGGGTACAGGCTTCCGCCGGGCTGCCGAAATTCTCGAAGGATGGAAAGCGCCTGGCCTTCCGGTCCCGCGTCGCCTCGATCAATCCGGTCGCGATCCCCTTCGACCCGGAAACGGGACGCGCCGGCGCGCCGTTCGTGCTCGACACCCGCAACAGCATCCGGATTCCCAGCGACGTGTCGGCCGATGGAAAGCAGATCGCGTATATGAGCTTCGGAGAGCGCCAGGAGGACATCTTCATCGGCTCGCCGGACGGGAGCATGCGGCGCGTCACGGATGACCCGCCGCGGGACCGCGCGCCGATGTTTACCCCTGACGGCCGCTCGCTCGTCTTCTATTCGAACCGCGACGGCAACTGGGCCGTGTGGACCATCGGGGTGGACGGCGGCGGTCTGCGCAAGGTCACGGGCGCGGCGTTGGGCGCGTTGTATCCACAGCTCTCGCCGAAGGGGGACACGGTCATCTTTTCGGGCGGGACGAATGGTGTCGTGTACTCGGCCCCCCTCGCATCGAGCCCGGGCGGGCCGCCCACAGAACTGTCGGGCACGGCGGCGGAGGGCAAGGAGCTCATGGTGACAGCGTGGTCGCGGGACGGGTCGCGCCTCGCGGGATACGTCATGTCGGAAAGCGGCCGCCCGGCGGGCGTCGGGGTATACGACCTCTCCACGATGACGACGGCTATCGTCACCGCAGATCAAACCTACGGCGTGAAGTGGCTGGCCGACAGCCGCCGCGTCGTGTATTTCACGAAGAACGGCTCGGAGCTCGTCGTCCTCGACACCGTGACGCGCAAGCGCACCGTCGTGGACGTGCGCCTGCCCGGGCCCTCGACGAACGAAACCTTCGCGATCAGCCCCGACAACCGGACGATCTACTACGGCGCGGCGCGTTCCGAGGCGGACATCTGGATCGTGGAGCGCCGGTGACGGGGCTCCGCACGTCGCACGAACGCTCGCCGGCCTAACCGGCTTCCGCCGCCCCCTTGTCCCCCTTGGCCTGGGCGATGATCTTGTCCTGGATCGAGTGGGGCACCTCGGAGTAGTGCGAGAACTCCAGGTGGAACGATCCGCGCCCCTGCGTGATCGAGCGAAGCTGGGCTCCGTAAGTCAGCATCTCCGACATCGGGACCTGCGCCCGGATCGCGGTGTCCTCGTCCCGGGTCTCCATCCCTTCGACCTTTCCGCGGCGGGAGGAGAGGTCTCCCATGAGGTCGCCCATGTACTCGTTGGGAGCGACGACCTCGACCGTCATGATCGGCTCCAGCAGCGTCGGCTTCGCCTTCTCCATCGCGTCCTTGTATGCGAGCGCTCCCGCCAGCTTGAAGGCGAGCTCGGAAGAGTCTACGTCGTGGTACTGGCCGTCGAACAGGATGACGCGGAAGTCGACCATGGGATATCCCGCCAGAAAGCCCTTGCGGCGGACCTCCTGGATGCCTTTCTCGACGGCCGGGATGAAGTTGCGCGGGATCGAGCCTCCGTAGATGTCGTCCACGAACTCGAAGTCCGCGCGGCGAGGGAGGGGCTCGACCTTGATCTTGCAGTCGGCGAACTGGCCGTGGCCGCCCGTCTGCTTCTTGTGCCGGCCGTGGGCCTCCGCCTTGCGCGTGATCGTCTCCCGGTACGGAACCTTGGGCGGATGGAGGATGACCTCGACGCCGTACCGCTTCTTCAGCCGCGAAACGGCGATCTCGACGTGGAGCTGGGAGGCGCCGGCGAGGTGGAACTCCTTGGTCTCCTCGTCTCGCTGGAAGTGGAGCGAGGGATCCTCCTCGATGAGCTTGTGCAGCGCGGTCGAGATCTTGTCCTCGTCCCCCTTGGCCTTGGGCTCGATGGCGTACGCGATCGAGGCTTCCGGCACGCTCAGCCTGGGAAGGACGACGGGATGGTCTTTCGTCGAGAGCGTGTCACCCGTTGCGGTCTCTTTCAGCTTCGCGACGGCCACGACGTCGCCCGCGCGCGCTTCCGGGACATTGACGTGCTCCTTGCCCTGGGGCAGGAAGAGGCCCGAGAAGCGCTCGGGCACGCCGCGAGACGCGTTCCAGTAGCTGCCGTCGGACTGGAAGTGTCCCGACCGGATCCGCAGGTAGGAGATCCGTCCAGCGAAGGGATCCGACATCGTCTTGAAGACCTGCGCCACCGCGTGGTCCTTCTCGTTCGTGAAGACCCGCACCGGCTTGCCGTCCTTCCCGGCCCCGTCGATCACGCCTCCTTCGGGGGAAGGGAACAGGGCGACGCTGGCGTCGAGCACCCTCACGGCCCCGATGCCGAGCGAGGAGCTCGCGCAGAGCACCGGGAAGATCTTGCGGGCCGCGACCTCTTTCTTCAGACCGGGGACGATGTCCGACGCTTCGAGCGTCCCTTGTGCGAAAAACTTCTCCATCAGCTCGTCTTCGCCTTCCGCGACCATCTCGACGAGCTTCTCGTGCTCCGCCCGGGCTCGCTCGGCCAGCTCCGCCGGGATGGGCCCATCCGTCCGCTTGCCCCCCTCCAGGAGATGCGCTTCCATCCGCACGAGGTCGACTGTTCCACGGAAGCCCTTCTCCTCTCCGATCGGCACCTGCAGGGCGACGACGCCGCGCCCGAACTTTTTCTGGAGGCTCTCGACGGCGCGGTCGAAAGAGGCCCGCTCCCGGTCCATCCGGTTGACGACGAAGATGACGGGGCGCTCGAACTCCTGCGCGAACTTCCAGACCTTCTCCGTCTGAACCTCCACGCCGGAGACCGCGTCGAGGACGATCAGGACGGCGTCGGCCGCCGCGACGGCGGCGCGGGCTTCCGGCGCGAAGATCCCGTATCCGGGCGCGTCGATGAAGTTGATCCGCGTGTCCCGGTGGACCGCGTGGGCGCAGGCCAGGTTGATCGAGATCTTGCGCTCGAGCTCTTCGCCGTCGAAGTCGGTCGGGCAGGTCCCTTCCTCGATCCGGCCGGCCCGCGTGACGGCACCGGCCGTATGGAGCAGGGAAGCCACCAGGGTGGTCTTTCCGACGGTGTTGTGGCCGACGACGGCCACGTTTCGCAGTTGCGGGGCCGAGAGGACTTTCATGGCCGCGGATTATATTCAGGAGGCCGCGGCCATGACCTTCCTCTCCTGCCTCACCATCGGCGCCGCATTCCTGATCGCGGTAGGCCTCCTCGTCCTGGCCGGCGTGATGCTCGGATGGGTCATCCCGGCGCTCATCGAGCGGCGGCGCGCGGAGCGACGCGGTCCTCCCCCGAGTACAGGTTGAAGGCTCCGCCCCGCGCGAAACCGGCGAGCAGCACGCGCGACTCGCGGGCGAGCTCCACGGCGAGCGAGGACGGGGCGGAGACGGCGGCGACCGCGGGGATCCCGGCGGCGACCGCCTTCTGGACGATCTCGAAAGACGCCCGACCCGACACGAAGAGGATCGCTTCGCCGAGCGGCAAGCGGCCGTCGAGGAGAAGCCGGCCGATCGCTTTGTCCACCGCGTTGTGCCGCCCCACATCCTCGCGGATGGCGAGCGGCTCGCCGCGCCCGTCGAAGACACCGGCGGCGTGCAGCCCGCCCGTCTGCTCGAAGGTCGTCTGCCCGGGCTTCAGACGTTCGGGGAGGCCGGAGAGAACGAGGGGATCGATGCGCATGCGCGATGTGACCGGAGGGAACCGCCGCATGACCGCCTCGATCGAGCCCTTCCCGCACAGTCCGCAGGAGGAGCTCGTCCAGTGCAGGCGGCGGGCACGGTCGAGAGCGACCGGCTCCCGCAGGTGGACGAGAAGGACGTTGCCCTCCTCTTCCGGGGACACCGTGTCGCGGCAATGCTCCATCCGCAGGATGTCCTCCGGGCGCCGCGCGAGCCCTTCCGCGGAGAGAAATCCTGCCGCCAGCTCGCCGTCGTGCCCGGGTGTCCGCATCGTCACGGCGAGCGTCTCCCGGCCGACCCGGATCTCCAGCGGCTCCTCGACAGTCACCGAATCGACGCGGGGTTCCGGCTGGACTCCCCGCCGGAGGTGGTGTATCGAGAATTCCCGCAACGCAGGAGACGCGTCCTCGCGCATCGGGGCAGCATACTGCCGGCGCTCGGAGGGCCGTCCTGCGGCTCGTGGAGGCCGCCGTCATTGACCGCTCCGGGAGGGGGGTCTAGAATCGCAGGACCGTTGATGCCCACAGAGCAGGGAACTTTTGTCGTTTTGAGGGTCCGCGTCCTCCAGCCGTGGCCGAGAGAAGCGTCGCCAGCGCCCGCCTGAGCAAGCTCGGCCGCTACGAGGTCTTAAACGAGCTCGGTAAGGGAGCCATGGGCGTGGTCTACCTCGCCAAGGACCCCGTCATCGGCCGAATGGTCGCGATCAAGACAATCCGCGTGAGCACCGTCACGGAGGACGACTCGGAATCCCGGGAGTTCCGCGAGCGGTTCATCCGCGAGGCCCAGACGGCCGGAATCCTCTCGCATTCCAACATCGTCACGATCCACGACATCGGCGAGGACTCCGACACGCAGACGTCCTTCATCGCCATGGAGTACATCGAGGGGAAGAACCTCAAGACGCTCCTGTCGGAGAAGACGAAGTTCACCTACGACCAGATCGCCGAGATGATCGCCCAGGTCGCCGAGGCGCTCGACTACGCGCACCGGAAGGGGATCATCCACCGCGACATCAAGCCCGCCAACATCATCATCACGACCGACAGCAAGGTGAAGATCACTGACTTCGGCATCGCGAAGATCGCCTCGTCCAACCTGACGACGACGGGCCAGTTTCTCGGCACGCCGAATTACATGTCGCCGGAACAGGTCTCGGGCGCGCCCGTGGACGGTCGCAGCGACATCTTCTCCCTCGGCGTCGTGCTCTACGAGCTCCTGACGAACCGCAAGCCCTTTCAGGGAGAAAACCTGACGGCGATCTCCTACAAGATCGTGCACGAGGACTTCACTCCCCCCGCGGCGCTCTCCGCGGCCGTGCCTCCCGAGTTCAACCCGATCGTCGCCCGCGCGATGGCCAAGGACCCCTGGAACCGATACCAGCGCGGGAAGGACTTCGCCCTCGCGCTGCATCAGCTCCGCGCGCATCTCGAGGAACAGCGCGCGCTCCAGGACCTCGGCACGCTCGTGTCGGCGGCGGAGAATCTGCCGACGATGAAGCTCGCCAACCTCGAGCAGCTCCTCGGCGAGGGGGAGACCCCCGCTGGCTCTTCCCAGGTGATGCCTCCCCGCGACGCCGAGACGCATGCGGAGCCCTCCTCCGCCTCCCGGCGGCGAGGCGAGATGCCGACGGCCCCGGTCCCGGTCGATGACTCCGCCGGGGAGGTTCCGCCGGCGGCCGCGATGGGTACCGACGCGCTGCTCGGCGATGCCGACGTCTCGACGAACCGATTCCGGACGCCGCTGGCGGAGATCGCGGCGATGGCCCCCGAGGCGACCGGGGAACCGCTCGAGTCTCCTCTGGGGCCGCCCTCCTCGGAGACGACCCCCAGGTCCGGCCCCCGGCCGGCGCCGGTCTACGCCGCCCCGCCGCGCCCCAAGAGCCCAGCCTGGCCCGAGCGGATCCGGGAATGGCGGCAGCTCTCGCGGCGCGAGATCAACCCGCGCTGGTTCTGGACCGTGGCCGCCGCCATCGGGGGCGTGGTCCTCCTCATCTCGGTCATCCTCGCGGCGCGAGCCTCCCTCTCCTCGCGCCCCACCGCCCCGGACAACGCGGCCCTCGAGACCCAGACGCGCGAGCGCCGGCAATACCTCGAGCAGGGCAAGAAGCTCTTGAACGAAGGGAAGTACGAGCAGAGCCTGGCGCTCTTCCGCAAGGTTCTGCTGCGCAGCCCCAACAACGAGCAGGCGCGGCTCTACGCCCAGATGGCCGAGAACGCGCTGGCCGGCCGCGTCGAGGAAGCGCGGCGCCACGCGGAGGCCGAGAACCGGATGCAGCTCGCCCGTCAGGCGTACGACTCGGAAAACTACGCCCAGGCCAAGAAGATCGCCGACGAGGTGCTCGCCCTCGACGGCGGGCGCGTGGAGGCGCAGACGCTCCGCGACGAAGCCTCGACCAAGCTCGCGGCGGAACAGGCCGAAGCCGCCGCCCTGGCGGCGAAGAAGAAGCCGGTCAAGCCCAAGACACAGGTCGCGCGCAGCGAGGTGGCGGAACCGCAAGCGCGACCCAGTCCGAGCGGCTTGGCCTCGGCGCCCTCGGCTTCCAACCCGGCGGCGACGACGGCGACGCTGCGGCTGCTGTTCGACTCGCCGGTCTCGGAAGGTCACATCATGGTGGCGGTCAACAACGCGATCCTGTTGCGCAAGCCGTTCTCGTTCAAGAAAAAGGCGGGCCTCTTCAAGACGATCGAAGAGACCGGCGTCGTGTCGGCGACGATCCCCGTCAATCCCGGCAGCTCGGCCATCAAGGCCTGGCTCTCCGGGCCCGACATCCGCGGCGGCGTCCTCGCCGAAGGGAGCGCGAACCTGTCGGCCGGGGAGAGCCGCACGATGCGGCTCCAGTATTCCGGCGGCAACCTCTCCATGAGAATCCAGTAGGAGCCCTGCCGCTCCGACCCGGCCGCACCTTCCCAAAACCCGCCAAATCGCGTATAACGCCTCCTCCCTCGGGGCGTAGCGCAGCCTGGTAGCGCACTCGGTTCGGGACCGAGTGGTCGGAGGTTCAAATCCTCTCGCCCCGACCATACACGTCGGCGTTCGTCAGTCGCTTGCACTGCCACGCTCCACTCCAACCTGCGTCTACGTCACTCAGACCGTAGCTGTTCCGTAGCTGATCTCGACCCTCCTTCTCGCCGCGCAGGAATTTCACCGTCGTCCGGAGGGCCTTCCTAGCCTCGTCGGTGGTCGCGATGTCGTACCTGTCGAAAACGCTTCGCGTCCGGTGGCCCGTGATTTCCATCGCGATCACAGCCGGGTTCCCGGCCCGCCGGAAGGTTCCGTACCGTCGAGCGTCGGAAGTCGTGGAAGAGAAGGCCTTGGTACCCCCGCTTGCCCCGCTCCACGTAGCCTCCGACTCCCACATCCACACAGGCCTTCTGCCAGGTCTTTCGCCAGTCTCCGAGAGGCCGGCCCCGGTAGTGGAACACGTAGGCGGACAGCGCCGGGCCGCTGCTCGTCTCGAACTTCCGGGATGCTAGGCGCCAGGCCAAGGATCACATCGGCACCATCGCCGCCGTTTGCGGTGTTGTGGCTAGCGCTACTTACGGCTGAGTCAACTCGCGGGAAGCCCACCTTTTCCAATCTTGACCGGCCATACCCGAATCACATCTTCACAATCTGATCTGTGGCGCTGAGAGAATACCTGCCTGCAGCCCTTCATCCGGAATGCCCGCGCCGCAGCAGAGGTTAAGATTCGCATCGTGAAGCGTTTCCGTCTCGCCATCCTGTTGGTCCCGCTGGCCCTGATGGCTGCGCCGATTCTGGCTGCCTGTCTGTCCTGCTGCCCACCGGCCCAGGAATCGCCGGCCTTCGGCACGCGGATGCCTTGCTGTAGCGAGGATTGCGGGACGGTTCTGGTCGCCGGGGTCCGAGATCCCGCTCTCAAGGTTTCCTGTTCCCACGAGCTGCTACAAGCGGCGGTTACGGGCGTGCCCTTCGCCCGGTCGGCACCGGTGCTCGCTGACTCGCCGGGTTTTTCGGCGTTCCTCGGCCCTTCGCCCCCCCTGCTCGCCCGACCTCTCCTCTCCCTGCGCATTTAAGAGCTCCGTCGTCCTTTTTTCCTGAGGACGAGGGCGGTTCTTGCCCGCCCGACACCCGAGACATCGGGTGAACAGTTTTGACGGAGCGAACAATGCGCTTTCTTTCTTGGATGCTCGCGCTGCTCGCGAGCGGCTTGGCGACGGCTCAACCGGCGCAGACTGCCGAGGTCCGCCGGGAGCCGCGCCTCGATGCGGCCATCGAACGGGCTCTCTCGGATAACCCGGACATCGCGGAGATGGAGCACCGCATCCAGGCGGCCCGCTACCGAATTCCGCAGGCGCGGGCACTGCCCGACCCGATGCTGACGATCGGCGCCGTCAACGTGCCGCTACCCGACTTCTCCTTCCGACGCGACGACATGACCATGAAGATGGTCACTCTCGAACAGCAGATTCCAGCGGCCGGCAAGCGGGCCACGGCCGCACGGGTTGCGGAGGCCGAACTGGAGATGGTTCGGACGATGCACGCCGATCACGTCAACCGGCTGGTCGCCGAGGTCGCGGACTCCTATTTAGAGCTGGCGTCCCTGGATGCGCGGATCGGCATTCTTCGCCGAAGCCTCGAGCGGCTGAAGAGCGTCTCCGAGTCGGTGAGGACCCGCTACAGCGTCGGTCAGGGATCTCTCCCAGATGCCTTGCTGGCCGGGGTCGCGGAGACGAAGGCGCGCGACGGGCTCCGGGCTCTGGAAGCGGAACGGGCCGTGGCGGCGGTTCGCTTCAATACCCTCCAGGCCCTGCCGGTCGCTCAGATCGTAGATCCCGTCCCTCTGCCGCCGCGCGACCGGGCGATGCCCGGTGCGGCGATAGTCTCCGAGGCCCTCGCGTCGAGCCCTGCCGTCCGGCAGGCCCAGGCGGACGTCCGCCGCGCGGAGGAAGAGCTCTCGCTGGCCCGTCTCGACCGGCGGCCGGACTTGACATTCATGACCTCTTACGGCGAGCGGCAGCGTCGTGACGACATGGTGGGAGCCACGATCGGCTTCAACCTCCCCTTCGTCCAGCGCCGACGCATCGCCGCGCGCATCGCGGAAAAGGAGGCCGAGCTCTCCGCGGCCAGAAGCCGTCTCGCAATGGTCCGGCTCGAGCTGTCCCGGCAAGTCCAGAATGCGCTCGTCACACTCGCGAGCGAATCGGATCGCTCTGTGCTCTATCGCGACACCATCCTGACGCAGAACGAAACCGCCGCACGAGCCGCCGCGGACGCTTACGCGGTCGGCAAGATCGATTTCCAGACCTACGTTCAGGCCGCGCTCGCCGTGGATGAAGACGAGGCGGAAACGATCGAACGGGAGACGGCGATCCCCCGAGCCCTGGCGAGACTCCAGGCGGCCACCGGCATCCGCTTCTACACGCACCACACGCACCGCGCCGTCGAGGAGAGCTCTAATGACCGATGAAGCCGTTCCGACCAAGACCGCCGCGGGGAAGTCCCTACGCCGCCGGTTGCTCCTAGCCGCCGCAGCAGTGGTCATCGCCGGCGTCGCCGGGCTCTTGCTTTTTCGCGCAAGTCCGACCGGGAAGAAGGCCGGCGAGTCCGCCTCGGCACAACGGGCGCGGGAGGAGTGGTTCTGCCCGATGCACCCTCACGTCGTTTCGGACGAGCCCGGTGAGTGCCCGATCTGCAGGATGGAGCTGGTCAAGCGTGGGAAGCCTGCTGCTCCTGCGGCGGCAGCGACCCCGCTCGGAGAGGTCGCCGGCCGCAGAGTCCTCTACTGGTACGACCCGATGGTGCCGGGCTCCAGATTCGATAAGCCGGGGAAGTCTCCCTTCATGGACATGCAGCTCGTGCCGAAGTACGCGGACGAAGAGCCGCCGGGCGGCGCGAAAGACCAGACCGGCGCGCCTGCGGTCTCGCTGTCTGCTGCAGCGATCCGGGCCACCGGGGTCGCCACCGTGTCCGTGACCCGGGAGGACCTGAAGCACGAGATCCGAGCGGTCGGGACGATCGAAGCCGACGAGACGCGGCTCGAGCGCGTGGCGGCGCGGGTGCCCGGGCGGGTCGAGCGCCTCCACGTCAACTTCACCGGCCAGCAAGTGCGTCGCGGGGCTCCCCTCTACGCGCTCTACAGCCCGGATCTCGTCTCCACGCAACGGGAGTACCTCCTGGCACTCCAACAGCAGCGCCGGCTTTCCGCCACTGGCTCTGAAGCGGCCGAGTCGGCGCGAGCGCTCGTCGCGGCCGCGCGAGACCGCCTGAGGCTCTGGGGAATCGGAGAAACTCAGCTCCGGGAGCTTGAGCGCACAGCCCGGCCGCAGGTAACTCTGACGTTTACCTCTCCCATCTCGGGCACGGTGCTCCAGAAGAACGTCATCGAAGGCCAGTACGTGCAGGAGGGGACGGAGATGTACCTGCTGGCCGATCTCTCGAGCGTCTGGCTCGTCGCGCAGGTCTACGAGTTCGAGCTCGGCACGCTCCGAAGAGGCCAGCCGGCGGTCGTCACGACTTCCGCCTACCCCGGGCACCGGTTCGAGGGGCGCATCGCCTTCATCGAGCCGGTCCTGGACCAGCAGACGCGGACCGCCCGAGTCCGAATCGTCCTCAAGAACCGCGGCGGTCAGCTGAAGCCGGGCATGTTCGCCGACGCGAGGCTCCAGGTTCCGATCGAGGACGGG
>JBHENW010000137.1:0-2818 GCA_046261875.1 Thermoanaerobaculia bacterium | reverse complement strand
CCTCGGCGTCCCCGAAGAGATCCCCGCGACCGGCCCCGCCCGCTCCTTCGCGCCGAATCAGCTAAAGTTCAGCGGCGCCGAATCGGAATGGGGCCGTAGCTCAGGTGGATAGAGCAAGAGTTTCCTAAACTCTAGGTCGGCAGTTCGAGTCTGCCCGGCCCCACCAGATTTCCCCTCAGCGCCCCTTCTCCGGCTTCGCCTTCTTGATCAACGCGCTGGCCCGGCTCGCGTCCTCCTCGTCCTCGAAGCCGATCACGGCGGAGTACTTTCGCCCGATGACCTGCGCGACGAAGAACGCGAGGTTGATGCCGGCGTCGGCGATGGCGCGAGCGATCGCGTGGCCGGTCGCGGGGCGGTCGTCGCCCTCGACGAGCAGGGTGGGGATCCCGGAGTCCTGCAGTCCCGCCTCCGCGGCTGCGGCCGTGCCCTTCCGCCCGGTGATGGGGAAGATCTCGACGGCCGCGCGGTCCTTCTCCTCGGGATACCGGTACGCCATGACGACCCGCAGGTCGGCGCCGGCCCGGGCGAGGGGCTCGAGAGCTCCGGCGAGGGTGCCGGGACGGTTGACGGTGTCGCGCCGCCAGAGAGTGATTCGCTTCACGGTCACGGGCATGGGTCACCTCCTGTGCAATGCATTCAAACCCGGTCGGGCAGCCGCAGCACCTTCTTCATCTGCCGGTCGAAGAATCTGTCGGGGAGGAGCCGGCGCAGCGGAATGTAGACGCGCGCCATCGGCGTGATGCGGTACCGGGTCTTCGGTTTCTCCGCTTCGATCGCATGGAGGACGATGCGCGCGACGACTTCCGGCGGCCGCTTTCCCTTCTGGAAGTCCACGTCCATCGCCCGCTCCGCGTCCCGGTAGAAGTCGGCGTAGGGGCTCCCGCCTCGGGACAGGAAGGGAAGGACGAGCGCCCGCGCGGTCTGGCCGAACCGGGTGACGATCGGGCCGGGCTCGACGACCACGACCCGGATGCCGAACGGCGCCACCTCGACGCGGAGAGCGTCGGAGATCGCTTCCAGGGCGTGCTTGCTCGCGCAATAGGGAGCGGCGAAGGGGATGGCGATCTTCCCGCCGACCGACGACAGGTTCACGATGGTGCCGCCTCGCGCCTCGCGCATCGCCGGCAGGACGCCCTGAATCGCCTGCAGGGTGCCGAAGAAGTTGACGTCGAACTGGCGCCGCCAGAGGTCGGGTGAGACATCTTCGACCGCGCCGTACTGGCCATAGCCGGCCGAGTTGACGAGCGCGTCGATTCGGCCGGCCGTCCGCAGGACCTCCCGGACGGCGCCGGCGACAGACTCGGGGTCCGTCACGTCGAGCGGAAGGGCGGTCAGGCGGCCGGGAACCTCGAAGCCGGCCAGGTCTTCCGGCTTGCGGGCCGATGCGAAGACGCGGTGCCCCCGCCGCATCGCTTCGAACGCGATCGCCCGTCCGATCCCGCTCGAGCTGCCGGTGACGAGGACCACTTGTTCCGGCACGAGTTGCTGATGTTACCCTTCCGACGGATCCGTCATGTCGTACGTGGAGCGCAACCTGGCGCCCGGGGAGAGCGTCGTTTACCGCGCCCGCTACCATTGGACCTATTACGGGGCCGCCGTCCTCCTCCTCTTCTTCGCGTTCCTTCTGGGGCTCGCCTCGATCTATTCGAACCAGATCTCGGCGGCCGACGATACCGTCCCGACGGTCGTCGGCTACATGGCCGTCGGGTTCCTGATCCTGGCTGCGGGGGTTTTCATCGTGCGCCGGATTCGGGCCTCGGCGGACGAGTACGTCGTGACGAACCGGCGCGTGGTCCGCAAGTACGGGCTCGTCGCGCGAGAGGTCGAGCAGGCGCTTCTGGAGAAGATCCAGGACGTGACGCTGCGCCAGGGGGTCGTCGCTCGTCTCCTCGGCTACGGGACGATCGTCGTCGAGACGGCCTCCGAGACCGGCCGCCTCGTGTTCGCCAACATCGCCAACCCGGAAGGGATGCGGACGGCCCTCTGGAACCAGGCCTCGCTTCCGGGCCGGGTCGCCGCCTCCGCGCCGCAGGCCGTCCCCGCGGCGGCCCCGTCGGCCCCCACGCCGGCGACGCCGATGCGCCCGGCCATCCGGGAGCGCCTGGCCGAGCTCGAGGAGCTGAAAGGGCGGGGGCTCCTGACCGCCGAGGAGTACGCGGCCAAACGCAAAGAAATCCTGGAGAGCCTGTGATTTGGGGGCCGCCACGCCCGCCGGTGGACTGTAAACCGGCCGCTTCCCGGATCGTCTATCGGGAGTGCATGCGCTGGCGATGATTCCGAGGCAGACGGACCCCGGCGTGGACGAGGCGCGGCTCATCCGGGAAGTCCGCGAAGGGAAGACCGAGTCATTCGAGTATTTCGTGCGCCAGTACCAGCGCAAGATCACGCGCATCGCGTACCGCCTCCTGCGCGACACGGGGGAGGCCGACTGCGCCGCACAGGAAAGCTTCCTGCGCGCCTACCAGAACATCAACGATTTCCGGGAAAGCTCGACCTTCGAGACGTGGCTGACGCGGATCTGCATCAACTGGTGCAAGGACCGGCTGAAGAGGCGCCGGATCGTGGTCTATCTCCATCAGGCTCCGGTGGAGACCGGGGAGTCGGGGCCGCGCGAGGTCGCCGCGCACCCGGATCCGACCCCTGAGCGCCGCGCGCTCAGCCGGGAGATCCGGGAGAGGCTGCGCGGGGCGCTGGAGACGCTCTCGCCGCGGCAGCGGTCGGTCTTCGTCCTGAAGCATTTCGAGGGGCTGTCGATCCCTGAGATCGCGGGGCTGACCGGCCTCGACACGGGGACGGTGAAATCCCACCTCTTCCGGGC
>JBHENW010000136.1:0-4540 GCA_046261875.1 Thermoanaerobaculia bacterium | reverse complement strand
CGGCATCCTCTTCGTCGCCTTCGGCCTGTGGGCCTTCGTCGAGCGGGTGGCCGTCGCGCCCAAAAAGGGGGAAGCGGTCTTCGAGACGTGGCGCCGGACGCGCAAGTGGATCGCCCGCCGCTTCCTCCAGCTCGTCGCGGCGGGCCTCGTCTTCCTGACGATCTGGACGATGTTGTACACGGCCTTCGGGCGGCATCCGGAGGACTGGCTCGCGATCCCCAAGGCGGTGAAGTACTGGATGGGGCAGCACGCGATCGCGCGCATCCCCGGCCCCTGGTATTACTACGTCCCCCTCCTCCTGTACTACGAGACGGCGGCCGTCGTCGCCGCGATCCTGGCGTTCCGCCGCCGGGGCCAGCCCTTCACTCCCTTCCTGCGCTTCGTCGCTTTCTGGGCCGCCGGGTCGGTGCTCTTCTACGCGTGGGCGCGCGAGAAGGTGCCGTGGCTCACGGTGCACTCTCTGCTGCCGATCGTCATCCTCGCGGCGTGGGGCCTGGCCGGGCTCTGGCGGGATCGCAGCGAGAAAGGCCCGCGCCTCGCGCTGGTTTTCGTCGCTCTGCTCGCCGCCGTCAACGCGAGCGGGATGTACCTCGCCGTCTTCAAGTACGGCGCGCACGACAAGGAGCGGCGGCCGGGGAACGCCGAGATGCTCGCCTACGTCCAGACTTCCCGCGAGCTCATCCGCGCGCTGCAACCTCTCGCCCTCGCCAGACAGCGGTCCCCGCAGGGGGAGAACATCGTGACCGTTTCCGGCGACGCGGCGTGGCCGCTGACCTGGTACCTCCGCGACACGCCGACCCGCTGGGCCTCGCGGCTGGAGGCGGCGAGCACGCCGATCATCGTCGTGGACTGGGAGGCGGACAGCACCCTGGAAAAACAGCTCGCGGACCGTTACGACGCAAAGCGCGTCCCGATCCGATCCTGGTGGTTCCCCGAGATCATCCGGAAGAATCCGGCGACGGGGGCGCCCCGGCCCTCCATCGGCCAGCTCCTCCGGTGGTGGCTGTTCCGCGAGATCTGGAGCCCGATCGGCTCCCAGGACGCGATCTTTCTCGTTCGCAAGGACCTCGCGGGCTCCGGCCCGCTCGAGCCGATTCAGATTCCCGTGAAGCACGCGTCGGCGCGCGATTACCCCTCCGACGCGGTGCTCGTGAAGCCGCTCGCCTCCTGGGGCGGCCTCGGAAGCGGTCCGGGGGAGCTCTCCGAGCCGCGCGGGGTCTCGGCCGACGCGCGCGGCAACGTGTACGCCGCCGACACCAAGAACAGCCGGATCCAGGTTTTCGACCGGGAGGGGCAGCTCATCCGGACCTTCGGCCGCCGCGGAGCGAGCCCCGGGGAGCTCAACGAGCCCTGCGGCCTCGTCGTCGGCCCCGAGGGAGACGTCTGGGTCGCGGACACCTGGAACCACCGGATCGCGCGGTTCGGGCCGGACGGCCAGTACCTTTCCGACTTCACCGACCCGGAACGCTCACTCTTCGGGCCGCGGGCGGTCACCTTCTCGCGCGGCCACATCTACGTGGCCGATACGGGCAACAAGCGGATCCTCCGCTTCGACGCGGAGGGCCGGAAGGTCTCCGAGTGGGGCGGCGACGGTGACGGCGAAGGCCAGTTCATCGAGCCCGTGGGGCTGGCGGCCGACGCGACCGGAAACATCTACGTCGCCGACACGGGCAACCACCGCGTGCAGGTCTTCGACGCGGAGGGCCGCTTCCAGCGGCAATTTCCGGTCTCGGGATGGAAGGACTTCTACACGGAGCCTCACCTGGCGATCGGCCCCTCCGAGACAGTATTCGTGACCGACTCGTCTGAAGGGCGCGTCGCCCATTACGACAAGGCGGGGACCCTGCTGCGCTCCTGGAGAGCTGAGGGGATCTTCAAGAGCCCGACGGGGATCGTCATCGACCCGTTCGGAAGGTTGATCGTGTCCGACCGGTCCACCCACCGGCTTTTTGCGTGGTCTCTGACGGCCGTCTCCCCCTGACAGCGCACCGGGGCGAGCCGGGAGAGAAGCCGCGCCTCGAGACGTGGCTTTTTCTTTTCGCGCTCGCCGTTTACGCCGCGACGCGGCTGGTCGGCCTGCCGCAGTTTCCGATCTTTTTCTTCACCGACGAGGCGATCCAGGCGAACCTCGCCGCGCAGCTCCTGGAGAACAGCGGACGCGACCACACGGGCACGTTCCTCCCTCCTTATTTTCTGAACGACCAGCGTTGGGCGCTCAGCCTCTCGGTGTACGTGCACGTGCTGCCCGTGGCGCTCTTCGGGAAGTCCATCGCCGCCGTGCGCGGGACATCGGTGGCCGTGACGATCCTCGGCGTGATCGCCACATCGCTCCTGCTGCGCCATGTTCTCCGGAACCGCTTCTGGTGGGCGGCGCCGCTGATCTTCGCCGTGATGCCGGTCTTCTTCCTCCACTCCCGCACCGGCTTCGAGGCCGTCATGATGGCGTCGTTCTACGCCTGCTTTCTCTGGGCATACCTGCTGTACCGCTATCGGTCGCCGCGCTACATCCTGGTCGCGCTGCTCTTCGGCGCCGCCACGTTCTACGCCTACACAGCGGGCCAGGGGTTGATGCTCGTGACGGGGGTCCTCCTGCTCTTCTCGGACGGTCGGTATCACGCGCGGCAGAGCCCGCGTCTGATCGCCGCGGCCGCGCTCCTCGCCCTGCTTCTGGCGACGCCGTACGTGCGCTACCGCCGGCTCCACCCGGGCGTGGTCAAAGAGCAGCTCGCAGTTCTGGACTCCTACTGGATCAAGCCGCTGCCCCTGTCGGAGAAGCTGGGGCAATTCGGCCGGGCGTATCTCGAGGGGCTCGACCCGAGGTACTGGTTCCTTCCCAACGAGCGGGAGCTCATGCGACACCGAATGAAGGACATGCCCTACGTTCCGCTCGTCTTCGCCCCGCTGACGGCGCTCGGAATCGCCGTCTGCGTGGCCCGATTCCGGCGCTCCCCGGCGCACCGCGCGATTCTCTTTTCTCCGCTCGGTGTGCCCTTCGCGGCGGCAGCCGCGAACATCCAGATCCTGCGCCTGTTGGCCATGGTCGTGCCCGTCGCCCTTTTCGTCGCGATCGGCGGCGATGCCCTCTTCGAGTGGGTCCGCCGTCGTGTCCGGCGGCAACTCTCCTTTGCTCCGGTCGCGCTCGCCTGCGCCGCCGCCCTCTCCACCGGCGCCGCCCGCCTGACGGCCGTCGCGCTGAACGAAGGACCGACGTGGTATCGCCTCTACGGGCTCTACGGGATGCAATATGGCGCGCCGCAGTTGTTCCGGGCGATCCGGGAAGAGCTCTCGGGCTCTTCGCGATGGCGGCTGATCGTCACGCCGACATGGGCGAACTATCCCAATCGCTTCGCGGAGTTCTTTCTGACGCCGGCGGAGAGAGACCGGGTAGCGTTCGACTCTCTCGAGGGGTATGCGACATTCAAGCAGCCGATCGAGGCCGACGGCCTCTTCGTGGTCACGCAGCCGGAGCTCGAAGAGGCGATGGCGACCGGCAAGTTCGTCCTGTCCCCCCCGGAGCGCGTGGTCCCGTATCCGGACGGGACGCCCGGCTTCCTCTTCGTCCGCGTGCGCTACGTGAAAGACATCGACGCGATCCTGGCGGCAGAGAAGGCCGCCCGCGCGCGACTCGTGGAGGCTTCCGCCCTCTTCAACGGAGAGAGGGTGACGGTCCGCCACTCGATGCTCGACATGGGATCGGTCCAGGACATCGTCGACGGACGGGAGCAGACGCTGATCCGTGGCATCGAGGCCAACCCCTTCGTCGTGGAGATCGCTTTCCCGCGTCCCCGGCGTGTCCAGGTGGTGCGAGCGACTCTCGCGCACATGAAGAACGCGCTCGTGGCCGTGGAGGCCACCGGCGCCGGCGGGGACCGCGTTCGCTCCGAGGCTCCGTATCGGTCCGCTTCCGGCCCCCCCCGGTTCGAGCTCATCCTGCCGCGGCCGGTCACGGCCGCGCGGCTCCGCCTCGAGATACGGGACTTGACTGTCGGGGAACCCACCCACGTCCACCTCTACGAGATCGAGCTCCAGTAGAGGTGGAGGCTCAGCTTCGGAAGACCTTTTCCTCCGTTCCATCGAGCCAGCGGTCGACGAGCTCCACGCCCTGCATCAGCGAGTGGTCCTGGTTGCCGATCTCGTACTTCCACGAGCCGAACCGGCCGCGGGAGTAGATCTCTTGCTCCTCGAGATAGCTCTGGATGACGCCGAGGGCATCGTCGCGATCCACGCTCGGGATCGGGTAGGCGTGACCCGCGTGGATCAGGAAGGTCGAGTCGACGAGGTCGAGGTCCTCCCGCGACAGGATCTCCTCGGCGACGAGGCCGTCCAGCACCGCCCGCACGAAGTCGCCCTCGGGCAAGGGCCGGAACTTCGAGTAGGTCGTCTCCGTCAGCAGCGCGCAGTAGCGGCTCGTATCGCCGCCGGGCACGATGTCGGGCGAGTAGTTGGAGAGGTACGTCATCCGATAGAAGGGTGTCTTTGGGTTGGGAAAGTAGATCCAGTTCTTCGGAGAGGGCGAAGGCCGCTTCAGCCCGATGCCGAC
>JBHENW010000135.1:0-14834 GCA_046261875.1 Thermoanaerobaculia bacterium | reverse complement strand
CTAGTCAATATGGAGTGACCGGTTCCGTCGCGTAGATGCGTGGGTTGCAGCTTTACGCTGTAGAGCCACATACGGGAGGAACCGGTCATGAAGGATTCTACGTTTTGGGTTGGTTTGGATTGGCATGCGGACTGGGTGACGGGTTCTGTGTTTGGCGCAACGGGGAGCGCTCCATTGGAGCGGTTGGAGGTGGTTCCCGACGCCCGGGGTCTTGCTCGGCTGATTCGTCGGCTCAAGGGTCTTGGCCGGGATGTTCGTTGCGTTTATGAGGCCGGGCCCTGCGGTTATGAGCCGCAGCGGGCGTTGACCCGGGCCGGGATCGCCTGCGCCGTGGCCGCGTCTTCTCTGATCCCTCGTCGTCCAGGAGACCGAGTCAAGACGGACCGGCGCGACGCCGAGAAGCTAGGCCGGCTCTACCGAGCCGGAGAGCTGACTCTGGCCAACGTTCCCGACGAAAGACAGGAAGCGTTGCGGGACCTGGTCCGTGCTCGAGAAGATGCCAGCGCCGACTTGCTGCGCCGCCGCCACCGCCTCAGCAAGTTCCTTCTCCGCCATGGCCACCGCTACCGGGATGGCAAGGCCTGGACTCAGCGCCACGGGGGCTGGATCCGTGGGATCCACTTCACTCAACCCTACGCCCACTCCGTCTTCGAGGAGTACCAGGCGGCCATCATCGAACAGCTCGATCAACTGGCCCGCTTCGATCGGCTCCTCGAGCAGGCCGCAAGGACTCCCGAGCTCGCAGAGAGAACCGCACACCTCCAAGCGCTGCGCGGCATCTCCATCCGCACCGCGCTGACCCTCCTCGCCGAAGCCGGCGACCTGCGCCGCTACGCCAAGGCTTCCCAGTTCATGGGTGCTACCGGCCTGATCCCCAGCGAACACAGCAGCGGCGCCACCCGGCGCCAGGGCGCCATCACAAAAACCGGCAACGCTCACCTGCGCCGTGTCCTCGTGGAAGCCGCGTGGCACTATCGCCATCGACCCGGTCCCAGCCGCGATCTCTCCCGAAGACGCCTGGGACAAACCCTCCCCGTCCTCTCCATCGCTCGCAAGGCCGAGGCACGGCTTTACCGCAAGTACCAACGCCTCACTTCCCGTGGCAAGCGCTCCACGCAAGCCGTCGTCGCCGTCGCCCGTGAACTGGCCGGCTTCATCTGGGCCATCGCACAAACAGCCTGAACAGGTCTATGCAATCCCATCCGGTGGCGGGCGTCAGGGTGAACCAAGGCTCCCGGCTTCGAAAGGAGAACCCTCGCCTGACCTATGCGGCACGCTCCACCGTGACCCGCGAACCTAGTCTGACGGCAGCTCCCGACGAACCATCTTCATGCGGTACTCAACCCGCGCATATCAGAGTGATCATCGTCGCCGCCGCCAAGCCAGGCTCACCCTTGCGCTCGCCACCAAAAAGAAAACTGGACCCGGTCACTCCATATCAGGTCTTGTTCAGCTCGACGTTCCAGTAGGCGACGTCGAGGAAGTTGCGCCAGGCGGGGTGGAACTTGCTCGCCCCGAAATGGCCGACCGGATGCCAGCGCGGCTTTCGGGGCTGCGCGATCAGCCGCATCGAGGCCTCGTGCGGCGTGCGGTTGCCTTTTCGGACGTTGCAGGCGAGACAAGCGCAGACCACGTTCTCCCACGAGGAGTTTCCGCCGCGCGAGAGCGGGATGACGTGGTCGAGGGAGAGCTCCGAGGACGCGAACTTGTGCCCGCAGTACTGGCACCGGTTGCCGTCGCGAACGTAGATGTTGTGCCGCGAGAACTTGACCTCCTGGCGTGGAAGGCGGTCGAAGTCCTTGAGCGCGACGACGCGCGGAATGCGGATCGCCATCGACGGGGTCAGAACGACCTCGTCCTGGGGCTGCACCGGGATGTCGCACCAGTTCTCGAACTCCCAGGTGGAGTAGTCGGGGAGCACGGCGCGGACGTGTCCCTTGTAGAAAAGGGAAAACGCCTTCCTCACGGAAGTCACCTGAATCGCCTGAAAGACGCGATTCAGCACGAGGACCGGTGAGTCGAGCATGAGTTATCCCGCCAGGCCGCGTCATTATAATCCGAACGTTTTCATGGAGTTCCACCGGTCGGCCCCCTCCGTTGCGCCCCTGCGGCGGATGCCCCCATGACTTTTCCCGTCAGGAAAGAGCGTCTCCTTTCCCTGGTCAGCTCCTTCGCGGGAAAGAGGATCGTCGTCGCCGGCGACTACGTCCTCGACCGGTTCATCTACGGTTATCCCAAGCGGGTCAGCCGCGAGGCCCCCGTGCTGATCCTGCGTTACTGGAAGGAAGAGAGCCTCCCCGGAGCCGCGGGGAACACCGCGGCGAACATCCGGTCGCTCGGCGGGAATCCACTGCCGGTCGGCGTGATCGGGAACGAGACGGGGAACGCCCTCAGGGACGTTCTGCGCGCGCGCGGCGTGGACACCGCGGGCCTGATCGAGTCCCGCGACTACCGCACGCCCACGAAGACCCGCATCCTCGGAGGGGGCCCGAGCTCCATCAAGCAGCAGATCGTGCGCTTCGATCGGGAGCAGACCCTCGAGGCGGACAACCGGACGCGCGCTTCGCTCCTGCGCGGGCTGCGGCGCTCCGCCGACGGCGCGAACGCGGCCGTGATCTCCGACTACGGGTACGGAGCGGTGACACCCGCCTCCATCGGTCCCCTCCGCGAGGAGCTCTCGGCGGGAGCGCCGATCCTCGTGGACTCCCGCCACCGTCTCCCCGAGTACGTGGGGGTCGACGCGGCGACACCGAACGAGGAGGAGCTCGAAGAGGCGCTCGGGGAACCGCTCGGGGACTCGGGCGCGAATCTCGAAGCCGCCGGCGCGGCGCTCCGGGCTCGCATGAGCTGTCGCACGCTCCTCGTGACGCGGGGCTCGCGGGGCATGGCCCTCTTTCCCGACAACGGCTCCCCCGTTCTCCTGCCGGTGCACGGGACGGACCAGGTCGCCGACGTCACGGGCGCCGGAGACACGGTCCTGGCGACCTTCGCCCTCGGCCTATCCGCCGGCGCCAGCCCCCTCGAGGCCGCGTTGCTCGCGAATTTCGCGGGCAGCGTCGTGGTCATGAAGATGGGGACGGCGACCGCGACCCCCAACGAGCTGCGCGAAGCGATCCACGCGGATCGGAACCTTCTTTCGTGAGCTCTTGAATCCCGACAAGATCATGCACCGCGACGCGCTCCTCCGCGAAGTCGCGGCGCAACGCTCGGCGGGGCGCAAGGTCGTTCTCGCCAACGGCGCGTTCGACCTGCTGCACGTCGGGCACGTGCGCTACCTGCAGGCCGCGCGCGCCGAAGGGGACTGGCTCGTCGTCGCCGTCAACTCCGACGAATCGGTCCGGCGAGCGAAAGGAGAAAGCCGGCCGATCGTGCCGGAAGCGGAGCGGGCGGAGATCGTGGCGGCGCTCGCCTGCGTGGATGCCGTCGTGCTCTTCGGCGAGGACTCGCCCTCCGGGCTCATCGAGACGCTCCGGCCCGACGTGCACGCCAAGGGGAGCGACTATTCGGCCGAAGGGGTCCCGGAGCGGCCGGTCGTCGCCGCTTACGGAGGCCGGACGGCGATCGTGGGAGACCCCAAGGATCACGCCACGAGCGATCTGATCGAAAAGATTCGGCGGTCTTGAAAATCCTCATCGTGCGGCTGTCGGCCATGGGCGACGTCATCCACGGCCTGCCGGTCGCCGCCAACGCGAGCGCCGCGGGCGGCCGCGTGGCGTGGCTGACGGACGAACGCTACGCGCCGCTGCTCGAGGGGGCCCCGTTTCTCGATCGGCTCTTCGTCGCGCCCGGACGCTCCGGACGCGGGGCCGGGAGCCTGCTCCGGCTGCGCCGCTCGCTGCGGGAATGGGCGCCCGACGTGACCATCGACGTGCAGGGTCTGTGGAAGTCCGCGGTCGCGGCGCGCCTCGCCCGCGCGCCCGTCATCGGCTTCTCGCGGATGGCGCGCCGCGAGCCGTACTCCGCCGTGCTCTGTCAGCAGCCCGTCGAGCCGGCTGCGCGGCTGCGGCACATCGTGGACCGGAACCTCTCGCTCCTGGAAGCGGCCGGGATCCCGGTGCGCCAGCCGGCGCCGGATGCGCGCTTCCTGCTCGCGCCGCCCGGCCCCCGGGCCGCCGAGTTCCTGGCGGCCATACCGCGGCCCTTTGCGCTCTACCACCCCGGCTCCGCGCGGCCCGAAAAGGCCTGGGGCGAAGAGAACTTTGCATCGCTGGCGCGCCTGCTCCGTCGGCAGCGCGGTCTCTTCCCCGTCATCTCCTGGGGACCGGGGGATTCCGCGCGCGTGGATCGGTTTCGCGGCAGCCTCCCCGAAGCGGTGCCGATTCCGGCGCTGGACTATCGCGACCTCGCGGGCGTTGTCGCCGCTTCCGCGCTCTTCGTCGCCGGAGACACCGGCCCTCTGCACCTGGCCGACGCGCTCGGCGCGACGACGCTCGGCCTCTATGGTCCGACCGATCCCGCGCGCAACGGGCCGTACCGCCGGCCGGACGCCGCGCTACGCTACAATCTCTCGACTCCGGTGGAGGCCGTGGCCGCGCGGGCCCTCGAGCTGCTCCGCGGAGCCTCTGAACCCTGACTCCACGGCCCGGGAACGTTTTGCGGCGAGACGCGGTTTGGTCCGAGAGTTGAAGTCCCTCAGACTCCCTTTTCTTTTCCTCCTCCTTCTTTCCGGCACCGCCCCCCTCCCGGCGCAGGCCCCGGCGGCGCCCCCCGTTTTCATCGGGGAGACGCTCCGGTTCACCATGACGATCATGGGCGTGACTGGCGGGGAGCTGACCCTGACGGCCAAGGCGACGGAGCTGGCCGGCAAGCCGGTTTACAAGTTCGAGCTGTCCGCCCTCTCCAACGAGATGCTTTCCCGGATCTTTCTCGTGCGCGACTACATGGCGTCGTGGGTGGACCCCGGGACGTTCCGCTCCCTTCGGTTCGAAAAACACACGGTCGAGGGGAAACGAGTCCGCGACGACCTGATCGAGTTCCTCTACGACCAGGGGATCGCCCGGCGGGACGGCAAACCGTCGCCGATCCCCGACACGACGTACGACACCCTTTCCTCCGTTTATTACATCCGGACCCTGGATCTCTCCGCCGCCACCCCCGTCGAGCTGAACGTCTTCAGCCGCCGGCTCCACACGCTCAAAGTCCAGGTCCAGGGCCGCGAGACGGTGACGACCCCCGCCGGGACGTTTCGAACGATCCGCGTGGAGCCCAAGAGCTCCGGCGAAGGAGGGCTCATCGGAAAGGGTAAGAACCTCGTCCTCTGGGTCACGGATGACGAGCGCAAGATGCCGGTCCAGATCCGGTCGAAGCTGAAGGTAGGAACGCTCGTCGGGAAGCTCCGGGCGGTGGAGAAGAGCGGGTCCGCATCCGCCGCCTTTTGACTAAGCTCCCCTGACCCCTTACCATCTGGTCAATTCATGGCCGTAAAACTTGGCGATCTTTTGATCAAAGCCAAGCTGGTCTCTCAGGACCAGGTCGATACCGCACTGAAGTCCCAGCGGGAGGAAGGGGGCAAGTTCGGCGAGGCACTGGTGCGCATCGGAGCGTGCACCGAGGCCGACATCACCGAGACCCTTTCGCAGCAGTTCGGGGTCCCGTCCATCGACCTGTCGCACTTCGAGATCGACCCGAACATCATCAAGATCGTGCCGGGCGAGGTGGCGCGCAAGTACGGCGTCCTGCCCGTCAACAAGACCGGAGCGACTTTGACCATCGCGATGGGCGATCCGACCAACGTCTTTGCGATGGACGACATCAAGTTCATGACGGGCTACAACGTCGAGCCCGTCGTCGCCTCGGAGATCGCGCTGCGCAAGGCGATCGAGAAGCACTACGGCACGCCGAGGTCCGTCGTGCTGAAGCAGCAGAGCCGCGGTGCGAGCGGGACCTACTCGGCGGCCTCCGGCTCGAGTCTCGACGACGTCATGGCGTCCTCGGCGCTGACGATGGACGACATGGCGGGCGTCAATCTCGGCGAAATGAACATGGACGAGATCACCGGGCTCGACGCGGGCGCCGACGTGGACGTCGTCCGGTCGGAAGAGGGCCAGGAAATCGACCTGTCCGACCTCGCGAAGTCCACGGAGTCCGCGCCGATCATCAAGGTCTCCAACCTGATCCTCATCGAAGCGCTCAAGGCCGGCGCTTCGGACATCCACATCGAGCCGTACGAGAAGGAGTTTCGCGTCCGGTTCCGGGTGGACGGCGTGCTCCACAACATCATGGCGCTCCCGATGCGCACCCGCGATCCGCTGATTTCGCGTCTGAAGATCATGGCCAAGCTGGACATCTCCGAGAAGCGGCTCCCGCAGGACGGCCGCATCAAGATCCGCCTCCGGGTCGAGGAGCGCTCCCGCGACCTGGACCTGCGCGTCTCGACCGTCCCGGCGCAGTTCGGCGAAAAAGTCGTCATGCGGCTGCTCGACAAGAGCAAGCTGCAGCTCGACATGACGCAGCTCGGCTTCGAGCAGGAGCCGCTGCGCCGGTTCAAGGAGGCGATCGACCGTCCCTACGGCATCGTGCTCGTGACCGGCCCGACCGGCTCGGGCAAGACGAACACGCTCTATTCCGCGATCGCGGCGCTGAACGACCCGACGGTCAACATCATGACGGCCGAAGACCCGATCGAGTTCAACCTCGCGGGGATCAACCAGGTCCAGATGAAGGAGCAGATCGGGCTGACGTTCGCTTCCGCGCTGCGCTCCTTTCTCCGGCAGGATCCGGACATCATCCTCGTCGGAGAGATCCGCGATTTCGAGACGGCGGAGATCGCGGTCAAGGCCGCGTTGACCGGGCACCTCGTCCTCTCCACGCTGCACACCAACGACGCGCCCTCGACGATCAATCGCCTCATGAACATGGGCATCGAGCCGTTCCTCGTCGCCACCTCGATCAACTCGATCTGCGCGCAACGGCTCGTGCGGCGCATCTGCTCCCAGTGCACCGAGGACGTCGAGACCCCTCCGCAGATGCTCATCCAGGTCGGCTTCGCGCCCGACGAGGTCAAGTCGCTCAAGTTGAAACGCGGCCGGGGATGCGAGCGCTGTAACAGCGGCGGCTACAAGGGACGCGTCGGGCTGTATGAGGTCCTGCAGTTTTCCGACGAGGTCCGCGACATGATCCTTTCGGGCGCCTCGTCGATCGAGTTGAGGCGCAAGGCGATCGAGGAAGGGATGGTCAGCCTGCGGATGGCCGGCCTCCAAAAGATCCGCGAAGGGGTCACGACCCTGGAGGAAGTCTTAAGAGAGACGGTACTTTAGCCGCTTCACGCCGTCGTGTTTCGCGCGCGATGGTCCGCGTCTTTTTTGTACAGCGGCTGCTTCCCTTTTTCGTCAGTCGGGTCTAAACTACTCAGACACTTACCGAAAGGCACATTGAATGGCGGGCGAGACCACACTGCATCAGCTTTTGAAGCAAATGGTCGAGATGGGGGCTTCGGATCTCCACCTCACGACGAACTCTCCTCCGATGGTCCGTCTCGACGGACGGCTGATCCCGCTTCCCTACCCGCCTCTGACGGTCGCGGAAACGAAACAGCTCGCGTACTCGGTTCTGACCGACACCCAGAAGCACCGGTTCGAGGAGAACCTCGAGCTCGATCTCTCCTTCGGGGTCAAGGGCCTCGCCCGGTTTCGCGCGAACAACTTCATGCAGCGCGGAGCGACCGCGGGCGTGTACCGGCAGATCCCCTACGAGATCCTCGGCTTCCGCGAGCTCGGCCTGCCCCCGGTCGTCGAGCTCCTCTGCGACAAGCCGCGCGGCCTGATCCTCGTGACCGGCCCGACCGGCTCGGGCAAGACGACGACCCTCGCGGCGATGCTCGATCGGATCAACCGGGAGAAACAGCTCCACATCGTCACGATCGAGGACCCCATCGAGTTCCTCCACTCGCACAAGAAGTGCGTCGTGAACCAGCGCGAGCTGCACGCTGACACGCATTCCTTCCCCAACGCGCTCAAGTCGGTCCTCCGCGAAGACCCCGACGTCGTGCTCATCGGCGAGATGCGCGACCTGGAGACGATCGAGTCGGCCCTCCGCATCGCCGAGACGGGCCACCTGACGCTCGCGACCCTGCACACGAACTCCGCCTCGTCTTCGATCAACCGCGTCATCGACGTCTTCCCGGCGCACCAGCAGACGCAGATCCGCACCCAGCTCTCCTTCGTGCTGGAGGGGATTCTCTGCCAGTCGCTGCTCGAGCGTGCGAGCGGCAAGGGGCGCGTCATGGCGATGGAGATCCTGGTCCCCAACGCCGCCATCCGGAACCTCATCCGCGAGGACAAGGTCCACCAGATCTACTCGATGATGCAGACGGGACAATCCAAGTTCGGGATGCAGACGTTCAACCAGTCCCTGGCGACCCTCTACCAGCGCAAACAGATCACGCTGGAGAGCGCGCTCTCGCGCTCGTCCAACCCGGACGAGCTGCAGGAGCTCATCAACCGCGGGGCCGGCGTCAACGTTCCGACCTCGCCGGTGTCCGCGGCCGCGGGCGGCAAGCGCTGACGGGAGACTGAGAGGGGTCCATGCCCAACTACGTTTGGAAGGGTCGCAACCGCGCCGGGCTCGTCCAGGAGGGCGTGCTCGCCGCGGACAACAAGGACATCGCGCTCTCCTCGCTGCGGCGCCAGAACATCGTCGTGACGGGGATCCGCGAGCGGGGCAAGGAGATCTCGCTCACCAAGGTCGGCCGCAAGGTCCCTCCCAAGATCCTCGCCGTCTTCACCCGCCAGTTCTCCGTCATGATCGACGCGGGCCTTCCGCTCGTCCAGTGCCTCGAGATCCTCGCCCTGCAGCAGGAGCACAAGAACTTCCAGAAGATACTTCTTCAGGTCCGGCAGGACGTGGAAGCCGGCTCGACGCTCGCCGACGCCATGCGGCGGCATCCCAAGGCCTTCGACAACCTCTACGTCAACATGATCGCCGCCGGCGAAGCGGGCGGTATCCTCGACACGATCCTCCAGCGCCTCTCGGTCTACATCGAAAAGGCCGTGAAGCTGCGCTCGCAAGTCAAGTCGGCCCTCATCTACCCGAGCGCCGTCATCATCATCGCCGCGATCGTCGTCGCGGTCATTCTCCTGAAAGTCATCCCGACCTTCGCCGCCCTCTTCACCTCTCTGGGCGCCGAGCTTCCCTTCCCGACGCGCGTCGTCATCGCCGCGTCGAACTTCCTGGCGCGGTACATCATCTTCTTCGTCATCGGAATCGCGGCCTTCATCTTCTTCTTCCGGCGCTACTACCAGACGTACCGCGGCCGCCGCGTCATCGACGGCTTCACCCTCAAGCTTCCGATCATCGGCATGATCCTGCGCAAGATCGCCGTCGCCCGCTTCTGCCGCACCCTGGCTACCCTGACGTCCTCGGGCGTACCCATTCTCGAAAGCCTCGACATCACGGCGCGCACGTCGGGCAACGCCATCATCGAGGACGCAATTCAGGACGTCCGCAAGAGCGTCGAGGGCGGCAAGACGATCGTCGAGCCTCTGCGCGACTCCAAGGTCTTTCCGAACATGGTCGTCCAGATGATCGGCGTCGGTGAGCAGACCGGCGCCCTCGACGCCATGCTCAACAAGATCGCCGACTTTTACGAGGACGAGGTGGACGCGGCGGTCGCGGGGCTCGTCAAGCTGCTCGAGCCCGTCATGATTTTCATCCTCGGGGTCATCATCGGCGGCATCGTCATCGCGATGTACCTGCCGATGTTCACGCTGATCAACAAGATCGGCTGATCCCGGGCCGAGGGGCGAAGGTCGGAGATCTTGGGTCCGGGGCCGGCGTCTCTCGTGCCGACCCCGGCCCGGAAACGGCCGGAGCGATGAACGATTCCCTGCGAAAAGCGATGGGATGGCAGACGACGATCCGCATCGTCGTCCTGCTGCTCATCCTCCTCTCGGCCATCCTGATCCAGGCGGGTTCCGGGGCGGAGCTCGGGATCTCCTTCCTCTATGCGTTGAACGGGGCCGCCCTTCTGCTCGCGATCTTCCACTGGACGATCGGACGCCACCTGCCTCCGACGGCGGCGGCGCACATCCAGCTCCTCGGGGACCTGGCGATCGTGACCGTGCTCGTCTATTCCTCCGGCGGGCCCGCCTCCGTCTTCAACTTCCTCTACCTCGTCGTCATCGGGGCGGCCGCCTTCCTGCTCCACCGGAAGGGCGCCGTCCTCGTCGCGTCGCTGGCGGCCATCCTCTACGGCTCGATCGTGCTGCTGCTCGCCTACGACGTCCTGCCCCCCCCGCCCCTGGCGCCCAGCCCGGACTGGGGGGCCGCGCGGGTCCGCTACAACCTGGCGATCACCGTGGCCGGGTTCTATGCGGTCGCCTTCATGGTGTCCTACCTCTCGGAGAAGCTCGCCTCGGCGCGCGAAGAGCTGGCGATTCGCCAGAAGGCGCTGCACCGCCTGCAAAACCTCTACGGCAACGTCATCGCGACGATGTCCTCCGGACTTCTGACGACGGATGCCTCGCAGCGCGTCACGTTCCTCAACCGGGCCGGGGGCGACCTGCTCAACCTGGACCCGGCGCACGCGGCCGGCCGGCCGATGAAGGACCTGGGATTCGTCTTCGCGGAGGACATGGAGTCGACGCTCTCCCGCGCGCGAGGGCGCGAGAACTACCGCGGAGAGATCGAGATGGTCCGCGGGAACCGGCGCCAGGTGCTCGGCTACTCGCTGCGGGCCATGAAGGACGCCGACGGGGAAGGCACCCTGATCCTCTTCCAGGACCTGACCGAGATTAAGAAGCTCGAGCGCCAGGCGCGGTTCAACGAGCAGCTCGCCGCGGTCGGCGAGCTCGCCGCGGGCATCGCGCACGAGATCCGCAATCCGCTCGCCTCCATCTCCGGCTCCGTCCAGGTCCTTTCCAACGAGCTCAACGTCGGCTCGGCCGAGCGCCGACTCATGGAGATCATCGTTTCTGAATCGAACCGGCTCTCCAAGATCCTCGAGGAGTTCCTCCGCTTCGTGCGGCCCCAGGAGCGGCGCATCGCGCTCTTCGACGTGGCCCAGACCGTGGCGGAGGTCATGGACCTCTTCCGGCTCTCGGACGAGGTCTCCGACGCGCACGCGATCCGGGTGGACGTCGAGCCGCGCTCCTCGTTCCTTTCCGGAGACCGGGATCAGATCCGCCAGATCGTCTACAACGTCGCCAAGAACGCCGTGCGGGCCATGACGGCGGGCGGCGCCCTGACCGTCGTCGGGCGGGAAGAGGACGCGTGGTACAGCATCCGGTTCACCGATACGGGCCGCGGGATGAACG
Organism: Thermoanaerobaculia bacterium; assembly: GCA_046261875.1. GTDB lineage: Bacteria > Acidobacteriota > Thermoanaerobaculia > UBA5066 > Gp7-AA6 > JBHENW01. The sequence continues at coordinate 3,582 of JBHENW010000135.1, read as the reverse complement.
AGGAGGAGCTTTCGCGGCTCTTCACCCCCTTCTCGACGGCGTTCGACGGCGGCACCGGGCTGGGAATGGCGATCGTCCGCCGCATCGTCGAGGAGCACGGCGGCGCGATCGACGCCGACTCCCGCCCGGGGGAGGGCACGACCGTGACCGTGTTGCTGCCGCAGAGCGCCGCCGAGCGCCGCGAAGGGGCCGAGACCGTCCGCGACCGGAAAACCGGCGTTGAGCAGAAGCCCGTCCGCGTCGGGCAGCGGGAAGAATTCCAACGCACCCGTGACCGCCTGAGCGCGAGCCGGGAGCGCGAGTGGCAGATCATCACCACAGGAAGCAGGTGAGCGGATGAGCGGGCCCAGACTTCTCATCGTGGACGACGAGGCCTCGCTCCGCGAGATGCTCGCGTTCTATTTCCACAAGAAGGGGTTCGAGGTCCTGACGGCCTCGAATTTCACCGAGGGGCAGGCGGCCGCGCTCCGCGCGGCACCGGACGTGATCCTCTGCGACATCCGGATGCCCGACGGCAATGGCCTGGACCTGCTACGCAAGACGAAGGCCGAGAGCCCGAAGTTGCCGATCGTGATGATCACCGCCCACACCGACACGAAGGACGCGATCGAGGCGATGAAGGCCGGCGCCGTGGATTACATCGCCAAGCCGTTCGACGTCGAGGAGCTGGGCCTGATCGTGGGGCGTGCGCTCGAGGGCAAGCAGCTGCGCGACGAGAACGTCTACCTCAAGCAGGAGCTCGCGGCGCGATACACCTTCGCGAACATCATCGGGAAGGGGTCGCGCATGCAGGAAATCTTCCGCACCATCGAGCGGATCGGAAAGGTCTCCTCGACCGTCCTGCTGACCGGCGAGAGCGGCACGGGAAAAGAGCTCATCGCCCGCGCCATCCACTACACCTCCGTCCGAAAGGACCGGAAGTTCGTCTCGATCAACTGCGGCGCGCTCCCCGAGACCCTGCTCGAGTCGGAGCTCTTCGGGCACGAGCGCGGCGCCTTCACCGGCGCGGTGAAGGAGAAGCGCGGCCTCTTCAACGAAGCGGACGGCGGGACTCTCTTCCTGGACGAGATCTCCGAAACGACCCCGACGACGCAGGTCAAGCTGCTCCGGGCCATCCAGGAAAAGCTCGTCCGGAAGGTCGGCGGCAACGAGGAGCTGCCGGTGGACGTGCGGATCATCGCCGCGACGAACAAGGACCTTTCCGACCTCGTCAGCGAAGGGAAGTTCCGCGAGGACCTCTTCTACCGCATCAACGTCATCCCGATCGCGCTGCCGCCGCTGCGCGCCCGCGTGGAGGACATCGCCCCGCTCACCCAGCACTTCCTCGGCAAGGTCTGCCGCGAGCAGAAGATCCCCGAGAAAAAGATCTCCACGGAGGCGATGCGGCTGCTCGAGGCGTACCCGTGGCCGGGCAACGTGCGCGAGCTCGAGAACACGCTCGAGCGGACCGTCGCCCTCGAGCCCGGCCCGGTCGTGACCGCGTCGAGCCTGCCCGAGGCGATCGCGCTCGGCGTCCGCGCGCGCGTGCCGGACTTCGAGAGCCTGCCGGCGGAGGGGATCAACCTCGAGGCCTACCTCGAGGCGGTCGGCAAACGCCTCATGCGCGAGGCGCTCGACCGCTGCGACGGCGTCCAGACCAAGGCGGCCGAGCTGCTGCGCATGTCCTTCCGGTCGTTCCGGTACTACGCCAAGAAGTACAACCTCGTCCGCCGCGAAGACCTCTACGAGCAGGCGGAAGCGCGCGAGGCCGAAGGGACTTGAGAGCCGGCGGCCTCTGCGCGGCGGCGCTCCTGCTCATCGGCGCGTCCTGCGGGGAAAACGGGGCGCCGGCTCCGCAAGCTACTCCGATTCCCGTGACCGGTCCGCGGGTGGTCATGCCCTCCGGCGCGGTCTATCAGCTCGAGGTCGCGCGCACCCCCGAGGAGCAGGCGCAGGGCCTGATGTTCCGCGAAAGCCTCAGGCCGCGCACCGGGATGCTCTTCCTCTTCCGGGACGGCCAGCCGCATCGCTTCTGGATGAAGAACACCATGATCCCGCTCGACATGGTCTGGCTCGACGCGGAGGGCCGGGTCCTGTTCGTCTCGGCCAACACGCCCCCCTGCCGCGCGGAGCCCTGCCCGAACTACGGCCCCGATTTCCCCATCGACAGCGTGCTCGAGATCGCCGGCGGCATGGCGGAGCGCGAGAAGGTCACGCCCGGCAGTCGCCTCCGGATCCTCGATGTCTCCCCCCCGGCGACGCCTCCGGCGCGGAGTCCCTAGCCCTCTCTACTCGAAGTATCCGAAGACGTCGATGATGAAGTGCGTCGCGCTTCCGACGCAACGCACCGCGATGTCTCCCGCCGCCCCGAGCGGCACGATGGCGTTGTTGGCGCGGGTCAGACCCGTCCGGTAATCATCGTCGAGACGAGAGGCTCGATACCGCCGGCGGGATAGACGCGAACGTCCCCGAGCCCCGCCGGTCCGGTCACGGTGAAATTGAAGACAACCGCCTGCGCGCTCGCGGGGATGCCGCACCGGCCGACGATCGGGAAGGACCGGAGGGAGTTGGCGGCGAGCATCGGCCCGCCGAAAGTCCCGTCCGGGTCCCGCGTATCCGCCACCCGGCAGGGGGTGACCGTGAAATACCGCGCCGCGATCGAGATGCACTGGGAAAACTCGGAGGTGTTGCCCGCCGCGTCGGTCGCCGTCGCCGTCAGCCGCTGGCGCGGGCCAACCGCGGCCGTCAGGAGCGTGGCGATCGCGGCGTTTCCCGACCCGTCCGTGGTGACGTCCACGAAGCCGAGGAAAGTCTGCCCCTCGCCGTGGAGGGACGGGTCGCAGAGGTCGTTCGCGAAGAACTCGATCCGGTAGGACGCCGGGGACGGCTGTTGAGCGTCCCCTGGACGCTGACGTTCGGACCGACCCGGCCGGCAAAGGTGAGGACCGGGAAGTTCTGCCCGTCGTTCCCGGAGCCCGTGTCCGCGTCCGCCGCATCGTTCGGCGTCACGCCTCCGCCGTTGTTGTCGATCCCGATGCCCCCGTTCGAATGGATCGAGTTCCCCAGGAACCGGTTGCGCAACCCGAGGTTCCAGATCCCCGCATCGCCGTTGTGCGCGATCACGTTGCCCGCGCCCGGAGTCGTGCCTCCAAACAGGTTGTCCGTCGTGCTCGTGGTGTTGAGGCGAACTCCGTCCGAGCCGTTGCCGAGCGGCGTCACGCCGTCCGCGGCCAGGCCGATGACGTTCCCCTGAACGACCGCCCCCGTGACGAGGTTGTTCACAAACACGCCCAACCCGTTGTTCCCCGAAATGAGGTTGCCCGCGATCGTTGCATTGTCCGAGTTGACGACGTCGATGCCGAAGTTGTTCGGTAGCGCCGCGGTGCCCGCGGCGTTCGTCCCGATCCGGTTGCCCCGGATCGTGGTGTTGTCGGCACCCTGGACGTTGATCCCGTCGCTGGTGTGGCCGGAGATGACGTTGCCCTCGCCGGGCGTCGGACGCCCCGATCACGTTCCCAGGGAATTGGCCACGCTGATCCCGACGGAGGATCCGGCGAAACCGGCCGTGCCGGCCGCGGAAACGCCGATGGAGTTGCCCTGCAC
>JBHENW010000134.1:0-3764 GCA_046261875.1 Thermoanaerobaculia bacterium | reverse complement strand
TTCTCACGCAGATCGTCCCTCGTGATTCCGGCCGCGACGAGGGCGATCGCATCGCGCATCCTCCCCTCGTCCTTCAGCCGCGCGATCTCCAGGAGCACCGAGCGCGCGTTGATGTCGGCGCGCCGACATTCCTCGCGCAGGTCCTCCGGGATCTCGAGCAGCGAGAGCGCTTCGGTTACGGAGACCCTCGAGCGCCCGACGGACTCGGCGATCTGCTGCTGCGTGTAGTCGTGCTTCGCGGCCAGCGCGGCAAAGCCCTCCGCCTCCTCGAAGGGGTGCAGGTCCCGCCGGTGCAGGTTCTCGATCAGCGCGAGCTCCAGGACTTCGGCGTCCGAGACGTCGAGCTCGATGCAGGGAACCTCCGCGAGCCCGGCTTCCATGGCCGCCCGGAACCTCCGCTCCCCCGCGATGATCCGGAAGCGACCGTCGGCCAGCGGCCGGACGAGGATGGGCTCGAGCACTCCGCGCGCCTCGATAGAGCGCGCGAGCTCGGTCAAGTCGCCCACGCTGGACCGCGGCTGCTCCGGGTTGGTCTCGATCTCCTCGATCGAGATGTAGCGTCCCAGGGATCCCCCGAATCGCTCCGCGAGCGAGTCGACGAAGTGTGCGTCGTGGCGCATGCGCGCCTCCTGCGGCAGGCCTCTTTTCTTAGACACGCGCCAGGACCTCCTCGGAAAGGGAGTAGTACTCCGCCGCACCCGACGAGCGCGGCGCAAACGTGAAGATGGACTCGCGGTGCGCCGGGCTCTCCTCCAGCCGTACGCTCTTGGAGATCGTCGTCTTGAACACCTTGTCGCCGAAGACCGAGGCGATCTGGTCGTAGACGTCCTTCCCGAGGACCGTGCGCTTGTCGTGCAGCGTCACGACGACGCCCAGGATCTGGAGCCCCGGATTGGGGCGCGCCTTGATCTTGTCGATCGTCTCGAGCAGGTCGTCGGTCCCCTCCAGGGCGAAGTAGGAGGACTGGATCGGGATGAGGATGTGGGTGGAAGCCACCATGGCGTTGACGGTGATCATCCCGAGGGTCGGCGGCGTGTCGATCAGGATCGCGTCGTATCGGGCCCGCGCCCCGTCCAGCTTGTCGCGCAGCCGGAAGTGCCCGTCGATCTCGCCCAGCAGCTTCGACTCGATCTTGGCGAGCGAGATTCGCGCCGGCGCGATGTCGAGGTTGGGGAGGCCCGAGGGACGGACGACGTGGGACATCTTCACGCCCGTCTCGGTCAAAACATCGAACATGGACTTCTCGACGGAGCGCCGGTCCACGTACGACAGGGTCGTGTTGGACTGGGGGTCCAGGTCGATGAGGAGGGTCTTGAGGCCTTTCTGGGCGAGCGCGGCGGCGAGATTGATCGCGGTGGTCGTCTTTCCGACGCCACCTTTCTGGTTCGTGATGGAAATGATCACCGGCGGGCGAGTCTAACGCGCCGCGAAGGTCTTGTCTCCCCTCGCCGGGAGAAGAGTCTCTCGTCCACCGTCGCGGTGCGCGTAGTCTCCCGAAGGGAGGAGGCCGCGCGACACGTGAGCGGAAGCGACGGTCACATCCGGTACTTGCCGAGATCCTCCGGGTTGACTTCCTCGAGCCACTTCTTCAGCCGCTCCGGATCTCCTTCCGCGCCCTCGACGCGGAGGCTCTTGCTCTTCTCGAGGACTTCTTCCTCGACGAAGATCTCGGCGCGGGCACGCAGGGCGAGCGCGATGGCATCGCTCGGGCGCGAGTCGACGCTCCAGCGGCGGTCGCCGCGGATCAAGTGGATCCGGGCAAAGAACGTGTTGTCCTTCAGCTCGTTTATGACGATGCGGTCCACGGTGGCATCGAGCTCCGCGAGGAGGTTCTTGAGCAGGTCGTGGGTCATGGGCCGCGGCGTCGAGATCTTCTCCATCTCGAGCGCGATCGCGTTGGCCTCGAAAATGCCCACCCAGATCGGGAGGAAGACGCCGTCGGCCGCGTCGCGCAGGATGACGACCGGCATGTTCGAAACGGGGTCCATCAGCAACCCTTTGATTTCCATTTTGACCATCGTGTTCAGGCTTTCATGCGGCGCGCCGCTCGACCATACGTCCGATGAGGGAGTTGGGCAGGCCGCGGACGATCCGCACCCTCGCATAGCTTCCGGCTTCCAGAGTCCCTTCCGATCCGTCCACGTGCACGATGCGGTTGCAAGGCGTGCGCCCCCGGCTCTGGCCCCTGCGGTCGGCGCCTTCCACCAGGATCTCGAACTCGCGGCCGACGAGCGCCCGGTGAGCCTCCGACTGGATCTCCTCCTGGAGCGCCAGCAGGCGTCCGAGGCGCTCGGATGAGACCTCCTCGGGCACCGCCTTCTCCTTGCCCCACCGCGCCGCGGCGGTCCCGGGGCGCGGCGAATACTTGAACCCGAAGAGGCTCGCGAAACGGACCCGGGCAACCAGGCCCAGAGTTGCCTGGAAGTCCTCTTCCGTCTCCCCGGGAAGGCCGACGATGAAGTCGGAGGAGAGGGCGACCTGGGGAAGAGCCCGCCGCGCTCTCTCGACCGCCGAAAGGTATTGCTCCGCGTCGTAGCGCCGCTTCATCCGGTAGAGCACGCGGTCGGAGCCCGACTGCGCGGGCAGGTGCAGGTAGGGGGCGATGGGCGGCCCGGACCCGAGTGCCTCGAGGAGCGTGTCGTCGAGGAGGCGGGGATGCGACGTGATGAACCGCAGGCGCCGGAGGCCCTGGATGCGGGAGGCGCGCCGCAGCAGCTCGCCCAGGCCGAATGCTTCCTCCGGGTCCGAGTAGGCGTTGACCGTCTGGCCGAGGAGCGTCACCTCGCTGTATCCGCCGCCGACGAGGCCCTCCACCTCGCTCAGGATCTCGGAGGACCGCCGGCTGCGTTCCCGCCCGCGGGTGAATGGCACGATGCAGAAGGTGCAGAACTGGTCGCACCCTTCGATGACCGTGACGTACGCCTGGTACGGGGAGCTCCTCGAGATCTGCCGGAACTGATAGACGGGCGACTCGACCGGAAGCTCGACCTCGGCGACGCGCCGCCGTTCCGTGCGCGCCCTCTCGACGAGCTCCCCCGCTCTTTCGACGTTGCCGGTCCCGAGCACGAAGTCCACCCAGGGAGCGCGCTCCAGGATCTCGTCCGCCTCGACCTGCGCGACGCATCCCGTGACGCCGATGACGAGATCGGGACGGTCCTGCTTTTCGCGGCCGAGCACGCCGAGCGCGCTGTAAACCTTGTGCTCCGCCTTCTCGCGCACGGCGCAGGTGTTCAGGAGGATGACGTCGGCCGCCTCGGCCGGCGCCGCGCGCCGGAGGCCGCGCGCCTCGAGGGATCCGGCCATCCGCTCCCCGTCGAGGACGTTCATCTGACAGCCCCAGGTCTCGATCCGGTACGACGGACCGGGAGCCGCATGTCGGCGCGCCGACATCGGGGGGGCCGGATCGAAAACCGGCAGTGTCGCGCCGGCGAGACGCGCATTCTCCGCCGTCACTCGCGCAACCATCCCGGCAGAGCCCCTGCTTTGCGCGCTTTCTCCGGAAGGTCCGCCAGGTCCTTCTCGGCTTGAGCGAGATCCTTGCGCGCCTGTTCGAGCTCCTCTCTCTTGCGGTCCCATGCCGGCTTGATCACGCCGTCACGGTACTGGCCGTCGTCCCACGCGTAGAAGTCGTTCTGGAGCTTGGCCTCCTCCCCGACGAGTTCCGCGATGCGAAGCTTCAGCGTCTCCACGCGCTCGCGCGCGCCGCGGGCCGCAGCCCGCCACTTGCCTTCCTCATCGGAGGCGGCCGCAGCGGCGGGAGCCGG
>JBHENW010000133.1:0-4934 GCA_046261875.1 Thermoanaerobaculia bacterium | reverse complement strand
GTACACGGCCCGGGACAGGCCGATGCGGCCGGTGCGCCGCAGGTAGGAGAGTGTGAGCGCGATGATGAGGAAGGCTTCGATGCCCTCCCGCAGCGCGATGGTGAACCCTTGCCACATGGCCGCCGCCCCTCTTTCCGGGGGTTGACAGCACCCCGCGGGGACTGGAAGACTAGCGCAACTGAGACTCAGTCGCAATCGCAACTGGGTGCTGGGAGCCGGCATGCGCAATCGCGAGAAAGACATCTTCCGCAAATACCTCGAGCGGCGGGGGCTGAAGCTCACGGCCGAGCGCCAGGCGGTCTTCGACGAGCTCTTCGCGCGGCACGAGCACTTCGAAGCGGACGAGCTCCTCGTGCGGCTGCGATCCAAGCAGCGCAAGATCTCCCGGGCGACGATCTACCGGACCCTCGACCTCCTCGTGGACTCCGGGATCGTCGGGCGCGTGCGAATCGGCGAAATGGGCTACCGGTACGAGCGCCTCCGCGCGGGGGAGCATCACGACCACCTGATCTGCAACGACTGCGGCCGCGTCATCGAGTTCTTCGAGCCGCGCATCGAGAGCCTCCAGGACGAGGTCTGCGAGCGGTACGGTTTCCTGCCGCTCTCGCACAGCCACCAGATGCGCGGCGTCTGCCGACAGTGCCGGCCGCGCGCGGCGAACAAACACATCGAGCTTTCGCGCGCACGGACCCAAGAGCTGCGGTCGGGCGCTCACAACCGCCGTATCGACGTTCACTGAAGGAGCCTTCCCATGTGCCTGCTCCGTCTGCTCTCGTTGAGACTGAGTCTCGGTCTAAGTCTCGTTTGCGTCCTCGGCGGCGCGGCCCTCGGAGCTCCGCCGGCCACGGTCGCGGGCCGCGTTTTGGACGAGGGCGGAAGGCCCCTGCCCGGGGCCACCGTCACGCTGGCCGGTCCGTCCGGCTCGTCGAGCGCCGTTCAGACGGACGCCTCAGGATCCTTCGAGATCCGGGGGGATGGCTCGGGGACGTACAGACTCACCGCCGAAGTGGCGGGGCGGGCGGTCTCGACGCAGGAGATCGCGCTCCGCTCCGACACCGTGGCCCGTGTCGAGATCGTCCTGCCCGCCGCCGCCTTCCGCCAGGAGATCAGAGTTCTGGGGGAGCGCATCGCGCCGACAGCCGAAAGGGTCGATCTCATTCCCGGATCCATCGAGGTCCTCGACCGCGAGACGCTGGAGAGGAGCCACGTCGCGGAAGCAGGCGACGCGCTGCGCATGGTGGCCGGGGTTCACGTTCGCGATGAGGAAGGCTTCGGGATGCGGCCCAACATCGGCATCCGTGGCCTCAACCCGACTCGCTCGAGCAAGGTCCTGCTCCTCGAGGACGGGATCCCGCTGACCTTCGCCCCGTACGGTGACAACGCCTCGTATTTTCATCCCGCAATCGAGAGCTTCGATACAATCGAGGTCCTCAAGGGTTCCGGGCAGATCGCCTACGGCCCCGCGACGATCGGCGGCGTCGTGAACTACCTGACCCCGGATCCCCCGCGCTCCGCGAGCGCCGAGCTCACCCTTCTCGGTGGCAACCGGGCGTTCGGCTCCGGGCATGCTCGCGTAGGGACGACCTTCGGCTCGACGGGTGTTCTCTTCAGCTACACGCACAGGGAAGGGGACGGCTCGCGGGAGAACATCCATCTCGGCCTCGACGACCTGCACTTCAAGTTGACCACGGTGCCGGCGGCGGATCAGTCGTTGACTTTCCGCGCGAGCTATATGACCGAGGATTCCCAGGCGACCTACTCCGGACTCCGGCAGGCGGAGTACGAGGCGGATTCCCGCGGGAATCCCTTCTCCAATGACCGCTTCGAGGCCGAGCGGGTGGGGGCTTCTGCCAGCCACACCGTACGGTTCTCGCCCGACGTGGCCTTGACGACGCACGTGTACGGGTCCCGCTTCGACCGCGACTGGTGGAGACAATCCTCCAACTCCCGTCAGCGTCCCAACGACAGCGGCGACCCGCGCTGTGGCGGAATGGCCAACCTCCACACGACGTGCGGCAACGAGGGACGCCTGCGCCATTACACGCTCTGGGGGGTCGAGCCTCGCTTGCGCGTGGGGCACCGCGTGCTCGGCGCCGACGGAGAGGCGGATCTCGGCCTGCGGGCACACTTCGAGACGCAGGAGCGGCGCCAGGAGAACGGCGACACGCCGGACGCGCGCGACGGACGCCTCGTCGAGGACAACCGCCGGGAAACCGAGGCGTTCTCCGCCTTCGCGCAGGAGAGGCTGCGCCTGGGTGCCTGGACAGTAACGCCCGGAGTCCGGGTCGAGCACGTGCGGTACGAGCGCACGAATCGGCTGGGCAACGCCGGCTTGGGGGTCTCCGGCTCGACGGAACTCACGCAGCTGGTTCCCGGGCTGGGCGTGTCGCGGAACTTCGGGCCGACGGTGACGGCCTTTGCCGGCATCCATCGCGGGTTCGCTCCGCCGCGGACCGAAGACATCATCGACAACGCGACCGGCGGGGTCGTCGACCTGGACGCGGAGCTTTCGTGGAACTCGGAGTTCGGCGTGCGGTGGCGCGTGCGTCCGGGTCTCGCTCTCGAGGCAACGGCGTTCCGGATGGACTACGAGAACCAGGTGGTGCAGGCGAGCGTTGCCGGCGGAGCAGGCGCGACACTAACCAACGGCGGCGAAACGCTTCACCAGGGGCTCGAGGCTGCCCTGCGCGCCAACTCCTGGAGGATCGGGACCTCGTCCCATGGGATCTTCCTGCGGGGCGCCTACACCTGGCTGCCGGTGGCCGAGTTCCGAGGGGAGCGCTTCAGTCTCTCGGGGCTCCCGGTATCCGGCAACCGTTTGCCTTACGCTCCTGAACACACGTTCACGGCCGGGATCGGTTACGAGCACACGGCGGGTCTGACGCTGATCGTCGAGGCGGTGTCGGTCGGATCACAATTTGCCGATGACCTGAACACGCGGGCGCCGTCCGCGGACGGCCAGCGGGGCCTCATCTCGGAGTACACGATCTGGAACGCGTCGGTCGAGTACGAGGTCCCGTCTCTCCGGAGCGCCTTCTTCGTCCACGCCCGCAACCTGGAGGACGAGACCTACATCGTGGACCGCACGCGGGGGATCCTGCCGGGCAACCCCCGCCTCGTGCGCGCCGGCTTCCGCGTGAAGCTGTAGGGACGCCCTAGCCCCAGCGCACCCGCAGAAACCGCCTTCCCAGGCGCAGGACGGTGTCTTCTCCGCCGTCGAGCCGCTCTTCCGGATCCCGGACGTCCCGCGGCGCGGTCCCGTCGTAGACGCGCAGAGCGCCCTCCGCGATCTTGCGCCGCGCCTCGCGCATCGACGAGGCGAGGCCCGCGCTGACGAGCAGGCGCGCCGCCCCCGCCTCGGAGCGCGCCACCGGCTTGGTCTCGATCTCCTCGGGCAGCTCGCCGCGCGCGAACGCCCGGCGGAAGTCCTCCTGCGCCCGGTCCGCGGCGTCCTCCCCGTGGAAGTCCGCCGTGACGCGCCGGGCGAGCCGCGCCTTCGCGTCCCGCGGGTTGGCTTCGCCGCGCTCCGCGCGGGCGCGCATCGCCGCGATCTCCGCGGCGGGCACGTCGGTCAGGAGCTCGTAGTAGCTCCAGAGGAGGACGTCCGGGATCGACATGAGCCTGCCGTAGATTTCCGCCGCGGGCTCCTCGATGCCGATCGCGTTGCCGAGCGACTTGGACATCTTCTCCACGCCGTCGAGGCCGACGAGCAGCGGGAGGGTCATCACGACCTGCGGCTCGAGCCCCTCCTCGCGCATGAGGTCCCGGCCGAGCAGGAGGTTGAAGAGCTGGTCCGTTCCGCCGAGCTCCACGTCCGCTTTGAGCGCCACGGAGTCGTAGCCCTGCCCGAGCGGATAGAGCAGCTCGTGCAGCGCGATCGGCTGCCGCGCGCTCCAGCGCTTCTGGAAATCGTCGCGCTCGAGGATGCGGGCCACCGTGATCCGCGAGGCGAGCCGGATCCAGCCTTCCGAGCCGAGCGCGGAGAGCCACCGGCTGTTGAACTCGATGACGGTCTTCTCGCGATCGAGGATCTTGAACGCCTGGCGCGTATAGGTCTCGGCGTTCGCCCGGACCTCTTCGCGCGAGAGCTGGGGGCGCGTCGTCTTCTTCCCGGACGGGTCCCCGATCATCGCGGTGAAATCCCCGATCACGAAGACGACGCGGTGTCCGACGTCCTGGAAGTGGCGCATCTTGCGGAGGACCACCGTGTGCCCGAGATGGATGTCCGGCGCGGAGGGGTCGAAGCCGACCTTCACCGTGACCGGCCCGCGGGCGATTTTTCGCGCGAGCTCCCCCTCCTCGACGAAGTCGACCACGCCGCGCCGCAGCGTCTCGAGGCCGGAAGACGGGGAAGTCACGGTGGCTGAGGATTATAGATGTCGCGTCGGGCGCGTTAAGGTGATCTAAAAGCCGGCCTCTGCGCGAATTGCGCCCATAGACTTCGAGCCGGCATGAGGTGGGCGCGCTGGATTCTGAGGGCTTCCGTACTGGGCATTCCGGCCCTGCTGCTCTTCGTGCGGCCGGGAGGCTCCCAGGAGTCCGCGGGCGCCATCGGGTTCACTCCCGGCCAGCCGGTCGCGGGACGCCAGGTCCTCTTCACGATGTCGGGCGCGTCGCTGGCCGGGAGCGGGTATCGCTGGGACTTCGGAGACGGCGTCGTGACGCACAATCCGGCGCCCTTCCACGTCTATTCCGAGCCGGGGATTTACAATGTAGGGCTCACAGTCGAAACGGAGTCCGGACCAGTGACCATTCAGCGCACAGTCGAAGTGCTCTCGGCGACGACACTGCGCTTGAACGGTGGTCGGTTTGACGTATCGATGACGGCGCGGGATCAGCGGACGGAGCGGACGGGTGTGGGTCAGGCGATTCCGGAGAATGATTTGTTTGGGTATTTCTCGATTCCGGATTTGACGAGTCAGCCGGACAATCCG
>JBHENW010000132.1:0-12868 GCA_046261875.1 Thermoanaerobaculia bacterium | reverse complement strand
TCATGGAAGCAGGGCGATTATGGCCTGCCCGGCAGGATGAGCCGCAAGAGTACTTGCGGCATGTCGCGTGCTGCCGTCGCGCCTCTGGCGCTCCTACCACGCTCGGTGCGAACCTGCGAGTCGGGTTCCCAAGCGCCGGTGCAGCGCTTGGCCTGCCCGGGCAGATTCGAACTGCCGACCTACGGCTTAGAAGGCCGTTGCTCTATCCGGGCTGAGCTACGGGCAGGGAGGCCGATTATCTCAAGCCTCGGCGTGTGACGCGCCAGCACGGTTCCCGGGAGGTCGCCGGCCCCGCCTTTTGACATACGTTCTAGTGATCGATGATGGAAACGTTGTAATCTGGCACGGGAGGTGCCTCGGTGGCGCATGCAGTCGTTTCCCCCAAGTTCCAGGTCGTAATTCCCAAAGCGATCCGCCGTGAAGTGGGTCTCCAGTCGGGACAGGTCGTTCAGATCATCTCCAAGGCGGGGATCATCACAATGATCCCGGATCAGCCGGTCGAACGCATGAAGGGATACCTGAAGGGCATGAAGACGTCGCGGCTACGGGAAAAGAAGGATCGTACGTGATCCTCGTCGACTCCTCCGGTTGGATCGAGTACTTCACGGACGGCGGGAACGCCGCCCGGTACGGCGCATATCTGAAGAGGCCCGTTGAGATCGTTACGCCTACCGTTGTGCTCTACGAGGTCTACAAGCTTGTTAAACGCGAGCGGACCGAAGAGGAGGCGTTGCTCGCCGCCGCGCAGATTCATAAAACGCGACTGATCCCGCTTTCGGAGTCCCTCGCTCTCGCAGCGGCGGACTTGAGCCTCGAGCTGCGCCTGGCCATGGCGGACGCTATCGTGTACGCGACGGCGCGTGCCGAGGAAGCGGAGCTCGTGACGAGCGATAGCGACTTGAGGAACCTCCCCGGAGTCACCTACCTGCCCCGGTCTCCGAGATGACGCTCGCCACCGGCCTCCGTCTGGGTCCTTACGAGATCCTCGGCGTGCTCGGCGCCGGAGGAATGGGGGAGGTCTACCGCGCGCGCGATACGAGGCTGGGACGCGAGGTCGCGGTAAAGGTACTGCCGGCGACCTTCTCCTCCGATCGGGACCGGATGCGGCGCTTCGAGCAGGAAGCGCGAGCGGCGGGCTCCCTGAATCATCCCAATCTCCTGTCGCTCTACGACGTCGGCACGCACGAGAGATCCCCGTACCTCGTCTCGGAGCTTCTGGAAGGGGAAACCCTGCGCGCGCGGCTCGCCAGCGGCCCCCTCGCGCCACGGAAGGCCATCGCTTACGCCGTCCAGATCGCAAACGGTCTTGCCGCGGCTCACGAGAAGGGGATCGTTCATCGCGACCTCAAACCGGAGAACATCTTCCTGACGCGCGACGGGCGGGCGAAGATCCTCGACTTCGGCCTCGCCAAGCTGATTCGCCCGGAAGCCACGGAAGGCGGCCCCCATACGGCGGCGCCGACGATCTCCGGCGCCACGGAGCCCGGCGTCATCCTCGGCACGCTCTCTTACATGTCGCCGGAGCAGGTTCGAGGAAAGGCCGCGGATCCCCGCTCGGACATCTTCTCTTTCGGCGCGATTCTCTTCGAGATGCTCTCAGGGAATCGGGCGTTCCGCGGCGCCTCCGCAGCGGACACGATGAGCGCGATCCTCAAGGAGGATCCGTCGGATCTCTCCGAGACGGCGCGCAACTTGCCGCCGGGAGTCGCGCGCCTCGTCCGGCACTGCCTGGAGAAGAACCCTGAGAAGCGCTTTCAGTCCGTGCGGGATCTGGCGTTCGACTTGGAGGCCCTGTCGCTGGTCTCCGGGACGGTTCCGATCGCCCGCGCCGCGGATCTCGAACCTTCGAAAGCGCGGGGTTCGCGGGTCATGGCCCCCCTCGCGGCGGGGATCGCTGCGCTGGTCCTTGGGTTTTTTGCAGGGAAGTATGCGAGAGGCCCGACCGCTCCCGGTCCGTCGCCTGTTCGCGTGCATCGCCTGACCGACTTCGCAGGCCTGGAGGAGTTCCCCGCGGTGTCGCCCGATGGGAAGTCGGTCGCCTTCACGGCGGAGGTGGATGGGAAACGGCAGATCTGGGTCCGCCTGATCGCGGGTGGCGCCCCGCTCCAGATCACGCGAGATGCGGCGGACCACCAGTTTCCCCGATGGTCTCCGGATTCCAGCTCCCTCCTTTACTACACACCGCCCTCGGAGGTGGAACCGTCCGGAAGTGTCTGGGAGACCCCGGCTCTGGGTGGCGCGCCGAGAAGGCTGGCCACCGGAATCGGCGGCGCCGACCTCAGCCACGACGGCAAACGGATCGTTTTTTTCCAGTTTCGGGATGGAAGGACCGAATTGGTCGTGGCATCGCGCGACGGTTCGGCCCCACGACGGATCGCGCAACTCGATCCCGTGTACCAGTATCTCTATCCCCGCTGGTCACCGGACGATCAGTGGATCGCCTATCAGCGTGGCTGGGTCTTCGATTACGACGTCTTTCTCGCTCCGGCCGGGGGAGGAGAGCCCAAACCGATCACCCGGGAAGGTCGTCTGCTCAGCGGCTTCGCGTGGTTGGCCGACAGCTCCGGAATCGTCTACGGCTCCGCTCGCGGCAGCACCATGTTGTATCTGCCGACCTTCAACCTCTGGATGGTGGACCGCAAAGGGGAAGGCCTGCGCCAGCTCACGTTCGGTGAGGCCTCCTACACGGATCCGGACCTCAACAAGACCGGCACGCTCGTGGCGACGCGAACCCGGCTGCAGTTCGACCTGTGGAAGTACCCGACGGATCTGGCGGCTGCCGAAAACGCGCGCCGCGGCATTCGATTGACGCGCCAGACCGGCCAGGTCCAGACTCCTTCGGCGGGTCCCGGCGATGAAGAGCTCGTCTACCTGGCCGACAGTGGGGGTCACGCCAACCTCTGGATGGTCAAGGCCGCGAGCGGTGAAACCCGCCAGATCACATACGAGCAGGATCCCGCCGTCGCGGTCGGCGTGCCGGTGTGGTCGCCGGATGGCAAGTCCATCGCCTTCGTTTCGACCCGCAACAACCCGATCGGCCGCGTCGGTCTGTGGCTGGTCAATTCCGATGGCAGCAATCCGCGACAGGTCGTGCAGTTCGGGGGATGGGCCACGTGGTCCAGCGACGCCCGATGGCTCTACTACAACGAGATTCCCGGGAGACAGGGCCCGCTCATGAAGATGCCGGCGTCGGGCGGACCCGCTGAGCTCCTGAGGAAGGAGGGCCATGGCTCGGCCGTCAGCCCCGACGGCTCGACGTTGTACTCCGTGATCGAGCTGCCGGGGGTGAGGGGTGGCTCGGATTTCGAGATCCGCGCGGCGAGCCCGGAAACCGGCCCTTCCCGGCTCCTGGCCCGGATTCCGGCGCAGCGTGTCCCGAGCTGGCAGCTCTTCCACCCCGTGATCTCGCCCGACGGGAAATCCCTCGCGCTGCCCCTCACGGATGGGCCGACGACGAACATCTGGGCTCTGTCCACCGCGGACGGGGCGCTGCGCCCCCTGACCGACTTCGGCCGCCAGCCGACTTTCATCGCCAGACGGGTGTCCTGGTCTTCGGATGGCCGCTCCATTTTCGCCGCCGTGGGGGAAGGCGATTCCGACGTCGTGCTGCTCGATGGGCTCGGCCTCGGCGAGAAGCCCCGCTCATGACCCTCGCCTCCGGCCGCCGGCTGGGCCCGTACGAGATCCTCGCGCCGCTCGGCGCGGGGGGCATGGGGGAGGTCTACAAGGCGCGGGACACGCGGCTGGGGCGGACGGTCGCGGTCAAGGTCCTCCCTTCCGCCTTCTCTGCCGATCCCGATCGGCTGCGCCGGTTCGAGCAGGAGGCGCAAGCGGCCTCGGCCCTGAATCATCCGAACATCCTCTCGATCTACGACGTCGGGACGCATGGCAAGGCCCCCTACGTGGTCTTTGAACTGCTCGAAGGCGAGACGCTGCGGGAGCGGCTCGCCGGCGCTGCGCTCTCTGCCCGCAAGGCGGTGGACTACGGAACGGAGATTGCCCAGGGGCTCGCGGCGGCGCACGAGAAAGGGATCGTGCACCGGGACCTGAAGCCCGAGAACCTCTTCGTGACGAAGGACGGAAGAGTCAAGATCCTGGATTTCGGGCTGGCCAAGCTGACGCGGCAGGAGGCGGCCGGCCGCCCTCTGACGGAGGCGCCGACTGCGGCGGGGACCGAGCCGGGCGTGGTCATGGGAACGGTCGGCTACATGTCCCCCGAGCAGGTGCGGGGCCAGCCGGCGGACCATCGCTCCGACATCTTCGCTTTCGGAGCGATCCTCTACGAGATGCTGGCGAGGCGCCGCGCCTTCCCCGGAGACTCGGCGATCGAGACGATGAACGCGATTCTGAAGGACGAGCCTCCCGAGATCTCTGCCTCGCGCCTGGGTCTCTCTCCCGCCATCGAACGCGTGGTGCGCCGCTGCCTGGAGAAGAGTCCCGCCGAGCGGTTCCAGTCGGCCAGCGATCTGGCCTTCGCCCTCAAGCATGTGTCGTTTCGGGTGCCGTGGAGGCGCCTCCTGTCGCCGTCCGCCATTGGCGTCGCGCCCTTTGGGCCGCCGCTGCTGTTGCCGCCGTCCTGCTCGGCGTCTCGCTCTACCGGAAGGGCCGGGGACCGATCGACTCTTTGGCGGTGCTGCCCTTCGCAAATGCCACTGCCGATCCGGAGACCGAATACCTGAGCGATGGAATTGCCGAAAGCCTCATCAATAGCCTTTCGCAACTGCCCAACGTGCGGGTCATCTCCCGCGCCTCCGTGTTCCGCTACAAAGGCAAGGATCAGGATCCTGGCGCGGCAGCGCGCGAGCTCGGGGTGCGGGCGGTCGTCACGGGTCACGTGATGCAGCGCGGCGACATGCTTTCGATCGGCGCCGAACTCGTGGACACGCGGGACAACCGGCAGTTGTGGGGCGAGCGATACGACCGCAAATTGGTGGATGTTCTGGCTGTGCAGCAGGAGATTGCGAAGCAGATCTCGGAGAACCTGCGGCTGCGGCTGACGGGCGACGAGCAAGCGCGCCTTGCGAAGCGCGCCACCGCAAACCCGGAGGCCTATCAGGCATACCTCAAGGGCTTCCACCATGCGAGAAAGCTCACGAGAGAGCATGTCGAAAAGGGGATGGAGTCCTTCCGCCATGCTCTCGCGCTCGACCCGAGTTATGCGCCCGCCTATGCGGGCCTGGCCTACTGCTATCTGTATGCGCTGGCCGATTGGTACGTACCGGCCAAGGAAGTCTTCCCGAAGGCGAAAGAAGCCGCCCGCAAGGCCATCGAGCTGGATGCCTCGCTATCGGAAGCCCATACGTTTCTGGCGATGGCCAAGCTCCTCTACGACTACGACTGGCCGGGGGCGGAGCAGGAATTCCGGCGGGCCATCGAGCTCAATCCCGCCTCTTCGACTGCGCATTCCTGGTACGGCGGGTACCTGGGAGCGCTGGGACGTTTCCCGACGGGAATGCAGGAGATCAAGAGGGCGCTGGAGCTCGATCCTCTCTCCAGCGAGACGAACCATGCTCTCGGAATCCATTTCTACTACTGGCGTCGATATGACGAGGCGATCCTCCAGCTCGTGCGAACGCTCGAGCTCGATTCGAACTACTTCTTCGCCGAAATGATTCTGGGGTCAGGCCTATGAACAGAAAGGCCAATTCCGAGAAGCGACGGCGGCATTTGAGCGGGCGCGGCGGGTCACCGGAGAAGGCGGGGAGGCACCACCCGAAATCCTGGCCGGCCTGGTCCGCAGCTATGCTCTGGCAGAAAATCGGGTCGCGGCAACCAAGTTGTTCGAAGAGCTCAAGAGCCTGATGAACCGGCGTTATGTTTCGCGCCACGACCTGGCGATGGTCCATCTGGCGCTGGGCGAAAAGCAGCGGGCCCTGGACTGACTGGAGAAGGCTTACGAGGATCGCAACTGGTGGATGCCGTGGCTCAGTGTCGAGCCCAGGTTCGACCCCGTTCGGTCGGACCCGCGGTTTGTGGATCTTCTGCGGCGCGTCGGGCCGCCGGCTTGAAGGCGTGGAAGGTCTCATCGGCGATGCCGGCGGGCTGAACCGATGATCCTGATCTCCGGGACGCGCCTCGGTCCTTATGAGGTCCTCGGACCGCTCGGCGCGGGGGGCATGGGGGAGGTTTACAAGGCGCGGGACACGCGGCTGGGGCGGACGGTCGCGGTCAAGGTCCTGTCGGAGCGCCTTTCGACGGACGCCGAGCTACGCCAGCGGTTCGAGCGGGAGGCTCGCACGATCTCGCAGCTCTCGCACCCGCACATCTGCGCCCTCTACGACGTCGGGCACCAGGACGGGACGGAATATCTGGTCATGGAGTACCTGGAGGGTGAGGCGCTGAGCGAAAGGCTCGCGAGGGGCCCCCTGCCGCTCGCTCAGGTGCTGCGCTACGGGACGGAGGTCGCCGACGCGCTGCACAAGGCGCACCGCGGCGGCATCGTCCACCGCGACCTGAAGCCGGGCAACGTGATGCTGACGGCGTCCGGAGTGAAGCTGCTCGACTTCGGCCTCGCGCGAGTGCTCGCGCCGTCGGGCCCCGATACGTTGCTGACCGCGCTGCCGACGGAAACGCCGCTGACCGAAAAAGGCGCGATCCTCGGAACGGTCCAGTACATGGCGCCCGAGCAACTGGAAGGAAAAGATTCCGACGCACGGACGGACGTCTTCGCGCTCGGGGCGATCCTCTACGAGATGGCGACGGGAAAGAAGGCATTCAGCGGGACCAGTCACGCCTCGTTGATCGGGTCGATCCTGCGGGACAAGCCGCCGTCCGTCTCTGAGCAACAGCCAATCGCGCCGCGGGCCCTCGACCGGGTCGTGGAAACCTGCCTCGCCAAGGACCCGGAAGACCGCTGGCAGACCGCGCGCGACGTGTCCCTTCAGCTCAAAGGGATCGCCGAGGAGCACACCGCGCCCGGGATTCTGCAGCCGGTTCCGAAGCCGCCCCGTAGGTCTCTCGCCTTCCTCCCCTGGATCATCGCGGCGGCCGCGGCGGCCGCGGCGGCCCTCGGCATTTACGGCCTGACCGCTCGCCCGCGGAAGCCAGCGTCTCCCCAGGTCCTGCGCTCCTTCCTCCCGCCGCCGGCCAACACGACCTATCACTTCTTCGGGGCCAACGTCGGGGCTCCCGCGCTCTCTCCGGACGGACGCCGCATGACCTTCGGCGTCCACGAGCCGGATGGCTCTTTCCGTCTATGGGTACGCGAGCTCGATGCGCTCGAGGGGTATCCGCTTCCGGGAGGAGAGGGCGGAATTTTTCCCTTCTGGTCTCCGGACAGCCGGTCGATCGGCTTCTTCAGCAAAGGGAGGTTGAAGGTCGTCGAAGCTTCTCCTTCCCCGCCGCCGGTCCGCGAGCTGGCGGACGTCGTCGAGGCCAGGGGCGGAAGCTGGGGTGCGGATCGAACGATCCTGTATTCGCCCGGGAACTTCTCCGGGATCATGCGCGTGTCCGTAGACGGAGGAGTCCCGGTCCCCGCGACCCGCCTGGACAGGTCAGCCGGAGACATCGCTCATCGCTGGCCGCGCTTTCTTCCGGACGGCCGTCGATTCCTGTACGAAGTTCGAGAGAGACCCTCTGGCGGAGGCGCCCCGTCCATCCCGGTCGCCACCTACGTGTCATCGCTCGACGGCGGAGAGAGACGACTCGTCCTGACCGAGGGCACCAGCGTCACCTATGCCCCACCCGGCTACCTTCTCTTCCGGCGCGCGAACACTCTCATGGCCGTCGCCTGCGATCCGGATTCACTCGCCGTTCAGGGAAATCCTGTCGTGCTGACCGACACCCTCGAAGGCTTCGCCGCTACGGGAGCATCGCTGTTCACGGTCCTGGAGGACCTGCTGGTGTATTCGCCCCGGATGGGCCTGAATCGATCGCGGCTCGTCTGGCTCGACCGGACCGGCAAGGAGCTTACGATCGTTGGCCCCCCGCAGCGATTCGTCCACGCCGCGCTCTCTTTCGATGGCCGCGTGGCCGTGGTGGCGCAAATCGAAGAGCCGCTGCCGCCAGAGCTCTGGAGTTTCGACGCGGGCGTCGGCCGGGCCATTCGTCTGACTCGGGACGCGGTCGCGCAGGTCATGCCGGTGTTCTCGCGCGATGGACGCGTCTTCTACTCGTCGTTTTCGACGGGTCCCTGGGACCTCTGGGAAATCACGCCGCAGGGGAAGGACATGAAGCCCTTCCTGGAGTCTCAGTTCACGAAGTCGCCGAATGACGTCTCGCCGGATGGTCGGTGGCTGCTCTATCGCGAGTTCCACCCGGGAGCCCGAGGGGACTTGAAGGTCGTCTCTCTGACGGGAGAGCGCCGACCCCGAACTTATCTTGCGACCCCGGACGACGAGAGCAATGGCGATTTCTCTCCAGACAACCAATGGGTGGCTTACACCTCCGACGAGTCCGGCCGGAAAGAGGTCTATGCCGCTTCGTTCCCCGACCCGACGCGGCGCGTTCGGGTCTCGTCGGACGGGGGCTCGCAGCCGCGGTGGAGCCGGGATGGGAAGGAGCTCTTCTACGTCCTGTCCGGCCGGCTGATGGCGTCGGCGGTCGGACGGCAGGGGGAGGAGCTGACCTTTGGCGAGAGCCGCCCTCTCTTTCCGTTTCCTCTGTTCGCTCTCGTGGATCCGGGATTCGACCTGGTCACGCGCTACGACGTCTCCCCCGACGGCCGGTTCCTGGCGTTGCTGACCGCGCTCGACGAGAAGCCGAGCCCCCTCGTGCTCGTGCAGAACTGGCAGGAGACGTTGCGAAAGCCGGGACCCTGACGCTCCGTCGCGCGATCGTTCGCCCGCCGGGCAGGACCTACGCTTCAGCGTTGACTCGCCTCGAGCCGCCGCCGTCGGTTGACCTCGCGCTCGCGCGAGCGCAGCACGCCGGCTACGTGAAGGCCCTTCGCGCGTGCGGAGTCGAGGTCACGGAGCTGCCGTCCGATGACACACACTCGGACGCGGTCTTCGTCCAGGACCGCATCCTCGTCCTGGCCGGACGGGCGATCGTGTGCCCCTCCGCGGTGGAATCGCGCCGGGGAGAAGACGAATGCCTGGTCGCGGCTCTTAACTCCGGACTTCCGATCCACCCACTTCTCCCTCCGGCTTTCCTGGACGGCGGCGACGTGCTCGTTGCGGAGGATCGCGTCTTCGTCGGCCTCTCCGAGCGCTCCAACGAAGCAGCCGTCGAACAGCTCGCATCGCTCCTCGCGCCGGACTACGTCGTCGAGGGGGTGAAGCTACCGACTGATCTGCTGCACCTTCTGAGTGGCTGCAGTTATCTCGGCCGGGGTCTGCTCCTGGCGACCGAGTCGGTGCGCCAGCTCCCCTTCGCCGAGCGGTTTCAGCCCGTCCCCGTTCCGGAGGGGGAGGCGCCGGCGGCCAACGTCCTGGCGCTGGGAGGCGATGTGGTCCTGCCGGCCGGCTATCCGGTGACGTCGGCCCGGATCGCGGAGCGGGGACTCGAGGGCCACGAGGTTTCCGTCAGCGAGTTCGAGAAGCGAGACGGCGGAGTTACCTGCCTCTCTCTCCTTTTCTGATTGAACCATGACGCTCTCGCCCGGCTCCCGCCTCGGCCCCTACGAGATCCTGTCTCCTCTTGGCGCTGGAGGGATGGGGGAGGTGTACAAGGCGCGGGACACGCGTCTAGGGCGGACGGTCGCGATCAAGATCCTGCCGGAGCGCCTTTCTTCCGACGCGGAGCTGCGGCAGCGATTCGAGCGGGAGGCGCGGACGATCTCGCAGCTCTCCCACTCGCACATCTGCGCGCTCTACGACGTCGGGCACCAGGACGGGACGGACTACCTGGTCATGGAGTACCTGGAGGGGCAGACGCTGGCCGAGAGGCTCGCGAAAGGTCCGCTGCCGCTGGAGCAGGCGCTGCGCTGCGGGATCGAGATTGCCGACGCGCTGGACAAGGCGCACCGGCAGGGGATCGTCCATCGGGACCTCAAGCCGGCCAATGTGATGCTGACGAAGTCCGGGGTGAAGCTCCTGGACTTCGGGCTGGCCAAGGCGTTGGGTCCGGCACCGGAGGCATCGATTCTGACTTCGCTGCCGACGGAGATGCCTCTGACGGAGAAGGGCGCAATCCTCGGGACGGTCCAGTACATGGCCCCGGAGCAGCTGGAGGGGAAGGAGGCGGACGCACGGACGGACATCCACGCCCTCGGGGCTCTCCTCTACGAGATGGCGACCGGGAAGAAGGCTTTTACCGGCGCCAGCCAGGCCTCGCTGATCTCGTCGATCATGACCGCCGAGCCCAAGCCGGTCTCCGAGTCGCAGCAGCTCACACCTCTCGCTCTCGACCGGGTCGTGAAGACGTGCCTCGCCAAGGACCCCGACGACCGCTGGCAGACAGCGCACGACGTCAAGCTCCAGTTGCAATGGACTGCGGAGGACGGGTCAAAGCCGGCACTGCCGGCACATCTCGGAGGGCGCGGCCCCCAGCGGCTGGCGTGGGGCGCTTTAGCCGTTGCCGCATTGGCCGCGCTCGTTTCCGCCTTTTTTCTCGTGCGCCAGAGACGCGAGCCGCCGCGGCTGTTTCAGGCCTCGATTCTCCCCCCGGACAATACCCGCTTTTCATTCAGCGGTTCGCCCATGGCGATCTCCCCGGACGGAAATCAGGTCGCCTTTGTCGGGCAGTCTCCGGAAGGAGTTCGGTCCCTCTGGGTTCGGCCATTCGATGCCTCCGCCGCCCGGCCGCTCGTCGGAACGGAAGGAGCGTTCCGCCCCTTCTGGTCACCCGACAGCCGCTCTATCGGTTTCTTCGCCGAAGGGAAATTGAAGAGGATCTCCGCGTCGGGTGGTCCTCCTCAGACCCTCTCCGAGGCTCCGTCGGGAGCCGGCGGGACCTGGAACCGCGACGGTGTGATTCTGTTCGTTCCTTCGCGCGATAGTCCGATCCATCGCGTGGCCGCTTCGGGCGGCGCCGCTTCACCGGTGACTCAACTGGATGCAAGCCGGGGGGAGTACGGTCAGGCCTAGCCATCTTTCTTGCCGGACGGCCGCCACTTTTTTTACCTCAGCTACTTCGGGAGGGTCGCTCGGGACGAGGCCTTCGGCCTCTATCTCGGATCGCTCGAGTCGAAGAACCGTAGGCTTCTCCTGCGTACGCGAGGCAACGCCGCCTACGCGCCCTCTTCGGTCGGGTCTTCGCGAGGGCATCTTTTCTTCCTGCGGGGAAATACCCTCCTGGCGCGTCCGTTCGACGCTGCGCGCCTTCAGTTCACGGGAGACGAATTCCCGGTCGCCGAAGAGGTCCAGGTCTTCCCCGCCGCCCAGTCCGCGAGCTTCTCGGTCTCGGAAAACGGCTTCCTCGCGTACCGGTCGAGCACGCGCGGGAACCTCTCTCAGCTTGCCTGGTTCGATCGGGACGGGAGGGAGATCGAGTCGGTCGGGGCTGCGGCAGACTACTATCACCCGAGGATTTCCCATGACGGCCGCCGGATCGCGGTCATGGTCAACGACCCGCAGACGAACGATGCGGACATCTGGATCTTCGATCTGCGGCGCGGCGTCTCGACACGGCTCACGTTCGGGCCCGCCGTCAACCTGTTTCCGATCTGGTCACCGGACGACAGTCGAATCGTCTTCGCCTCCAACCGAAAGGGGTTTCACGATCTCTATCAGAAGGCGGTCTCCGGGACGGGAGAGGACGAGCTCATTCTCTCCTCGGAGAGCTACAAGTTTCCTACCGACTGGTCGCGCGCGGGCGAGCTGATCGCGTTTCATGGCACCGATACGATGTCGAAGAGCGGTTCGGATATCTGGGTCTTCTCGATGGCCGACCGGAAGGCGAGGCCTTTTCTTTCGACTCCGTTCCACGAAGGTTCCTCCCAGTTCTCATCCGACGGACAGTGGATTGCTTATGTGTCGACAGAGTCGGGACGGCGGGAAGTCTATGTGCGGCCCTTTTCGACTTCCGGCGGCAAGTGGCAAATCTCCAGCGCCGGCGGTTCGTTTCCGAGATGGCGCCGCGACGGGAAAGAGCTTTTTTTCGTCGCGCCCGACAAGACGCTGATGGCCGCCGAGATCACGGCGGGGTCGGGATTCGCTGCCGGCGTACCCAGGCCTCTTTTCCGCACGCAGATGAAGTGGCTCGACATCGGCTTCCAGTACGACGTCTCCGCCGACGGGAAACGCTTTCTGATCAACACGCTCGCTGAAGAGGAGAAGTCCGACGCGATTACCATCGTTCAGAACTGGATGGCGGGGTTGAAGAATAGATGGCGCCGGCCGCCGCGCCTTGACTATGCATATGGTTCAAGCATACTCATGCATATGAGAACGACCTTGATCCTCGATGACGACCTCCTGGAGAAGGCCCGGAACCTGACCGGCCTGAAAGAAAAGACGGCGATGGTGCACGCCGGCCTGGAGGCGCTGATCGCTCGGGAGAGCGCGCGGCGCCTGGCGGCGCTCGGCGCGTCCGAGCCACGGCTGCGCGCGGCCCGCCGTCGCCGGCCGCGGCGCTCGTCCCGTCGATGATCCTGGCGGACACGTCGGTCTGGGTGGACCACCTGCGCCGCGGGAACGCCCGGCTGGCGGGGCTGCTCGAGGACGCGCAGGTCGCGGCACATCCGTTCGTGATCGGGGAGGTCGCGCTCGGGCATTTGAAGCGACGGGCGGAGATCCTGGGGTTGTTGGAAAGCCTGCCGCAGGCGCCCTCTGCGGAACACGATGAAGTTTTGCGTTTCGTCACAGACAACGAGCTCGTGGGGAGCGGCCTGGGGTGGATCGACGTTCATCTGCTGGCCGCCGCGACCCTCGACCCCTCCAGGCTCTGGACCCTGGACAAACGCCTGGCTGCGGTCGCTTCGCGGCTCGGACTGAATGATCGCCTTTGAGTTGAGTTCGTATGGCCGTTGCCGGCGGTAGCCGCCTTG
>JBHENW010000131.1:0-14837 GCA_046261875.1 Thermoanaerobaculia bacterium | reverse complement strand
CGCAGGTCCAGGCGGATCGTGACGGCGTGGATTCCGGGCAGCGCCCGGAGCTTCTCGGTCGCGTCGCGCTGGATCTGCTCGGCGGCGCGGGGCGACTCGGTCGTGATTTCCAGACGGAAGGAGACGTTGCCACCGCCGATGGCCAGGTCCTTGACGAAGCCGAAGGAGACGATGTCGCGGGAGAGGCCCGGGAAGCGCACGGTCCGCAACGTCTCGAGGACCTTTTCCTCCGTCACCTCCGCCGCGGTCGACACCACGCCGAAAATACCATGCGGCCACGTCGAGGAGCGATGCCGCGGGGTGAAGCAGGAACCGCGACGCATCGGCGAGTCTCAGCGCCGCGCCCCGGCCGGAAGCTCTCGGGCGGCCTCCTCCCGAAGGGATTCGACCTCGGCCTGCAGGCGCCGGGTCAGATCGCGGCGGTCGGAGGGACGGCGCCCTTCGACGCCGAGCGGAGAACCGGCGCACAGGACGACCGGGCCTCCGGAAATGCGCCAGCTTCCTTTCGGGAGGATCCGGCGCGTCCCCGCGATGCCGAACGGAAGCAGCGGCAACCCGGAACGCAGGGCGAGCAACGCCGCGCCCTGTTTGAACGGGAGCAGGGAGCCGTTGGCGGACCGCGTCTCTTCCGGGAAGATCACGACCGACCGGCCGCCCCGCAGGCGCCGCAGCGCCGCGTCCATCGTGGCCGCGCCCCGCGACCGCTCCCCGCGGTCCACGGGGATGAAGCCGGCCGCCGCGATCGACCACCCCAGGACGGGGACGCCAAAGATGCTGCGCTTGGCCATGAACCGCAGCGACATCGGGAGCGTGGCGAGGAGGACCGGGATGTCGCAGAAGCTTTCGTGGTTCGAGACGACGACGTAGCTGCGCGCCGGGTCGAGCCGCCCGGAGTGGAGGACCCGGACGGAGATCCCGGCGATGCGCAGGATCGAGCGCGCCCAGCCGCGGGCGAAGAGCAGGAACCAGTCGCCGCGGGGCGGGATGAAGGCCGCGAGAATGGAGGGGACTCCGAAGGTGACCGTCAGCACGACGACCCCGGTCCAGATCAGGATCTGTCGCGCCGTCCGCACCGTGCGGATGCTAACGGAACGGGTCCGCGCCAAGGGAGAAACTCCGGTCGCTCGAAGGTTTGCGCCTCGACGTACAATCGCCGCGGCTCATGACGCCTCCCCCCGAATCCGCGACCCAGATCTTCTACCGGAACATCCGATGGCTCCGGTTCGTCGACCGGTTCGGTCAAAAGGGCCAGGCGATCGTGGAGTATGCGGGCGGGCTCGCGGAGATGACCTGGCAGGCCCTCAAAGGATGCGTCACGCGGCCCTTCTACAGAAACGAGCTCGTGTGGCAGATGGACGAGATCGGCGTCAAGTCCGTCTCCATCACGGGCATCACGGCGCTTTTCACCGGCATGGTCCTCGCCCTCCAGACGGCCTACTCTCTCGCGGCATTCGGCGGGAAGTTCTTCATCGGCCGGGTCGTCTCTCTTTCCCTCGTCCGCGAGCTCGGCCCCGTGCTGACGGCCCTGATGGTCGGGGGCCGCGTCGGATCCGGCATTACGGCGGAGATCGGCTCGATGACCGTCACGGAGCAG
Organism: Thermoanaerobaculia bacterium; assembly: GCA_046261875.1. GTDB lineage: Bacteria > Acidobacteriota > Thermoanaerobaculia > UBA5066 > Gp7-AA6 > JBHENW01. Next base: position 13,243 of record JBHENW010000131.1, on the reverse strand, counting down.
GTGGACGCGCTGCGCTCCATGGCCATTTCGCCCATCCGGCGCCTCGTGACGCCGCGGCTCCTTGCGACCATCATCATGATGCCGGTCCTGACGGCTCTCGCCGACGTGCTCGGCATCCTCGGCGGGCTCTTCATCTGCGTCGTCGAGCTCCAGATGACGGCGCAGGACTACTTGAGCAGCGTCTGGAACTACCTCAAGATCTCCGACATCATGAGCGGTCTCGGGAAGAGTTTCTTCTTCGGGCTCGAGATTGCCGCGATCGGCTGCTACAACGGGTTGCAGGTCAAGGGGGGTGCCGCTTCGGTCGGGCGCGCCACGACCCAGACGGTCGTGCTGGCCTCCATCTGCGTCCTCATCTCCGATTTCTTTCTGACCAAGCTGTTCCTCGCCCTGTGAGCGCCTCCAACGCCGCCGCGACCCCGGTTGCCGGGGCGCAGCCCGAAACGGTCGTCGAGTTCGAGCGCGTCTGGAAGCGCTACGGGCTGCGCGAAGTCCTCGCGGGCGTCAGCGTCAAGATCTACCGGGGCGAAGTCCTCTGCATCCTCGGCCCGTCCGGCACGGGCAAGAGCGTGACCCTGCGCCACATCAATGGCCTGGAGAAGCCGGACGACGGAGACGTGCGCGTCTTCGGCCAGTCCGTCGTGCCTCTCTCGGAGGAAGATCTCTCCCCCGTCCGCCGCCGTCTCGCGATGCTCTTCCAGGGAGGGGCGCTGTTCGACTCCATGAACGTCGAGGACAACATCGCTTTTCCGATCCGCGAGCACCTCGACAAGTCTCCCGAGGAGATCGCCGCTCTCGTCGCGGAGAAGCTCGAGATGGTCGGGCTGCCCGGGACCCAGCGCAAGATGCCGGCGGAGCTCTCCGGCGGCATGCGCAAGCGCGTCGCCCTCGCGCGGTCGATCACCCTGGAGCCCGAGGTGATCCTCTACGACGAGCCGACGACCGGGCTCGATCCCCTGACCTCAGAAAAGATCGCGGAGCTCATCGTGGACCTGAACGTCCGGCTCCACACGACCTCCGTCGTCGTGACGCACGACATCATGACTGCCCGGACGGTCTCCGACCGCCTCGCCTTTCTCCACCAGGGCCGGTTCCAGTTCGTCGGGACCTTCGACGAGGCGGCCCAGGGTGGCCACCCGATCCTGCAGGACTACTTCCGCGCGATGGGGTTCCCGTGCGGCACCGGGACGTTCCGGGCCGTCCGGTCGGAGGGCTGACGTGCCGGCCACAACGACGCACGTCCGGCGCCGGTTCCGCGTGGGCCTCGTGGTCCTCGTCGCCCTCGTGTTCGTCATGCTGTCGGTCTTCATGGTCGGGCGCCGCGCCAACCTCTTCAAGAAAAAGCTTCCGTTCCAGACGCACTTCGAGACGGCCGCCGGCCTCGTGTCGGGCAACCCCGTCCGCTTGAACGGCGTCACGATCGGCAACGTGCTCGAGGTGAACCTCTCCCCGGACCCCGCGGACCAGAGCGTGCGGGTCGTCTACGAGATCGATCGAAAGGTCATTCCGCGCATGCGAACGGGTACCCGCGCTTCCATCAAGACGATCGGTCTGCTCGGAGACAAGTACGTGGACCTCGCCGGCGGGTCCCCCAAGGAGCCCCAGGTCCCGGTCGGGGGGGAGATCGCCGCCGCGCCGGGAGCCGGCCTGGAAAAGCTGCTCGAGGGGGGCGGCGACCTCCTCACGGACCTTTCGGGCATCGCGCGCTCGCTCAAGAACATCCTGGGGCGCACGGAGGAGGGCAAAGGCTTCCTCGGCGCGTTGACCTCCGACAGCGAGGAGAGCGCCCGGCTCGGGAACAACCTCAATGCGACGCTGACGTCTCTGAACTCCATTCTCCGCAAGATCGAGAGCGGCAAGGGGCTGGCCGGGAGGCTGATCGCCGATGAAAAATACGGCCGCGAGACGACCGAGTCCCTCCGGGGGGCGATCCAGGCCGTGCGCAACGTGTTCGGGAAGATCGACGAAGGGATGCGCACGAACACCGGAGCCATCCCGGCGCTCCTCGCGGACCCCGAAGGGAAGCAGAAGGTCTACGGTCTGCTCGAAAAGCTTTCCGCAACCGCCGTCTCCCTCGCCGCCGTGGCGAGCCAGCTCGAGAAGGGGGAGGGCACCATTCCGCGCCTGCTTCGCGACGAGCAGGTCGGCCGGGAGCTGACGCAGAACCTCCGGAACTTCACGCGGCGGCTCGACTCGATCGGACGCAAGCTGGACGAAGGGGCGGGAACGGCCGGGAAGCTGATCAACGACCCCGCTCTCTTCGACGCGGCCAACGACATCATCGTCGGGATCGACGAGTCGGAGATCCTCCGATGGCTCATCCGCAACCGTCAGAAGTCCGGAATCAAGAAGCGGTACGAGCGGGCCCAGAGGGACGCCTCCGGCGACTCCGGTCCGCTCGAGGGGCCGGCGCCGACCCCGACGCCCGCTTCGCGATGATCCCTCGAACTTGAACCTCCTGATCACCGGCGGAGCCGGATTCATCGGCTCGCACCTCGCCGACCGGCGCCTGGCCCGTGGAGATCGCGTGGTCGTTCTGGACGACTTCAACGACTTCTACGATCCCGCGCGTAAACGGCGCAACGTCGAGGCGCACCTCGGATCCCCCGCGTACCGGCTCGTCGAGGGGGGCATCCGGGACCGCGACCTCGTCTTCCGGCTCTTCGGGGAGGAGCGCTTCGACGCCGTGATCCACCTCGCCGCGCGCGCGGGGGTCCGCCCGTCGCTGGCGCATCCCGTGCTGTACGAAGACGTCAACTGCATCGGGACGCTCCATCTACTCGACGCGGCGGTCGCGCATGGACGGCCCCGCTTCGTCTTCGCCTCTTCGTCGTCGGTGTACGGGGTCAACGCGAAGCTCCCTTTCTCCGAGGAGGACCCGATCGACCGTCCGATCTCGCCCTACGCCACGACCAAACGCGCCGGCGAGCTCCACGTGTACACTGCCCACCACCTGCACCGTCTCTCGACCGCCTGCCTGCGCTTTTTCACCGTCTACGGGCCCCGCCAGCGGCCGGAGATGGCGATTTCCCGTTTCATCCAATCCATCGAACGCGGCGAGCCGATCACGCTCTACGGTGACGGCAGCTCGCGGCGCGACTACACGTACATCGACGACATCGCCGACGGGGTCGAAGCAACGCTCGATCTGGACTCCGGTTTCGAGATCATCAACCTGGGGGGGGCGCGGCCCGTGACGCTGGCCGAGCTCCTGGCGCACGTCGAACGCTCCACCGGCCGCACCGCCCGGGTCCGGCGCGAGCCGGATCAACCGGGGGACGTGCCGGTGACGTATGCCGACGTGGCCAAAGCCGGGCGCCTGCTGGGCTTCCGCCCCCGCGTCCCGCTCGAAGAGGGCCTGCGCCGCGCCGTGGCGTGGTACCGGAGCGAGTGCGCATGAACATCTGCATGGTCGGCACGGGCTACGTCGGCCTTGTCACCGGCGCCTGTCTCGCGGACTTCGGCATGAACGTCACCTGCGTGGACAAGGACGAGGCGAAGATCGCCTCGCTCCAGCGCGGCCAGATCCCGATCTACGAGCCGGGACTGGAGGAGCTCGTCGCGAAGAACGAGCGGGCCGGCCGTCTCCGCTTCACGACGGACTTGAAGTCGGCGATCGAGAGCTCCCTGGCCATATTCATCGCCGTCGGCACGCCCCCCCGGCCGGACGGCTCCCCCGACCTGACCTTCGTGCGACAGGTCGCCGAGACGATCGGGGAGCACATGAACGGCTACAAAGTCGTGGTCACGAAGTCCACCGTCCCGACCGGCACCGGGCGGATGATCGAGCAGGTCATCGGCCAGAACCGCCGGCACGAGTTCTCCGTGGTCTCTAATCCCGAGTTCCTCCGCGAAGGCTCGGCGGTCGCCGATTTCCTGCGCCCGGACCGGATCGTCATCGGCGCGTCGGACAAACGCGCGGTCGAGGTCATGAAGGAGATCTACAGCCCGCTCTTCTTGATCGAGACGCCGTTCGTCATCACGGACGTCGCCTCCGCGGAGCTCATCAAATACGCATCCAACGGCTTCCTCGCCGTGAAGATCTCCTTCATCAACGAGATCGCCCGGATGTGCGAGCTGATGGGCGCCGACGTTCACGACGTCGCTCGCGGCATGGGACTGGACAAGCGGATCGGGTCGAAGTTCCTGCACCCAGGGCCCGGGTTCGGCGGTTCCTGTTTCCCCAAGGACACGGCGGCGGCGGCGGACCTGGCCCGCCAGCACGGGTACCAGTTCCGCCTCATCGAGGCGACGATCGACGTCAACCGGGCGACGACGGCGCGGATGATCCAGAAGATCAGCCTGGCCGTCGGCGGGCTCGAAGGGAAGACGGCGGCGGTCCTCGGGCTCTCCTTCAAGCCGGAGACGGACGACATCCGCGAGTCTCCGGCGATCGCCGTGGTCCGCGACCTCCTCTCAGCCGGCGCCCGCGTCCGTGCGTTCGACCCGGCGGCGATGGAGAACGCCCGCGCGCTCCTCCCGGACGTCCACTATGCGCGGGATGCCTACGACTGCGCGGACGGGGCGGATTTCCTCGTGCTCCTGACGGAATGGAACGAGTTCCGCGCCCTCGACCTGGAGCGGCTGGCTTCGCTGCTCCGCAGCAAGACCATGGTGGACCTGCGCAACGTCTACGAACCGAAAGAGATGAAATCCGCCGGTTGGACCTACGCGGCCGTCGGACGGTAACCGGAATGCGCGTGCTCGTGACCGGAGGCGCCGGCTTTCTCGGAAGCCATCTGTGCGACCGTCTCCTCGCCGAAGGCCACGAAGTCATCGCCATGGACAGCCTGCTCACGGGCAACCTGCGAAACATCGCGCACCTGGCGGAAGAGAAGAGTTTCCGTTTCGTCCGCCACGACGTCTCGCAGTTCATCTTCGTGGACGGTCCGCTCGATGCGGTTCTCCATTTCGCCTCCCCCGCCTCGCCCATCGACTACCTCGAGCTGCCCATCCAGACGCTCAAGGTCGGGTCGCTCGGCACCCACAAGGCGCTCGGACTGGCCAAGGAGAAGAGGGCGCGCTTCCTGCTCGCCTCGACGTCCGAGGTGTACGGCGACCCGCTCGTGCACCCGCAGCCCGAGTCGTACTGGGGAAACGTGAACCCCATCGGACCCCGCGGCGTCTACGACGAGGCCAAACGCTTCGCGGAATCGATGACGATGGCATATCACCGGGCGCACGGCGTGGACACGAGGATCGTGCGTATCTTCAATACCTATGGTGAGCGGATGCGGCCGCGCGACGGACGGGTCGTGCCCGCTCTCATCTCCCAGGCTCTCGCCGAAGAGCCGATGACCGTGTTCGGAGACGGCTCGCAGACCCGGTCCTTCTGCTACGTGTCCGACTTGGTGGACGGCATCTATCGCCTGCTCTTGTCGAACGAGGCCGAGCCGGTCAACCTCGGGAACCCGATGGAGCTTTCGGTCCTCAAGTTCGCCGAGCGGATCCGCGCCCTGACCGGAACACGCAGCGAGATCGTCTTCAAGCCGCTGCCGGAGGATGACCCGAAGGTACGCCAGCCGGACATCACGCGGGCGCGCGAGAAGCTCGGGTGGTCGCCCCGGGTCGACCTGGACGAAGGACTGCGGCGGACGATCGATTATTTCCGCGCGCTGCCCGGCTGAATCGCCGCGAGGATCGCCTCCCCGTCGCTTCCAATGGCTTCGACGGGACAGCTGTCCATCGCCTCTTCGCAGCGCGCGCGCTCGTCCGGGGTGCCGGGCTGCCGGAAGACGAACGAAAAGCCGCGGTTTTCGTCTCGCTGAAAGTTGCCTGGAGCGGTGACCCGACAGACGTCGCAATCGATGCACTGTGTATCGACGTAGAAATCGCCCGCGACGCTTCCCGCCACCTTGTCGCGCGGATCCGCCATGCCGCGCGGAAGTTAGCACGGCTAAGAATTCGCTGAACCGCCCGCCGGGAAGGACACGCCCGGTTACACTTGGCGCCGTGCGACGGCGCCCCTTCCTGGCCGGCCTGCTCGCCGCCGCGGTGCTCTCCTGTCTCGCGTGCGGCGAGGACGTTTTGCCGGAAGGGGACGGGCACGGGCGCGAGGTCGCGGCCGGCCAGAAGATCTTCGACCGCAAGTGCGCGTCTTGTCATTCCGTCCGCGGCGACGGGAAGACGATCGTCGCCGGCCGCTTCCCTTACGCGAACCTCATCGACGGGAAGTGGCGCGGTGACGGTACCGCGGCCTCGATCGAACACCAGATCCGGGAGGGTCACGACCCGATGCCGAAGTTCCAGGGCAAGCTGACCGACGAGGAGATTCGCCAGACCGTCGCGTACGTGCTCGAGCTCTCGGGACGCGGACAGCCGTGACCCGCCGCCGCATCCCCCTCTTCCCGCTGCCCGGCGTCGTGCTGCTTCCCGGGACGCTCCTGCCGCTGCACATCTTCGAGCCCCGTTACCGCTCGATGGTCGCCGATGCGCTCGACGGGGAGCGCACGATCGGCATGGCCATGCTCAAGCCCGGGTGGGAGGAAGGCACCGAGCCGCTGCCCGTTCATCCGCTCGGCGGGGCGGGCGAGATCGTGGAGTCCGAGGAACTGCCGGACGGCCGCTACAACATCGTGCTCGAAGGGCGGTTCCGGTACCGCATCCTCGAAGAGGCGGCGGCGGATCCGTACCGCGTGGCGCAGGTCGAGGAAGTTCCCCCGGTCTCCTTTGCCACGGCCGAGGAGACCGCCCGGGTCTCGCTCCTCGCCGTCCAGCTCTTCACCGAGGTCTCCCGATCCATGGAGCTTCCCCCCCTGCCCGAAGGCGCGCTGTCTCCCGAGCGCCTCGCTTCGGAGCTGGCGGTCCGCCTTCGCTACACGCCGGAGGAGCTCCAGCAGATGCTCGAGACCGACGCCCTCTCCTCGCGGTTCGGGGCGCTCTTCGAACGAATGATCGAGTGGGAAAAAAGGATGCGGTTCCTGGCCCCCTTCCGGCCTCCCGACCTGGACGGCAACCGGAACTAGCCGCCTCCGGTCGCGTATGAAGCTGACGTAAGATCCCCCTAAAGTCGCGGAGAAGCTTCCGGCCGCGAGACGCGCCTCTCCCCGCGACGAGAGAGGTTGCTCTTTTTGTTAGAGGAGGTATCCATGCGTCGAGTCACTCGTTTTCTCCTGTTCTTTCTCCTCGCCGCCGTTCCCGTGCTCGCCCAGACCCCGTCGGGGGGAATCAGCGGAACCGTGAGCGACGCCACCGGCTCCCCCGTCCCGGGTGTCACGATCACGGTCACGAACCAGGCAACCGGCGCCGTGCGTGTCGTCGTTTCCGCCACTGGCGGCGGCTACGAGGTCCTCGGCCTGCCTCCCGGCGCCTACACGATCGAAGCGGACCTGCCGGGCATCGGGCAGGCGACCCGCCGCGACGTGCAGGTCACCGAAGGGGGCCGCGCGGCGGTGGACATCGGGCTCGGGTCTCGAGTCCGGGAGTCGGTTACGGTCACGGCCCGGAAGCGCGAGGAAACGGTGCATGAGACGCCCTTCTCCGTCGCGGCACCGACCGAAGAGATCCTGCGGGAGCGCGGCGTCGAGACGATCGAGGACGTAGCGACCAACGTCGCCAGCTTCTCCGTCCAGAACCTGGGTCCCGGGCAGAGCCAGATATCCATCCGGGGCATCTCCTCGGGACAGATCGCCCGGGACCAGCCGGGCGTCAAGGAGTCGGTCGGCGTCTACCTGGACGAATCCGTCATCTCGATGTCGCTCTTCACTCCGGACCTGGACCTGTTCGACGTGTCTCGAGTCGAGGTATTGCGCGGGTCTCAGGGGACTCTTTTCGGCTCCGGCTCGCTCGGAGGCACGGTGCGTTACATCACCAACCCGCCCGAGCCCGGCGCGACGCGGTTCTTCGGCGAGGTCGGCGCCAGCACCATCGGTGACGGCGAGGCGGGCGGCCAGGTCAAGCTCGGCTTGAACCTTCCCTTGGGCAGCGCGGCCGCCCTGCGTATCGTCGGTTACTTCGATCGGATCGCCGGGTACATGGACGCCATTCAGCCGGATTTGAGCGTCGAGGAAGACGTCAACAGCGGCGACCGGACCGGCGTGCGCGCGGCGATACAGATCTCTCCGAACGATCAACTGAGCATCACCCCGCGGTTGCTCTACCAGAAGGTCGAGATGGACGGCTGGAACAGGATCGACGTCTACAACATCCTGGCAAACCCGCTCACCACGACCCGCCCGCCGGTGACCCTCGGCGAACGCGAGCTGTTCACCCAGATCGCCGAGCCGTTCACCGACGAATTTCTGCTCGGCGACCTGAACCTCCGGTACGACTTCGGAGCCGTCGAGTTGACCTCGATCACGTCCTATACGGATCGGGACATCCTGGTCGTCCGCGACGCGGGCGCGCTGACTTCCAGCATTACGGGCGGCTCGATCGGCCTGGAGGAGGAGGTCTACACACTCGACTCGCCTCTGTTTGACGCCACCACGGCGAGCACCTGGACGCAGGAGCTCCGCTTTTCCGGCGGAGACGAACGCTTCCAGTGGCTCGGCGGCGGTTTCTATGCCGACTCGAAGCGCGATTACGGCCAGGACCTGCGGGTCGCCGGGTTCGAGGAGCTCACCGATATTCCGACGACCGGGCTGCGCGCCCCGATGAACTCCCTGTTCTGGTCCGATCTGGCTTACGACCTCCAGCAGTACGCCTTCTTCGGAGAAGGTACGGTGACATTCGGCGACCTCAGCCTGACCGGCGGCCTGCGCTATTACCACTTCGAGGAGGACAAGGAGCAGATCTTCGACGGGATCTTCGCCCACGACAACACGGGCACCCAGATCGTCTCCCAGCCGGGATCGACGAGCGCCGACGGCTATGCGCCGCGCATCATCGCCAGCTACAAGGTGAGCCCGGCCACGAACTTGAACGTCCAGATCGCCAAGGGCTTCCGACTGGGCGGGATCAACGACCCGCTCAACATTCCGCTCTGCACACCCGAGGACCTCGTGACGTTCGGCGGGCGGGAATCCTGGGACGACGAAACCGCCTGGAACTACGAGGTCGGGTCGAAGTCCTTGATCATGGGGGGGCGCGGCTCCGTCAACGTCACGGCGTTTTACGTGGACATCACGGATCTCCAGGTTTCGGTGACTGCGGGCTCCTGCTCCTCCCGAGTCGTGTTCAACGTGCCCGAGGCGCGCAGCATCGGAGCGGAGCTCGAGTTCGGGCTGGCGCCGACCGAAAACTTCGACTTCGCCATCTCGGCCGGCTACAACGACTCCGAGCTTCAGTCCACCTTGACTGAGACCGACGCGATGGGCAACGTCAAAGTGGTGTCCGGCATCGAAGAGGGGAGGCGGCTGCCGAGCGTGCCCAAGTTCCAGATGGCCGCGGCGGCCACCTACCAACAGGAAGTCGCGGACGGATTCACCGGTTACGTGACGGCGACGTACAACCACGTCGGTTCACGGTTCACGCAGGTCGGCGACGAGGTCCCCGGTTTCGGCGTCGTGAATCTGCGCTCGTTCGAGCAAGCGGGTGGGGCAACGATCGGCGGCCCGCTGACGCAGAACACGTTCACCTTCAACCCGGAGCTGCCGGCCTATGACCTCGTCAACCTGCGGCTCGGGGTCCGCTTCGCCAATTTCGACGTGGCGCTCTTCGGCAACAACCTGACCGACGAGCGGGCCTTCCTGGCGCTGGACCGGGAGCGAGGACTCCGCGCCCGCGTCGGTTTCCTGACGAATCAACCCCGGACGTTCGGCCTCTCGACCCGATTCGATTTCTAAGGCTCGAATCCGCAGCGACCTTCCCGTCAGGGGCGGCCACGAGGGCCGCCCCTACGGTGGGCTTGCCTCAAGATTCGGTCCTATCGTCAGGCGGTCGTCTTCCGGAAGCGCGCGAAGGAGAAGAGCGGCTCGGGCGGCAGCTCGCCCAGCACGACCCGGGCGACGTGCTCTCCCATCGCGGGGCCGTGCTTGAAGCCGTGCCCGGAGCCCCCGCCCACGATCCAGACGTTGGCCGCCCCGGGATGGCGGTCGGCGAGGAAATGGTGGTCGTTGGTGTTCTCGTACTGGCAGACCCGGGACTCGACGAGCGGCGCGCCCGCGAGCGCCGGGAAGCGGCGGGCGACGTATTCCCGCGTCACGCGCAGGGCTTCCGCGGAAGGCGTGCGATCCCCCTTCGTCGGGTCGAAAACCGGACCCCGCACGTCGTCGGCGATCTTGAACCCACGGCGCTCGTTGCCGGGGATCCCGTAGAAGAAACGCGGCGTCTCGACCCAGACCGGAAGCTGGCGTTCCGAGAACCGCGGGTCCCCCCCCGGCGTCCCAAAGAAGAAGACGTCCTGCCGCGTCGGCTGGATCCGGCTCCCGACGACGTCGGGGAAGAGCTTCGGCAGCCACGGTCCGCAGGCGAATACGTAGGTGTCGGCTGTGAGCCGTGTGCCGTCGGTCAGCGCGAGCCCGGCGAGGCGGCCGGCCGCGACTTGCGGTGGCGAAGCCAGAGCCTCCCGGTACGAGCCGCCCTCGGCGAGAAAGCCCTCCACGACGTCGGCGCAGGAACGCCGGGCGAGAAGATATCCGGCCTCCTTCTCGAGCAAGGCCCACGCGATCCCCGTGAAATCGATCTGCGGGTAGCGGCGGCGGGCGTCCGCAGCCGACAGCTCCTCGTACCCGAACCCGAACTCCCGGATGACGGGAAGGGACGACCGGATGAAGTCGCCGGCGTCGGCCACCATCCAGAGCGCGCCCGTGCGCTTGTAGAGCGTCTTCTTCCAGCGCTTCTCGTTCTCAATCCAGAGCTGGAAGGCCCGTTGGGCCATGGCCGTGTAAATCCGATCCTTGCCGTAGATGCCGCGAATCACGCGGGTCTCACCGCCCGAGCTCGCCCGCGCATTGCCCGGCCCCCAGGCGTCCACGAGCGTGACGCGGGCGCCCCGGCGCAGCAGCATGAGGGCCGTCCACCCCCCGAAGGCTCCGGCCCCGACGACCACCACTGAGGGCTTCGCGGCCGACGCCGCAACCGCCCGCCGCACCGGCAATGCCCCACTCAGAAGCCCACCCGCCGCCGACGTCAGCAACGCGCGCCGCGAGAGCCCGCGCGGGGGACCCTCCTCGCGCTTCGGGGGATGCCTCCGACTCCCGGTTCTGGTCATCCGAAGTGCACGAGATCCTACCGCCTGAACAACCAAATCGCGTTCGATCGCCAGCCGGTGAGGCCTCACTTGGGAAGCCAGTTCCATACGAGAGTCAGAGGCTGCGGAGCCGCTTCGCGGTCAGGGACGAGTAAGAGCAACCTCTGGCAATCGGGGGAGACGTCCCGCCTGCCTTCCGCGTCCGTTTCGAAGAGCAGGCGCGGGGGGCCGGCGCGGAAAACCGGCCGGATTCTCCGAGAGCTTTTCGCAGCTCAGCTACCTGGAATCGAAGCGAGTCGTCGGTGACGGCGACGTCGGGCCACAAGCGGCCCGAGATCTCGCGGCGCGTGAGCAGGCGTCGAGGGTTGTGGAGAAAGAGCGTCAGCAGATCCCGCCCCTTGGGCGTCAAGGCGACCTCGCGTCCGCCGCGGAACAGGGCGCGGTCCGCGGGATCGTAGAGGAACTCCTCGAATCGATAAGCCATGAACTGCCTCGCTCGAAATCTCACGAAAATCGTACAACACTCTCGGCGTTCTCTCCGTCCAAATCCTTTTGGGTCAATCACATTGATGGGCCGCGGAAGAGCCGGACTCCTCCGCGAAGGAGCCCATCTTGTCGTCTCCTGCCAAGAGGCTCTCGAGCCTCGCAGCGGCTGTGGTTCTGGCCGCAGCGGCGCCCCTCGCCGGGCAGGCCGCGGACACTCAGACGGCCCCAGACCGCGTATCCGTCCTCGGCCGCAAGGACCCGAGGCTCATCGAGTCGGTCGGCGCGGCCGTCCGGCTGGCGCGACAGAAGCTCGAAACGCCCGGGTGCCGTGAGGTCTTTTCAGACTTCCGCGATCCTTCCGGCCGGACGCTCGCGGAGAATCTTGAACAGACCGGCAGGACGGCCGAGGACCATCTCCGCTGGCTGATCTTCTACAACGCTTCGAATGAGGGAGTCTGCGCTCATCGCGAGGTCGTCTTCGCGACGAAGCCTGAGAGCCGGTTCATCCATGTCTGCCCGAACCAGTTCCTCGAGGAGTCCCGGGATCTGGACCACGCCGCGGCCCTCATCATTCACGAGGAGCTCCACTCGCTAGGACTCGGAGAGAATCCGCCGACGAGCCGGGAGATCACGAGACAAGTGATGGCCCGCTGCGGCGAGGAAGTTCGGCCCCGGTCGCGGCGCGAGTAGTCTCCCGTCAGGGAGGAGGCTGGCGCCGCGGGAGCGTGAGCGATTGAGGGGCCAGCCGAGCGACGAGCCCGCGTCCGGGCGAAGCCGCGAGGCGTTGCGAAGCAGGCCCCGAGCGAGCGGAAGCGACGGTTAGGGCTGAGTCCCCCGCATCACCGCGTCCGGCTTGGATGCGTTCAGCGCGCGCTCGTGCGCCCAGCTCTTGATGGCCTTGATCTGCTCTTCCATGGTCACGGCGAGCGGCACGGTCGCGGAGATCATCCGGTAGAGATCGTCCTCGTTCAGCTCGCGCTTCTCGGCGTAGGCGTCCACGACGGCGGAGATCACGGCCTGCTCGATCTCGGCGCCGTTCCAGCCGTTCGTCGCCTTGGCCAGGAAGACGAGATCGAACCGCGAAACGTCCACGCGGCTCTTCTTCAGGTGGATCGCGAAGATCTGTTTGCGCTCCTGCTCCGTGGGCAGGTCCACGAAGAAGACCTGGTCGAACCGGCCCTTCCGGATGATCTCGGCGGGCAGCAGGTGGATCCGGTTGGCCGTCGCGGCGACGAACACGAGCGCGGCCTTCTCCTGCATCCACGTCAGGAAGCCGGAGAAGATGCGAGACATGGACGCGTCGCCCCCCTCGCGGTAGCCGCCGACGCCCATCTCGATCTCGTCGATCCAGAGAACCGCCGGAGAGACGGCCTCCACGGAGCGCAGCGCCCGGAGGAAGGTCGCCTCGGGGTTTTCCGTTCCGAAGACCGCGTTCATGTCGAGCCGGAAGAGCGGGAGGTTCCAGAGGGTCGAGATCGTCTTGACGCAGAGGCTCTTGCCGCAGCCGGAGATCCCCATGAGCAGGATCCCGCGGGGGATGGGGATGCCGGCGTCGAGGGCCTCCTTGGAGAAGAGAGCCTGCCGCTTTTTCAACCAGGTCTTGAGCACGTCGTACCCGCCGACGTCGTCGAGCGAGAAACGCGGAGGCACGAACTCCAGGACCCCCTCCTTCTTGGACATCTGCTC
>JBHENW010000130.1:0-12067 GCA_046261875.1 Thermoanaerobaculia bacterium | reverse complement strand
GGTCGGAGTTCCATGCCGCGGAGAGCGCGATGAAGTTGCCGATCTCGCTCGGCAGGAAATACCCGGCGACGTTACCGGCTTGCCCTGGTAGAGCGGCTTGTAGGGCCTCAGCGACGCATCGTTCTTGAAGACATAAACCGTCGTCGGCACCGGCGCGTTGGCGGAGAGCTTCCGGGTGAGAAGGAGCAGGACGGCCCGAAGGCGCTCGAGCGTGAGGCCGACGTCGCGAATCTTTCCTTCGCTCGCGTTGCCGTAGAGCGTGAAGTTCGCCGTCTGCACGCGGAGCCAGTTCTCCCGGCTCGAGGGGAGCTCCGCGGCGCGCGCGGAGACCGAACAGCACAGCAGCGCCACGACCGCGAGGCGGACCGGGAAGGGCCCTTCGGCTGGGGGCACGGTGACGGAAGTCTAGCCCGGGTCGGCCTCCGCGGGTCGGGCCTTGTCCGGCTTCCAGCGCAGGATCAGGTTCCGGGCCGCGCCGACTTCGTCCACGCGCTTGACGGGCGTCGTATGGGGCGCGTTGCGGACGAGATCGGGCTCCTCCTCCGCCTCCCGGGCGATCTCGCGCATGGCGCGGATGAACGCGTCGAGGCCGGGTTTCCCCTCCGTTTCCGTGGGCTCGATCATCATGGCGCCGTGGACGATCAGCGGAAAGGAGATCGTCGGCGGGTGGAAGCCGTAGTCCATGAGCCGCTTGGCGATGTCCATGTTGTGTACGCCGTGCTCCGCCTGTTTCCTGTCGGAGAAGACGACCTCGTGGAGCGAGGGCGCGTCGTACTTGAGGTGGTACACCCCGGTCAGCCCGGCGCGTATGTAGTTCGCGTTGAGGACGGCGCCGCGAGCGACCTCGGCGATCCGGTTGCCGTACGACGCGATGTAGGCGAGCGCCCGGACGAACATGCCGTAGTTGCCGAGGAAGGTGCGCAGCCGGCCGATGGACTCGGGCCGGTCGAAGTCGAGAAAGAAGGTCCCGTCCGCCCCGCGCTCGACCGTCGGCCGCGGCAGGAAGGGGGCGAGCTTCTCCGTCACCGCCACGGGCCCGGCGCCGGGGCCGCCGCCGCCGTGCGGCGTCGAGAAGGTCTTGTGGAGGTTCATGTGCATCACGTCGATGCCCATCAAGCCGGGCTTCGCGATCCCCACGAACGAGTTGAAGTTGGCGCCGTCGCAGTAGAGGTACCCGCCCTTCGCGTGGAGGAGTCGCGCGATTTCCAGGATCCGGTCCTCGAAGATCCCGAGGGTGTTCGGGACCGTGAGCATCAACGCGGCCACCTCCTCCGTCATCGCCTCTTCGAGCACGTGGAGGTCGAGGGTCCCGCGGGCGTTGGACTTGAGCTCCTTGACCTTGTAGCCGGCGAAGTGCGCGGAAGCCGGGTTGGTTCCGTGGGCCGAGTCCGGGATCAGGACGGTCTTCCGCGGGTTGCCGCTCCGGGCGAGGGCCTTGCGGATCATCAGGATGCCCGCGAGCTCCCCCTGGGCTCCCGCCGCCGGCTGGAGCGTCACCCGCGAGAGACCCGTCAGCTCGACGAGCACGCGCTCGAGCGTCCAGGCGAGCTCCAGGGCGCCCTGCACGCTCTCTTCCGGCGAAAGAGGGTGAGACGCCGCGAAGCCGGGGAGGCGGGCCATCTCCTCGTTGATCCTCGGGTTGTGCTTCATGGTGCAGGATCCGAGCGGGTAGAGCCCCTCGTCGATCGAGAAGTTCATCCGGGAGAGGCGGGTGAAGTGGCGCGCGATCTCGACCTCGGACACCTCGGTCTCTCCCGCGATCTCTCCCCGGAGGAGGCCGGACGGGATCGCCGTCCGCTCGGGCACGTCCAGCGGCGGAAGCGAGTAACCGACCTTCCCTTCGCCCGAACGCTCGAAGACGAGCGGCTCGTGGCGGGGCTCCGGATGGCTTCGCAGCGCGCTTCCCCGCGCGCCCGGGGGCGTCGTCTCGACGTCCACGCTCACGCGGCCTCCCGCAGGGCGGCGAGCAGGCGGTCCATCGCCTCGCGCGTGTTCATCTCGGTCGCGGCGACGATGAACCCGTTGGGCTCCCCGCCCCACCGCGAGAGCGGGATGCCGGCGAGGATCCCGCGCGCTGCCAGCCGCGAGAGCAGCGGCGCGGCGGGTCCGGGAGCGCGGACGGTGAACTCGTTGAACGTCGGACCGGAGAAGGGAATCGAAAAGCCGGGAGTCGCCGCGATCCGCTCCTTCAGGTACTCCGCCTTCGCGTGCGACTGCGACGCCACCTCCCGCAGCCCCTGCTTGCCCAGAAGGGACATGTGGATGTTCGACGCGAGCGCCATCAAACCCTGGTTCGTGCAGATGTTGGAGGTTGCCTTTTCGCGGCGGATGTGCTGCTCGCGCGTGGAAAGCGTCAGGCAGAAGGCGCGCCGGCCTTCCGCGTCCACGGTCTGGCCGACGAGCCGGCCGGGGATCTGACGCTGGTGCGCCGTGCGGCAGGCCAGGAACCCGAGCAGCGGCCCGCCGAAGTGCATCGGCACGCCGAGCGACTGCGCCTCGCCGCAGGCGATGTCCGCCCCGCCCGCGCCCGGCGGAGAAAGCAGGGCGAGCGAAGCGGCCTCGGCAACGACAGCCACGCAGATCGCGTGGACGCGACGGGCGGCGGCGGACCCGGCGTTCCAGTCCTCCACGACGCCGAAGAAATTGGGCGACTGAACGGCCGCGGCGAAGGTCTGCTCATCGACGGCCGCTTCGAGAGCCGCGCGGTCGGTCGCCCCGTCCGCGCCGATCGGGACTTCGACGACTTCCAGGTCCAGGTTGGCGAAATAAGAGCGGACGGTCTCGCGATACTCCGGATGGATCCCGGCGGAAAGCACCGCCTTGCGCCGCCCGCGGGTCAGCCGGTCGGCCATGAGCAGCGCCTCGACGAGCGCCGAAGCGCCCTCGTAGAGCGACGCGTTGGCAACGTCGAGGCCCGTGAGGAGGCTGACGTGCGTCTGGAACTCGAAGATCGACTGGAGAGTGCCCTGGGAGATCTCGGGCTGGTAGGGCGTGTAAGAGGTCAGCCATTCCGCCCGGTAGAGCATCTGGTCCGCGACCGCGGAGACCCAATGGTTGTAGATGCCCCCGCCGAGAAAGAAATCCGTATCTTTCGCGCTGGCGGTGCGGCGCGCCAGCCCGCCGAGAAAGCGGCGGATCTCGATCTCCGAGAGCGGATCGGGCAGGTCCGGCGGCCGGCGAACGTCTTCGGGTATCGCCGCGAAGAGATCCTCGATCGAAGAGGCCCCGATCGCCCGCAGCATCTCGACGCGGTCGGCGTCGGCGACGGGCAGGAACTTCACTTCTTCTTCTCTTCGGCGCGCACGTACTCCTCGTACTCCTCCGCGGACATCAGCTTCTCGGCCTCTTCGTCCGTGGAGAGCTTCACGCGGATGAGCCAGCCGTCGCCGAACGGGTCGTCGTTGACGATTCCCGGCTCGGCGACGGCTCCCTGGTTGATCTCGACGACTTCTCCCGCGAGGGGGGAGAAGAGCTCCGAGACGGCCTTGACCGATTCGACCGTGCCGAACTCGTCGTCCGCATTGAAAACATGGCCGACCTCGGGGAGCTCGAGGTAGACGATCTCCCCGAGCTCTTTCTGCGCATGGTCGGTGATCCCGATCGTCCCGACGTCGCCGTCGATGCGGACCCACTCGTGGCTCGTCGTGTAGCGCCGGTCGTCGGGATTCACGCGATCTCCTCCTTGCGGCGTTTGTAGAAAGGGGTTTCCACGACACGGGCCCGCGCGGCGCGCCCCCGGATGTCGACGTCGAACTCCGTGCCCACGGCGGTGGCGGCCGTCGGAAGCAACGCGAGACCGATCGGCTTATTGAGCGTCGGGGAGTGTGTTCCCGAGGTGACAACGCCCGCTCCGGAGGGGGTCGCGGCGGGGTACCCGTGGCGCGCGATGCCGCGGTCCACCATCTCGAAACCGGCGAGCTTGCGGGGAACCCCTTCGCGCTTCTGGCGCTCCAGCGCCTCGCGCCCCAGAAAGTCCCCCTTCTTCATCTTGACGATCCACCCCAGCTCCGCCTCCCACGGCGTGACGGTGTCGTCGATGTCGTTTCCGTAGAGGGCCATCTTCGCTTCCAGCCGGAGCGTGTCCCGGGCTCCCAGGCCGCACGGCGCGATCCCTTCGCCGCGGCCGGCGTCGAGGAGTCCCCGGTACACCGCCTCCGCCGATTCGGGAGGCAGATAGATCTCGAAGCCGTCCTCCCCGGTGTAACCGGTCCGGGACACGAGCGCGCCCTTGCCGAAGACGCGGGACTCGCGGAAGCCGTAATAGGGAAGGTCTCCCGGGTCGGGGACCGTGACGCGGCCGAGCACGGTCGCCGCGAGCGGACCCTGCACCGCGATCAGCGCATAGTCGTCGCTGCGGTCCTCGACCCGGGCGCCGGGCCGCGCCCCCTCCCGCGCCCATGCGAAGTCCTTCGCGGCATTGGAGGCGTTGACGACGAGGAGGAACCGGTCGGCCGCACGCCGGTAGACGAGCAGGTCGTCCACGAAGGTTCCGCGCTCCGTCAGGAAAGCCGAATAGTGGCAGCGCCCCACTTCCAGACGCGCGACGTCGTTGGGCGTGAGCCACTGGACGGAGTCCATCGCTCCCGGGCCGGTGATCTCGAGCTCTCCCATGTGCGAGACGTCGAAGATACCCACGCGTTCGCGCACCGCGCGGTGCTCCTCCAGGATGCCCTGGTACTGGACCGGCATCTCCCAGCCGCCGAAATCGATCAGCTTCGCGCCGAGCTCGCGGTGGAGCGAGAAGAGCGGGGTACGCTTGAGCGCGGCCGACTGGGCGGGGAGCGACATGAGGGGCGAAATTAGCACACAGGACGGGCGGAGCCGGTCACCGGGAGCCGCCGGCCGAAAAGCGCGACCCGACTGCGGCGCCGGAAGCGACCGTAAAATCTGTCTCACTTTTTCTCGGAGGGTTCGATGCGTCTTTCGTTCGTATCCGCCGCGGCGCTTCTTCTGCTCCCGACTCCCGACTCCGCCGCACCCGAAGGCGCGGCTCTCCGCCGCGACCCGACTTCCGTCGTCGCGACCTTCTCCATCGTGGCCCGCGACCCGTCCAACGGCGACCTCGGCGTCGCCGTGCAGTCGAAGTTCCCCAACGTGCGGGTCGCGGTTCCCTTCGCCAAAGCGGGCGTGGGCGCGGTGGCGACGCAGTCTTTCGCCAACTCCGACTTCGGAACGAAAGGCCTCCCGTTGCTCGAGCTCGGCGCGACCCCCCAGGAGGTCCTGACGATCATCGGCCGGGACGACGCCGATCTCCAGGACCGGCAGGTCGGCATCGTGGACGCGAAGGGGCGCTCCGCGACGTTCACGGGCAAGAAATGCTTCGACTGGGCCGGCGGACGGACGGGCCCGGATTACGCGATCCAGGGGAACATTCTCGTG
Organism: Thermoanaerobaculia bacterium; assembly: GCA_046261875.1. Lineage (GTDB taxonomy): Bacteria > Acidobacteriota > Thermoanaerobaculia > UBA5066 > Gp7-AA6 > JBHENW01. Next base: position 6,688 of record JBHENW010000130.1, on the reverse strand, counting down.
TCGGAGGCGACGGTCGCCGCCATGGAGAAGGCGTTTCTCGGGACCCGCGGCTCCCTCGCGGAGCGGCTGCTCGCCTCGATCAAGGCGGGCGCCGAAGCAGGCGGCGACAAGCGCGGGAGGCAATCCGCCGCGCTGTTCGTGGTGCGGTCGGGCGCGTCCTACGACGGCAAGAGCGACACCTACGTGGACATCTCCGTGTACGACGCGCCCGACCCGATCGCCGAGATCTTCCGTCTCTACGAGCTCCAGAAGATCCACTTCGAGCGGAGCAATCCCGCCGACGTGATCCCGGTCACCGGCGAGGACGCGCGCTATCTGCAACGCCTTCTGTCGAAGAAAGGCTTCCACAAGGGGCGTACCGACGGAGTCTGGGACGAAGCGTCCACCGCGGCGCTCGCGGACTACATGGGGTGGGAGAACTACGACACGCGCATCCGGCGCGACGGCAAGATCGACCGCAAGATCCTCGCGCTCATCCGGAGCAAGGAGGGGGACGCCCGGTGAGCCCGAGCGCCGCCGAGGGGGCCCGGAGCGCGGCGCGCCGGTGCGAATCGGCCGGGCTCACCGCGGAAGCGGAGTCCCTCTTCCGCCTCGCGGCAGAGATCGAGCTGCGCGAGCGGGCGAGAGCCGCGGCTTCCCTCGCGCGGGTCCTCCTCGCCTCGGGCCGGTCGGAGGAGGCGAACGCTTTCGTGCTCGAAGGGAACGATTGGGTGCTCGTGGCGGGCTCGCGTTCGAATCGCACGATTTCGTCCGAGCACGGCGTCTGCTCGACGAGGCGCGCGCCGGAGACCCCTTCGATCCACGCTCTCCGCCTCGGCCCGCGGACGGCTGGCCTTCCTCGAGAAGCGGTTCGCGCACGCCGTCGGCGACCTCCTGGAGGCGGCCCTGCTCCGTCCCGACGGCCTGCCCGACGCCACGGACCTGCGGTTTCTCCGCGCGGCCAGGGTCCTCGCGCCCGATGCGATCCCCGGATGGCGTGAGGCCGCGTCGGACGCGCTCGAGCGCCTGCAGGTTCACGCCGCCCGGTGGGGGCAGGGCCTCGACCTTTCCAGTCGGCTCGCTCCCCTCGTGCGTTCGCTCGTCTCGCGGGGGGGCCGCTCCGAAGGGGTCCTGGACCGGGCGCGCCGTCTGACCGAGATCCCGGGCCTCGAGGCCCTCGGAGACCTCGCGCTCGTCGGCGCGGCGGAGGGGGGCGAGCTGAGGCGCCTCGCCGCGGGGAGCAACCTCTACCGATGCGGCGACGGCGCTGCGGAAGTCTTTCTCGTTCTCTCCGGAGAGCTCCGTCTCTCCCGCGACACGCCGGTCGGCCCCCAGCCGATGGGAACCGCCGGGGCCGCGGAGTTCCTCGGCGAGGAAGCGCTCGCGGGGGGGGCGGCGCATGAGCGACGCCCGGGCAGTTCGCGCGACTTCCCTGCTCGGTTTCGCCCCCCACTTCTTCGAGGAGCATCCAGCGCGCGCTTCCTGGCTGCGACCTCTGCGCTGCAGCCTCGCGCGGCGGCTGGCCTGGCTCGACAACCGCTTCCGCGACTTCTTCCCGGAGGGGCCCGCGTCGCGCCCCGGCGGCGGGCCCCGGGATCGCCACGGAGATCTCGGTCGAGGAGAAATCGCGCTTTCTCGCCGGGGGCGGATTGTCGGACGCCGACGGCTATCTCTTCGGCGCCTTCGCCGAAGAGCGCAGCTACCCGGCCGAGTCGGTCATCTTCCGCGAAGGGGATCCGGGCGACGCCCTGTACGCCATCGCGCGCGGCCGCGTCCGGATCTCCCGCCAGCTCGCCGGGGGAGAAGAGGCGCTCGCGATCCTGGGCGCCGGCGAGATTTTCGGCGAGATGGCCCTGCTCGACCCGGGAGCCCGCGGGCGCTCCGCGGACGCGCGCGCCCACGAAGCCTGCGTCCTTCTCTCGCTCGCGCGGGACCGGTTCGAGAGCCTGGAGGACACGGACCCGGACGGCTGCGCGGACCTCTCGGCCCTGCTCTGCCGGATCGCCGCGCGGCGGTGCGTCGAGACCTCGGAGCGCCTCGCCCGATGGAGGATCCTGGCGGGACCGGCGGCCGGCTAGGCGCCGAGGGCGACGGGTCTAGGCGTCCGGGAGAGGCTCCGGGGAAGGCGATTCCGCGCCGGCTGCGGCGTCGGCGGGCGGCGGCGGACGCCGGGAAGCCAGAAGGACTCCGAGCTTCGCGTGATCCAGTGGCTTGCCGAGGTGGGCGTCGAAGCCGGCGTCCACGGCTCGCTGGCGGTCCGACGGCTCCACGTAGCCGGTCAACGCGACGAGAAAGATCAGATCTCCGCCGCGCGTCTCGCGCAGACGCCGCGCCACCTCGTAGCCGTCCTGGTCGGGAAGCCCGATGTCGACGAGCGCCGCGTCGGGGGCGCGGTCCCGAGACTTGTCGATCGCGTCCGCGCCGCTCTCAGCGGTCTCGACGATGTGGCCCCAGATCGTCAAGAGCTGGCGCAGCCCCTCGCGGGCGTCCCTGTCGTCCTCGACAACGAGGATTCGCAGGCCGGGACCGGCCGCCGAGGTCTCCGGCGCGCCGGGGCTCCGGGCTGAGACCGCCCGCGCGCCCGCCAGTCGCTCGACGAGGGCGGCAAGCTCGAGCGGCTCGAAAGGCTTGGGCACGTGCGCCTGGAATCCCGCGTCGTAGGTCAGCTTCCGATCCCCCTCGCGCGCGTAGGCGGTGACGGCAATGGCGGGGACCTGTCCTCCCGCCGCCGCCGGCAGCTTGCGGATCTTGCGCATGAGGGAGAACCCATCCTCCTCCGGCAGCCCGATGTCGCTGACGAGGACGTCCGGCTGGAAAGTGCCGAAGCGATCGAGCGCGTCCGCTACGGACGTCGCGGACGCTACCTCCGCGCCGCAGGTCCGGAAGGTCTCCTCGAGCAACTCGCGGCCGTCCGGCTCGTCCTCCACGACGAGGACGCGCAACCCCGCGAGCTCTGCCCGGCGTCCCGAGGCCCGCGGCGTATCCGCGGTGATCGGCACCTCGTCGGAGACCGCGACCCCTCCTTCGGGCAGCAGGACCGAGAAGGTCGAGCCGCGATTGTCGCCGTCGCTCGCCGCCGAGATCGATCCGCCGTGCAGCTCGACGAGGTGCCGGGAGATCGCGAGGCCGATGCCGAGCCCTCCCTGCGTGCGCGTCGTGGAGCTGTCAGCCTGCCGGAAGCGGTCGAAGACGCGATTGAGAAACTCCGGCCGGATGCCGAGCCCGTTATCGGTCACGGAGACCTGGAAGGCGCCGTCCGACCGCAACAGCGAGACGTCGACGTGGCCTCCGGGGGGCGTGAACTTGATGGCGTTTGAGAGCAGGTTCCAGACGACCTGCTGGAGCCGGTCGGGATCCCCGATCATCCGGTCGCCATCGAGGGCCAGCCGGTTCTCGAAACGGATCGGAATCTGCCGGGCCTCGGCGGCGGGGCGCATCCCCTCGATGGCCGCTTCGATGACGGAGGCCAGGCCCATCGGGCGCGCCGCCAGGCGCAGCTTTCCGGCCACGATCCGCGAGACCTCGAGCAGGTCGTCGATGAGCTTCGCCTGGGCCAGCACGTTGCGCTCGATGACGCTGAGGCCGTGCGCCGCGCGGTCTGCCTCGAACGGCGCGGCGCGGAGCGTCCGGGTCCAACCCAGGATCGCGGATAGCGGGGTGCGCAGCTCGTGGGAGAGCGTCGCCAGGAACTCGTCCTTGATGCGGTTTGCCTCGCGGGCCTCGGCGTTGCGCATGTTCTCGATGGCGATCGAGCTCATTTGAGCGAGCTGCGTCAGGATCGCTTCGTCCTCGTCGGTGAAGTCGCCTTCCCGTTTCTGCAGAACGTGCAGCACCCCGAGGCCTCGGCCGTCTCCCGTGGAGAGCGGCGCCGCGATCCAGCCTCCCGCGGGACGTGGCGACGCGAGCATGCCGTCCCATCCGGCCTCTTCCCCCTCGGCCAGCCGCAGGGGACGGCGGCTGCGGAGGAGGCGATCGAGGAGGAGACCGAGATCCGCCACGACCGTCCGCTCGCCGCCTTCTTCGGCTTCCGCCGAGAGCGACACCGCCGTCGCCATCTCCGGAGAGCCCGCCTCGGTAGCGGAAACGGCGATCCCCTGGTGCGCGTCCAGGATGTCCCGGGCCAGGCCCGCGGCGGCCCGCAAGACCCCCTCGGTCGAGCGCGCCGAGTTGATGGCGAAGGAGGCTTCGGTCAGCTTCTGGAGGCGCAGCGCCCGCTGCTCGAGGGCCGTCGCCTGCTGGCGGACCTGCGCGGTCTTGCGGTAGAGCTCCACGAAGACCCCGACCTTCGTCCGCAGGACCTCCGGCTGCACGGGCGCGAGGATGTAGTCCACGGCTCCGAGCGAGTAGCCGTGCGCGGCGTGTGTCTCGTCGCCGTAGGAGGTGACGAAGATGATCGGCGTGTGCTCGCAGCTCTTGCGCTGCCGGATGAGGGCGGCGGTCTCGAAGCCGTCCATCCCGGGCATGTTCACGTCGAGCAGGATGACGGCGAACTCCTGGTGCAGGAGGAACCGCAGGGCGTCCCGCCCCGACGTCGCCGTGACGACGTTCTGGTTCTGGTCGGAGAGGAGAGCGGAGTACGCGAGGAGCTTGGCGGGGCTGTCGTCCACCGCAAGAATGTTGATCCGCTCCTCGGGCTTCAAGGGCTAGCGCTCCGCCCCGACGACGGCGCCGGATATCAACGGCATAGCCACGCGCCCAGGGGGTTCGGGGGACCGCGAGCCGCCCACCGTAGGCAGACCCCCGGCAGTCGGCAGCGCCGGCCCCGCCGGCGCTAACGTCCGCCGCCGCGCATGGCTCATTACCGGTAAAGCCACGCGCGCAGCACCGAGAGCATCTGGTCCGTATCGACCGGCTTGGAGAGATAGTCCCAGGCTCCGGCCTGGAGCGTCTTCTCGCGGTCGCCCTTCATGGCCTTGGCCGTCACGGCGATGATCGGAAGGGTCTTGAACCGGTCGATCTTGCGGATCGCCCGCATCGTGTCGTAACCGTCCATGCCGGGCATCATGATGTCCATCAGCACGATGTCGATCCCGGTCGTGCTATTGAGCTTCTCGATCGCCTCCTGTCCCGTCTCCGCCGAAAGGACCTCCATGTTCTGGCGCTCGAGCACGCTCGTCAGCGCGAAGATGTTGCGGATGTCGTCGTCCACGATGAGGACTTTCTTTCCGGCCAGCGCCGCGTCGCTCCCGTAGAGGGCTTCGAGCGCCCGGCGGCTCTCGGTCGCGAGTGCCGTCACGGGACGATGAAGGTAGAGGGCGGCCTGGTCGATGAGGCGCTCGGGAGACTGAACCACCTTGGCGCTCGTCATGCGGGTCAGCCGCACGAGCGTGTCCTCCTCTTCCGGCGAAAGCGTGCGCTGCGCGGTGACGAGGACGGGCATGTTCCGCGCCGCGCATTGCCTGAGGATCTCGGCTACCGCGGCGAGCCCGTCGCCGAACGGGGCCAGGGCGTCGAGGATGACGAGGTCGAAGCTTCGGGCGTCCAGAGCGCCCAGGGCTTCGGCGCTGCTCGCCACCGCCTGCACCTCGACGTCGTCGCCCGCCACGCGCTCGCAGATGAGCTCCCGGTGCGCGGGCTCGGGGGAGACGCAGAGCAACCGCCGGGAAGGCCGCTCGATGAACCCCCGAATCTCCGAGAAGATGCGGTCGAGCGCCTCTTTCGTCTTGATCGGCTTGGTCAGCGTGCCGATCGCCCCGAGCCCGACGCCACGGTTCGTGTCCTCTTCCGTGGTGATGACGTACACGGGAATGTGCCGCGTTGCGAGGTCGGTCTTCAGGCGTTCGAGCACCCGCCACCCGCTGATGAACGGAAGCTGGATGTCGAGCGTGATCGCGTCTACGCGGTACTGGTGGGCGAGGTCGATTCCGGACGCGCCGCGCGTCGCCACGAGCGCCTTGAAGCCGTTCTCGTGCGCCATGTCCATCAGGAACCGCGCGAAGTTCTCGTCGTTGTCGATGATGAGCAGGACGCGGTCGCCGAGAGAGATCTCGGACCGGTCGTCGGGGATCTCCGTGGAGTCGAGCATCGTGGGCTCGGGGCGCCGGACGGCGTCCACGTCGCTCATCACGGAGACGATCTCCTGCGCCCCCTCTTCGGCCGTCGCGCGGAGAGCCTTGGGCGCGGCGTAGGACTGCGGAAGATAGAGCGTGAACGTGCTGCCCTGTCCGGGGACGCTCGTGAGGCGGATCTCGCCCCCCAGCAGCCGCGCGATCTCGCGGCTGATCGCCAGACCGAGGCCCGTACCGCCGTACTTGCGGCTGGTGCTGCCATCGGCCTGCTGGAACGCCTCGAAGATGATCTGTTGCTTGTCGGCCGAGATGCCGATGCCGGTGTCGGTGACCGAGAACGCCACGACGGAGCTGGCGTGGTCGAGGGACTCGACGTCCGGCCCCCACCCGTCGCGCGCGCGTTCCACCTTGAGGGAAACGCGGCCCCTCTCGGTGAACTTGAAGGCGTTGGACAGAAGGTTCTTGATGACCTGTTGGAGGCGTTTGGCGTCCGTCGAGATCGTCGGCGGCACCCCCCGTCCCGGCTCGAGCTGGAACTCGACCCCCTTGACCTCCGCCACGTGGCGGAAGGTCCGCTCCACGTAGTCGATCAGGTCGCCCAGCTGCACCTCGCCGACGTCCACGACGACCGTTCCGGACTCGATCTTGGAGAGGTCGAGGATGTCGTTGATCAGGTTGAGCAGGTCCTTGCCCGACGCGTG
>JBHENW010000129.1:0-12350 GCA_046261875.1 Thermoanaerobaculia bacterium | reverse complement strand
GGACATGCGCGCCCTGGCGACCGCCGTCGAGGCGTACGCGGTCGACAACAACCAGTATCCGCCGGCCGCTTGCGCCGCCGGTATCTGGACGACCGTGGGAACCGCCGTCACCGTGGACGGCTTCACCCGCCTGACCCCGACGTACATCGCGCAGCCCCCGAAGCAGGACGGCTGGGGCGAGTTCTTCCTCTATAGCCTCCAGGCGACCGGCGGGAACTACAACATCCAGAGCAAGGGTCGCGACAAGGGCGCCGATACGATCGTCTGCGGCACCACGACCGACTTCAACGACGACATCCTCTACTCCAACGGGACCTTCGTCCAGTGGCCCGAGGGGACCCAGCAGTAAGGGAGTCACAAACTGGCAGAGGAAACGGTCCCGAGAAATCGGGACCGTTTTTTTAGATGCGCAACAAACATTCAGGATTCACGCTGATCGAACTGCTGATCGTCATCGCGATCATCGGGATCCTCGCCGCCATCGCGATTCCGAACCTGTTGAACGCGGTGCAGCGAGGGAAGCAGAAACGGTCCATGGCCGACATGCGCGCGCTGGCGACGGCGATCGAGGCTTACCACGTGGACAACGGCGCTTTCCCGGCCGCGGCTTGCGCCGCCGGTCTGTTCTCGACGGCCGGCTCGGCTCTGTCCGACGGGTCCTTCACGCTCTTGACCCCGACCTACATCTCGCTGCCGCCCAAGCGGGATGGCTGGGGCCAATTCCTGCTCTACAACGTGGACGCCGGACGCGCAAACTACAACATCCGCAGCCACGGCCGGGACGGCTCCGCCGATTCGCTCGCCTGCGGCACGACGACCGACTTCAACGACGACATCGTGTACTCCAACGGAACCTTCGTGCAGTGGCCGGAGGGGACCCAACAGTAGCCGTCGCTTTCGCTCGTTCGGGACCTGCCTTCGGCACCGGCGAGCGGCTTCGCATACTCGCTCGCCGCTCGCCTGGCCCCTCACTCGCTCTCGCTCCCGCGGCGCGAGCCTCCTCGCTGACGGGAGACTCCTCGCGCCGCGAGCGAACAGGGGCGCTTCGCTGACACGGTCTCCGAGGTCCAGCCGGCTACAATGATTTCGTGAGTCTGCGGCGATCGCTGGCCTCGGCCGGACTGGCCGCCGCGGCTCTCCTTCCCCCCGTGCTCTGGCTGTGGCCGGCGCTCGCGCTCCGTCGCGCGCCGAGCTTCCGCGACCAGGGGGACTTCTTCTTTCCGCTCAAGCTCTACACGGCCGACCGGATCGCCGCGGGGAGCATCCCGCTCTGGAACCCGCTCTCCGGCGGGGGCGAGCCCTGGCTGGCCAACGCCCAGTCCGGTGTCTTCTACCCGCCGACGGCCTTCTTTCTGCTCCCCTCCGCGGCGCTGGCGGCGGGCCTCTATCTCCTGCTTCACTTCGCGATCGCCGGCTGGGGAGCCTGGAAGTTCCTGAAGGCGGAGAACGTCTCCGACGCGGGGGCCCTTCTCGGAACGGTCGCCTGCGCCGCCTGCGGTTTCTCCGCTTCGCTCTCCGCTTACTGGAACCACTTCGGGGCCTGGGCGTACCTGCCGGCCGTCGCGGCGCTGGCGAGGTCGGGTCTGCCGACCCGCATGTCCGTCCTCGGCCTGGGCGGTCTTCTCGGCCTGCAGGCGATGGCCGGGAGCCCGGAGATCTCCGCGGCGACCGTGCTCGCGGGAGGCGTGCTCCTCCTTCTTCCCCGGCCGGAAAACCCGCCTCGCCTCGTGCCGCTCGGCATGGGGGCCCGCTTCCTGCGGTTCGCCGCCGCTGGCATGCTCGGGGCGGCGCTCGCCGGCTGGGTGCTCGTCCCGCTCGCCGAGCTCCTGTTTTCCTCGGACCGCCGTGTCCCGCTGCCCGCGGCCGAGCGGGAGAACGGCGCCGTGACGCTGCAGGGTTTCTCCTCGCTGGCCGGTATCTCACCGGAGGCGAGCGGGACGCCTTACCTCGCTTCGCTCTACGCCAGCCCGCTCCTCCTGATGGCCGCCGCGGCGGCGCCGGTGGAACCCCAGAGGCGGCGCCTCGTGCTGCTGCTCGCTCTGCTCGGAGTGGCGAGCGTGATCGCGGCGGCAGCCGGCCCCCCGAGCTCCTGGCTTCGCGCCCTTCCCCCGCTCGACCGCTGGCGGTATCCGGCAAAGGCGCTCGCGCTTTCCTCTTTCAGCCTCGCGATGCTGGGCGGGCTGGGCGCCGACAGCCTGGCATTCCTGCGTCCGAAGGGGCGAGCGCGAATTTTCCTCGCGGCGCTCGGCGCGGGCGCGCTGGCTTTGGTTCTTTTATCGAGCGCCCCGCCCCTCGCGCGCGGGGCGGCCGCGACCGGCGTCCTGGCGCTGCTCGCGTGTCTCCTTCCGTTGCGGAGCTTCTCCGTGTCGGCCGCGCTCTCGGCGCTCGCCGCCGTTTCGCTCGCTGTCGCGCTCGCGGCGGCCGGCCGTCCGCTCTTCCGATTCGTCCCCGAAACGGAAATTCGCGCGGAGCCGCCCTCTGCGGATCGCCTGCGGCAGGTTGCCGGCCGGGTTCTGACGCCTCCGATGAGCGTCCTCGCCCGGCACGTCTTGGGAAACGCCGGCGCCGACGACGCCGCGATCCTGCGCCGGCAGCGGGAGGCGCTGCTCGGCTACACGAACCTGCTCCTGCGAGTTCCCACGATCCGGACGGCCGCGGCCCTCCAGACGGCGGAAGCCCGGACGATCGCCGATTCGATCGACGCCTCCCCGAATCCGGGTGAGACCGCGGGGCGTGCGGGCGCGCGCGCCCTCTGGACGCCGTTGCGCCCCGCGCAGCTTCCTTCCCGGAAGCTCGGGGAGTTCTTCCGCGCGCCGCTCGAGCGATACCGGCCGCGCATCGCCTATGCCGGCGGTTACCGGATCGAGCCGGACGCCGCGCTGGCCTGGCGGCAGGTCGCGGCGGCGAAGCAGGCGCGCTGGGATCGGGTGGTCCTCGACCGCGAGCCGGAGTTCAAGCCGGCGCCCGCGGCGCGCCCCATGCTCGTCGCCCGGCTCGCCGAGGATGCTCCCGAACGCGTGACCGTGGAGCTGACGGCGAACTCGCCGGGAATACTCGTGCTCGCCGACCTCTGGTACCCGGGCTGGACGGCGGAGGCGGACGGGCGCGCGGTCCCGCTGCTGCGCGCGGACGGTGTCTTTCGCGCCGTCTCCCTCGCAGCTGGAACGCACCGCGTCACCTTCCGTTACCGGCCGCTGAGCGTCTACGCGGGCGCCGCGCTCTCCGGTATCGCCGTCCTCACGCTGATCGCGCTCTTCTGGAGCGGGGAGCCGGTCCCCGTGGGGCGTCGGCGATGAGCCCCATCGTTTCGGAGCTCGGCGCTTTCGGCGTCTTCGCGGCGGGGGCCTTCGGCGCGACCGTCGGGAGCTTCCTCAACGTGCTCATTCACCGTCTGCCGCGCGGCGAGTCCGTCGTCCGCCCCCCGTCGCACTGTCCCTTCTGCGGCGTGACGATCCGCCCCTTGGAGAACGTGCCTCTCCTCTCCTGGCTGGCCCTGCGCGGCCGGTGCCGCACGTGCGGCGCGAGGATTCCGTTGCGCTATCCGGCCGTCGAGCTCATCACCGGTCTCCTCTGGGCGCTGCTGGCCTGGCGCGCACCGACGTTTCCGGCCTTCTTTTCCGGGGTCTTCCTGGTCTCCGCGTGCCTCGCGCTGCTCGCGATCGACGCCGAATTCCAGATCCTTCCCGACGCGATCACGATCACGGGGATCTTCGTTGGGCTCGCGCTGTCGTTCCTCTCCGGGCCCCCCTCGCCGCTCGCGTCGCTCGTCGGGGCCGCCCTCGGCGCCGGCTCCTTGTACCTCCTGGGCTGGGTGTGGGAGAAGCTCCGGGGAATCGAGGCGATGGGGCTCGGCGACGTCAAGATGCTCGGGATGATCGGCGCCTTCCTCGGACCCTGGGGTGTCCTGCTCACGGTCCTCTTCGCCTCCGTGTCCGGCGCGGCGCTCGGGCTACTTCTGATCGCGCTTCGGCGCGGAAGCCTGCGCATGCCGCTTCCCTTCGGCGTCTTCCTCGCGCTCGGCGCGATGGGCGTCGTTTTCTGGGGGACCGAGGTCCTCGAAGGGTACCGGGCTTTGTGGGCGGGGGCCGACGCCGGGTGAGCAGCGTCCCGCGCAGCTTTCGCCGGGAGTCGCGGCTCTTCCTCTGGGTGGCGCTGCTCCTCGTTCTCTTCCTGAACCTCCTCACGCTGATCCTGCTCCGCGCGGCGGTCGAGTGGGGCACGGGCGCGACGGAACGGAAGGCGAGCGAGCTGCTGCGGCGCGTCTCGTTCTCCTCGCGCCCGGATGAGATCGGCGACGCGATGGAGCGCGCCGCTATCGAGCCGGACGTCCTGTTCGTCGGCGCCTACGACCAGCGGGGCCGGCGCCTGCGGCATTCCGGCCAGGACTTCCAGGCGCCGGCCGTTCTGGCCACCGCGCGGCCGGGCATGGGAACGACGCGGCACGAGTGGCGCCGCCAGCCTTCCCTGCTCCTTTCGACCTTCGCCCATCCGGAGGGCTTCTACGCCGTCGCCGTCGACCCGGGCCCGGGGGCGACTCTGAGGTCGCTGTCGCGCTCCTTCACCTGGCTCGTTCCGCTGGCCGGCGCGGCGCTGGTGATCCTGGCGGGTTTCTACCTCCGCTCGCTCCTCGCCCCTTACGACCGCCTCCTCGCCGCAGCCGGCGCGGCGCCCCCGGGGGGCAGCGAGCATCAGGACGAGAGGGATTTCGTCATCCGGCGATTCGAAGCGACCGTCTCGGCGCTTTCGGAGAAGGAGCGCGAGCTGCAGCGACTCGCGCGCGCGGAGAAACACCGCGCGGATGACCTCGAGACCGCGGCGCGCACGCTCGCCCGCAACCTGCCGACCGGCCTTCTGTCGATCGGGCCCGACGGCAGGGTCGTCGAGCTCAACGAGGCGGGGCGGGAGATCCTGCGGCTCCCTCCGGAGGTCCGGGGCGAAAGCTTTTCGAAAGCGCTGGCCGCGGTCGGGCCGTTCCGGGAGATCGTTCGAGAGACCCTCGAGAACCGCTCGGTCGTGGGCCGCCGCGAGGTGGAATGCCGGACCGGCTCGGAGCTCCGGGTCCTCGGGGTGACCGCGACGCCGGCCGAAGGCGCGGACGGCCGTTTCCTCGGCGTCATGGCGCTCTTCACGGACTTGACCGAGATCCGGCGCCTCGAGGCCCGCGTGGCCCTTGCCCGCCGCCTGGCGGACCTCGGCGAAGTCTCCGCAGGCGCCGCGCACGAGTTCCGCAACTCCGCCGCCGCCATCGACGGATTCGCCGACCTCGCCCAACGACAGCCGGATCGTGCAGCCGAGCACCTTCGTCGGATCCGTAGCGAAGCCCAGCAGATGGCTCGGATCACGAGCGATTTCCTGCTCTTCGCCAGGCCGGAGGAGTTCCTGCCGGAGCCCGTCGAGCTTGAGAGCGTCGTCCAGGCCGCCATCGCCGAGACCGAAGTGCTCTTTCCCCGGGTGACCGTCGAGCCGCCGGGGGAGTTGCCGCAGATCCAGGGCTCGCCCGCCCTCCTGCGTCGGGCGCTGTCCAACCTGCTGCGCAACGCGGTCGAGGCGACGCCGCCGGAGCGCCGAGGGGAGGCGGGGGCCATACAGGTGTCTTCCGGGAGGTCTCCGGAAGGCGAGGTCACGCTCGCCGTCGGCGATCGCGGCGCCGGGGTGCCCCCCGACCTGCGCGAGAAGATCTTCCTTCCGTTCTATTCGACCAAAGGAGAGGGGGCGGGTCTGGGCCTTGCGATCGTCGCCCGGATCGCCGAGCTCCACGGAGGCACCGTGGACGTCGAGCCGCGCTCCGGCGGGGGAGCGATCTTTACCTTGAGGCTGCCGGTCTCGGCCCCGCCGCCGGGAACGCGGACGCCGCAGAGGATCCCAGACCCGCGATCAGCGTTTTGAAGCTCTCACGGTCGATCGCCCGCTCCAGAGCTTCGTCGGGTTCCACGACCCCGGAGCGCACGAGCTCGCCGAGCGACTGGTCCATCGAGATCATGCCCTTGGAACGCCCCGTCTGGATCTGGTTGTTGATGAGCGCGGTCTTGCCTTCGCGGATCGAGTTGGCCAGCGCCGTCGAGCCGATCAGGATCTCGAAGGCCGGGATGCGCCCCTTCCCTTTCTTGCGCAGCAGCTGCTGCGCTACGACGGCGCGAAGGTTCTCGGCGAGCACGATGCGGATCTGCTCCTGCTCCGACGCGGGGAACGCGTCGATGATCCGGTCCACGGCCTTCGCCGCGGAGTTGGTGTGGAGCGTGGCGAACACGAGCAGGCCGGTCTCCGCGGCGGTCAGCGCCATGCGCATCGTCTCCAGGTCGCGCATTTCGCCGACGAGGAGGCAGTCGGGATCCTCCCGGATCGCCGCCTTCACCCCTTCGGCGAAGCCGGCCACGTCCGGGCCGATCTCCCGCTGGGTGAACACGGAGCGGTCGTTGGTATGGACGAACTCGATGGGGTCTTCGATCGTGATGACGTGGTACGCGAGCGTCCGGTTGACGCGGTTGAGGATCGCCGCGAGCGTCGTCGACTTGCCGCTGCCAGTGGGTCCCGTGACGAGAACGAGCCCGCCCGACGCGTCGGAAAGATTGGCGATCGGGCCGGGGAGTCCGAGCTCCTCGGCCGTCGGGATCCGGGATGGAATGAGCCGGAAGACCGCCGCCGAGCCGCGCTCCTGCCGGAAGAGGTTGACGCGGAACCGCGCCTGCTCCCCCATCTGGTAGGCGAAATCCACGTCGCCGCTCTCCGAAAACGCGTTCCAGAGGCGCGGCGGCGTGATCGGCCCGACGAGGTTGTAGAAGTCCCCCTCCGTCAACGCGCGGAAGCGGATCCGTTCGAGCTCTCCATCCAGGCGCAGGATCGGCGGGGTCCCCACCGCCAGGTGCAGGTCCGAGCCGTTGCGCTTCGGGAGGATGGAAAGGAACCGGTCGATCCGGTTCGTGCCGGTGGACTGGGTCTCCTGCTTGCCCAGCTGCACGGTCTTCTCCCGCCGGTCCTGCCCCGACCGGCGCTCGATGGTGCCGGGCGGCTTGTCCGAGTCGGCGGCTGACTGGCGGCGATCGGTTCCGGCCCGCCGTTCCGCAATCGCGGCGGCGAGACGTTCCTCGGCGCTCACGCCGCGCCCCCTTCCTCGGCCAGGAGCATCGGCTCGAAGGCCTCCTTCCGCAGAGCCCGCTCGTAGGCCACGCGGGGCTCGATCGTCCCTTCCTGCACCAGGTTCAGGAGCGAGGCGTCCATGAGGGCCATCCCGGAGGCGGCGCCCGTCTGGATCGCCGTCGGGATCTGGAAGGTCTTGCCGTCTCGAATGAGGCCGGCGACGTTGCTCGTGTTGCGCAGGATCTCGTACGCGGCGACCCGACCCGCCCCGTCGCGGCGGGGGAGGAGCGACTGGGAAATGACGGCCTTGAGCGAGTCCGAGATCATCATGCGGATCTGTCCCTGCTGATCCGGCGGGAAGGCGTTGATGATCCGGTCCACCGTCGTGGCCGCCGTGGTCGTGTGGAGCGTAGCCAGCACGAGGTGGCCGGTCTCCGAGGCGGTGATTGCGAGAGAGATCGTCTCCAAGTCGCGCATCTCTCCGACGAGGATCACGTCCGGGTCTTCCCGCAGAGACTGGCGCAGAGCGCGCGCGAAGGAGCGCGAGTGGCTGGGGACCTCACGCTGGTTCACCAGCGACTGCTTCTGGTTGTGGACGTATTCGATGGGGTCTTCGATCGTCAGGATGTGGACGCGCTGGGTCTCGTTGATCCGGTCGACGAGGGCGGCGAGGGTCGTCGTCTTCCCGCATCCGGACGCGCCCGTGACGAGCACGAGCCCCTGCGAGTACGTCGTGATCTCCCAGAGCGCCTCGGGCAGACCGACGTCCGTCAGGCTCGGGACCTCGAAGGGCACGAGCCGGAAGACGGCGTTCAAACCTTTTCTCTGGAAGAAGACGTTGCTCCGGAAACGTCCGAACTCGGCGTCCTTGTGACAGAAGTCGAGCTGCCGCTGAGCGTCCAGGACCGCCTGGCGCTCCGGCGACAAAATCGGATGGATCCACGCCTCAATCTGCGCCGGGCTCGTGGCCGGCAGGGGCAGCGGTGCGAGCCGGCCGTAGACGCGGATGTGCGGGATCGTCCCCGCCGACAGGTGAAGGTCGGAGGCGCCCACGGCCCGCGCGTTCTGGAAGAGCTGCTGGAGCGTGGGTGCGGGCACGGCGGCGAAGTCCACGGGCTCGAAGATCTTCGAGGACGCCGCGACGACGTCGGCGAAGCTCTCACCCTTCTTTGTCGCGATGAGACGCGCCGCCTTGTCCTTGACGAGCGGATCGGGATCCGCCTTCACGATCGACTCCAGAAGTCCCGGGACGCGCGGGTCGGGAATGCGCGCGAACGCGTCGAGGATCTCCAGCCGCAGGTCCTTCGTCCCTTTCTTGTACGCCTCGAGCAGGCCGCCAAGCGCCCGGGGATCGCCCCATACGCCGAGCGCGGCCGCGGCGGAGATGTCCGACTCGGGATCCGACAGCATCTTGAGCAGCGCGGGGAGGGCGCGCGCGTCGCGAATCTCCGCGAGGGCTTGCGCCGCGCGGTCGCGCAGCCACCAGTCCTTCCCTTCCAGGAACGCGATGCAGTGCGGGACGACCTCCGGCGACCTGAGCGTTACGGCGATCGACGCGGCCAGGGCGGCGATGCCCGGCTCCGGGTCGCTCGCGCGCTCGAGGAATGCGCGGATGAACTGCGGGCCGAGCGCGCGGAGCCCTTCGACGGCGCGGTCGCGCGTCGGTCCGAAGACGTTGCGGAAGGCGTTGAGGAAGGAATCGGCGACCTTCGCCGCCTCCTGCGTTCCCAGGATCCGGCCGGCCAGTTGCCGCACCTTCGGGTTGCCGTCGGTCAGCAGCGGAAGGATCTGCGAGTTCCACCGGGCGTCCGCGTTCGCGAGCAGCGGCGTCAGCGCGGCGATCGCCGCGTCCTGGACGCGCGGGGAGTCGTTCTGGCAGTGGGCGAGGAGAGCGGGGATGTGCGCTTCGTCCGGGAAACGGACGAGCAGGCCGATCGCGCGGAATCGGAGCTCCTCGTCGCCCCCCTCGAGCGCGCGCAGCGCGACCGTCGCGGACTTCGGGGAGGGCGTCGCCTCGACGATCGCGAAAGCCTTGCGGCGGACCGCGGGGGAGCCGGACGCCAGAGCCGGCGCCACCCAGGCGAGCGCGCGCTCGGAGGGATGCTGCCGGAGCCAGTCCAGCGCCGCGTGCACGACGGCCGGGTCGGGATGGGAGAGCAGGCCCTGGACGCGCTCGGGGAAGGCGGGGCCCCAGAGCGCCTCCATGGCCTCGAGTGCGTAACGCCGGACCGCTTCGTTGCGGCTGCCGAACAGGGGATGGATCGCGTCGGAGGCGGACTCGACGGGGGCCCGGCGCAGGATCGCGATGCCGGCCGTGCGCAGCGCGGCGTCGGACTCTCCCACCATCCAGGCGACGTCTTGCGCGTCGAGGTCCGTCGCGGCGGCGGCCTGGCGGAGCAGGTCGTCGCGCTCCCCCTCGCCCCGCCACCCGCGCGCCTTCAGACGGCTGAGCAGGGCACGGGACTCCGCCGTCGATGCGCGGCGTTTCCGGGTCCACATTTTGAACAGCTACCTTGCCACCGAGTGTAAGGGAGGGGTCAATCGTGCATCCTCGCATTTTTCGGTGAGGGCACGCTTTTCGTCTCGGGCGACGCCAAGGCGCCGGAAATGCGCGATGGACCCCGGATCCGCCGTTACTTCAGGTAACAAAAACCGGGGGCAGGGCCCCGCCGACGCCGGGCCGGTTATAATCTAAACAGGTCGCTCCCAAGAATTTATGCGTCCAGCAGCCTCGCGGCACAGGAATCGCTCTAGGAACGCCCGAGTGTTCCGATCGCGCGCAGTGTCGTTGTCATCAGAAGGGTTCACCTTCGTCGAGATGCTCATCGTGCTCTCGCTCGTCGCGCTCATGTCGCTGATCGCGGTTCCATGGTTCGTGAAGATCGCGCAGCGCAACCAGATGAAGAGCGCCGCCCGCGAGATCCAGACGAGCCTGCTGGCCGCACGGATGCGCGCGGTCAAGCGCAACTCCAACACGAGCTTCCTGATCACGACGGCGCCTCCCACGGGAGACCGCCACGTCCTCGACATCATCGAGATGGATCCGCCGGCACCCACGCCGACGCCCGTCCCGGTTCAGAAGTTCGAGATGCCCAACCGGAACGTCCAGTTCGTGGCGCTCCCCGCCGGGAACAAGATCACCTTCGCGGGAGACGGCCGCATGATCACGCCCGGCGCCGCGACCGACGTCGTCTTCCGCGGCGTCTCCGGCGCGACGTCGCTCAACCAGATCACGATCCGGACGCACATGAATGGCCGCGTCGAGGTCATCACCCCGGTGGCCTGGCAATGAGGCGGCGCGCCGAAAGCGGCGTCACTTTGGTCGAGCTTCTCATCGCCGTGGCGCTCCTCGGCTTCATCCTGCTCGGCATCGCTCCGCTGTTCATCGCGAGCGTGAAGTCCAACTATTCCGCCAACGAGTACACGAGCATCCACAACCTGGCCCGCGACCGGCTCGAACAGCTCATGACGCTTCCGTTCGCCGATGCGCAGCTCGCCCCGGGCGTTCATCCGGTGAGCGACCTGCCTCCGACTCTGCCCGACCCGCGCACGGGAGTGCCGCCGCCGCCGGGCCCGGGCGCGGTGCCCAACCCGTTCGAACTGACCTACGAGGTCCAGCAGTTCACGGTTTCCGACGAAGGCACGGTCGCCACGGGAGCCCCGTTCCTCCCGACCCCTGTGGCTGCGGCCGGCGCCGTCTTCCATTACAAGCGGATCGACGTGACCGTGCGTACCCGCACGGGCAACCTGCTCGGCATCGGCAACCGGGTCTCCCGCGTCTCGGGAATCGTCTCCAATCCCTCGCCGACGGAGGTTCTCTCCGTCGTGCCCCTTCCGACTCCGACGCCATGATGCGGGCGAGAATCGGCCGCCGCTTCGGGAGCTCCGCCGGCTTCACGCTGATCGAGATGATCATCGTCGTCTTTCTCCTGGGGCTGGCCATGATCGGACTGCTGGCCGTCTTCGACGCGAGCGCCCGCATCAACAAGAGCGAGCAGGACGTCGCGGACGCCCAGGGCGCCGTGCGGTACGGGATCTACCAGATGACGCGGGTCATCCGGATGGCGGGCGCCGGCGGTCTCTTCCTCACGCAGGCCGTCCTCAATCGGCCGGACCCGCAGCTCGGCGGGATCACGATCGGGTCGGCCAACGGATACGACAACGTCGCCGGAGCGACCGTGACGAATCTCGCGGGCACCGCCGTTCCGGTGCGCGGCGGGACCGACATGATCAACGTCCGCGGGGTTTTCTACTCACCCCTCCTCGGCTTCGACCTTTCGAGCGGGTGCGCCCCCTGCAGCAGCTCCGCGGGGTGCAGCCCCTGCGTCGGTTCGACGCCGGTGCTGGTGGATGCCGTCACCGCGGACCTCGACATCGGCGTTCACGTCAACGACGATCCGGTCCAGCGGCCCCAGTTCGCCGCCGTGGACCAGTACACCGCGTCGGCCGGCGCCAACCCCATGCTCGTGATCGTCTCCAAGAACAACGACGAGATCCACCCCGGATGCTCCGTCGTCTTCGGCGAGCAGCGCAACTCCCAGGCCGGCTACAACGTCGGGGCGATCACCGCTCCGACGCAGCTCGTCGCGGCCGGCACCCTCGGCACTCTCGACTTCACGAACGGCGTCGCGCTTCAGTTCGACAACGAGAACCCGCAGGACGACGCTTCCGTCCTGGCGCCGCCGGCTCACCTGTATCCCCAGCCGTTCCACCACGTCCGGCGGGCCGGGGTCCTCGACGACGTCGTCTTCTTCATCGACGACTCCGACCCGCTCCATCCCGCGCTCGCCCAGGGTATCCGGCGGGGGGCGCAGTTCGACGTGACCGTCCTGGCCGAGGACGTCGAAGACATGCAGGTCGCCTACGGCGTGGATGCGAACGGGGATGGGCGGGTGACCCGCACGGCCGCGACGGCGGGGACGGACACGGACCTCAACATGTCGAGCCAGGACAACGGGGACGAATGGATCCCCAACACCGCGGGCGAGACGACGCCTTACACGACGGTCCAATTTCAGTCGGATGCGACGCCGGGCACGTTTGCGCATCCCCAGGGCATCCCCACGCGTCACTGCCCGCGGCTGCAGGCGGTCATGGTGTCGCTCGTCGCCAAGTCCCGGGACCCGGACCCGACGTATCGGGGGCCGGCCTCCTTCGGTTATCGAGTGATGAACGTTCCGGGGATCGCGGGCCCGCCCTTCGTGCCCACCCCGGCGATCTACCCGACGCCTCCCGCCGAGCCCACATACCGGCGCAGGGTCCAGACCCTCCGGATC
>JBHENW010000128.1:0-16584 GCA_046261875.1 Thermoanaerobaculia bacterium | reverse complement strand
CCGTTGTCGAGGTCGAAATCCCGGGTCGTGCCGGCAGCAAGCGCGGGACCGCCGTAGAGACCCACGGGCCCGCGCGTGTCCACGATCCGGCAGGGCACCATCGCGACGAAGGAGACCGGTCGACTGAGGTCGAGCGCCTTGGATGGACGCTCCGGCACCGGCCAGTTTTCGACCGGCGACCCGACCTGCGCCTGCAGGGTTGCCGTGACTGCGCCGAGCGCGACCGCCGCCGCCAGCGAGACCTTACGCATAGCCCTCATCGCTTCCTCCTCGCTTCTTCATCGTTCGGCACCGATGCCTCCTTCCACTTCTCCGTCCACCCCAGCCGCTTCGCGGTCTCCAGGTTCACGGTGCCGTCGGCGTTGTAAGTCCCGTTGGCGATGAGCTTCCTCTTGGCCTCGGCGCTCAACGCGCCGGGCATCCTGGACTCCGCCGTGCGGGGCATGAAAAAGCCCTCCTCGACCACGGGCGTGAAGTCCTCGTAGCCCCGCCGCAGCCCGTTGACGGTGTAGAAGAACTCGACGTTGCGGGAGCCCCTCACGACGATCTCGTCCAGGCCCACCTTGACGACCGCGACGCTGGCCATCTCGCCGATCGGGGTGACCTGGACGCGCAGGCCCTCGTCGGCCGTCACCATCCGAAAGCTCTCCGGAACGGAGATCCGGGCGATGCCGCGGTCGAACTTGCTGCGGCCACCGAAATAGGTTCCGGCCTCCGGGCCCTCCAGGGCGACGTACTTGATGACGCGGGAGGCGTCCGTGGGGTGCGGCTCGACGAATGACTTCGAGCCGGAGATGCTGAGGTTCCCACCTCCGCACACCGCGGTCGCGTTGCTGCAGGCCAAGCCGCCCCACGCCTCCTCCGCGCCGCCCGCGTTCACGTTGGATCCCGCGACCGCGAGGGACGTGTCGCCTTGAGTCACACCTATTACTCCGAAAGAATCTCGATTCTCGCCACGAACGCCTGCCTGGCCATACCCAGGCATCGTAAAAAACGGTCCGCCACGTCCGCGAACGCCGCCGTTATCGTTGGTCGGGCCGTTGGAGTTCTGTCCGATGACGCCGTAGGAACCTGCGCCCGTCGAGGAGGTTATTCCGATCAGCCCGGTGCTACCAGCCGCAGCTGTTTCCAAGTTCCTGACCTCGAAGGCTCCCCCTCCAGCCGTCTGGACGCGGAAATCGACCCAGTTCTCGACGTTCGGGGTGTCGGTGAAGTATCCGTTGATGTCGATGATCAGGTGGGTCCCCGACACGGCTGCGACGACTGAGATCGCCCCATTCGTTCCTGCCGGAACGATTGCTGCGTTGGCTACCGTCTCGTTGGGCACGTAGTTCAAGGTCGAGACAAGCGGGGGGGCGTTGCCCGCGGGCCACACCCGGAGGTCCCCGAATCCTTGCGTCTGAGTCGCGGTGAAGTTGAGCGAGTAGGCATCGACACCGGCCGGAATCTGCGAGCATGGACCCGAGTCGAGGTCGAAGTCCCGTTGAGTATTGGCGGCAAGGATGGGACCCCCGTACGGTCCCGCCGGGCCGCGCGTGTCCGCGATCCGGCACGGAACCATTCCCACGAAAGTCACGGGCCTCGTTATGTCAACTGCCTTCGATCCCAATTGGGGGACGGTCCAGTTGTCCACTCGAACGCCTGTCTGGGCGCGGGCGAGGCTGGAGCCGCTCCAGACGCTCAGGAGCAGGGCCGAAAGCCAGAGTCTTCTCGTCATCGATCGCATTGGTTTAACCCTCCTTTGGTATGTGGTGATTACTTCTTCTTTGAGGTGGGAGGAGGAGTCGTTTGTTTGTATCTTGCGTCGAGGGCCAGACGCCAGACGGAGCCGCCGCCGAATCCCACGAGCAGGCTTGAGGGCGGCCCCTTCTCCAGAGCGAGAGTCGCCGCGGCGGGATGCGGCGGGTCGCCGCCGATGCGGGCCCAGATCTTCCCTCTGTCCGTAGTCTGCAGGATCCCTTCCTCCAGGTCCGGTGTATGTGGTGCCCGGAGAGGGCGGCTCGAGGAGGAGCGGGCCCCACGGGGGACCACGCCCCCGCCGCGAACGCCGGCGCAACGGGCGACAGCAGCAGCGTGGCGACTGCTGCGGCGATCGCCCGATGCCGTGTCATTCCCGCGCCCGGCTACCCTTCGAGGGTCTTTCGCGCGTTGCGCACGAGGAGGACGCAGAGGATCCCGAACGCGATCGCGCAGAGCAGATTCCCCGCGATCAGGCTGTCGCGCGTCGAGGCGTAGAACCTCCCGATGTCGGTCGCGGCGAGAATCTCCGGTTTGGCCTGAAGGAACGCCAGGACGACCCCCGTCAGCGCTCCGCCCGCGACCAGACCGGTTGCATAGAGCATCCCCGAGGAAAGCTCCGACTCGACCGCCCCGGGGCCCTCCCGTTTCTGTCTCCACCTGTCCACCATCGCCTTGAGCATGCCGCCGAGCCAGATCGGGGCCGTGGTGGAAACCGGCAGGTACGCGCCGACGGCCCAGGAGAGGGGATGGGCGCCGGCCAGCTGCGCCATCAGCGCGAGGAAGACGCCGACGAGGACGGGCGCCCAGGGAAGGTTCTGCGCCAGCAGTCCCTTGATCATCGTCGCCATCAAGGTGGCCTGCGGCGCCGGAAGCCGCGTGGAGCCGATCCCATGGGTCTCGCCGGCCTCGGCGAAGTTGCGGTCGAGCATGATGACCGTCAGGCCGATCAGGAAGGCGGACGCGATGACCCCGATGATCAGGCCGAGCTGCTGAGCGCGCGGCGTCGCTCCCACGAGATACCCGGTCTTCAGGTCCTGAGAAGTGGCTCCGGCGTTGGCCGCCGCGACGCAGACGATCGCGCCCACGACGAGAGCGACGGACTGGAAGAGGTCGCCGCGCCAGCCGACGGCGAGGAAGATCACGCAGGTCCCCATCAGCGTCGCGATCGTCATTCCGGAGATCGGGTTGGAGGAGCTGCCGATGATGCCGACGATCCGGGAGGAGACCGTGACGAAAAAAAAGCCGAAGACGACGATCAGGAGCGACATGAGGAGCGACTGGGGGAACGGGCCGTGGGGAAAGCCGGGCAGGATCGCGAGGATGACCACGATCGCCAGCGAGCCCGCCAGGACGAATCCCATGCCGAGGTCGCGCTCGGTCCGCTTCCGGGACGCCGCCCCCGCGCCCCCTCCGAAGCTCTTGAAAGACTCCCGGAAAGCCGAGACGATCGTCGGGATCGTCTTGATCAGCGTGATCACCCCGGCGCACGCGACGGCTCCGGCGCCGATGTACCGGATGTAAGCCCGGTAGATCCAGACCGCGTACGGGTTGTTCTCACGCCAGCCCTCGCCGAAGCCCAGTGCGTCGAGGTCAGCCACGATCCGGGTCTCCGGCACGAAGATCGCGATGAGCGGGATGAGCGCCATCCAGGAGAGGAGTCCGCCGGAGAAGAGCTCGCTCGCGATCTTCGGTCCGATGATGTACCCCAGGCCAAGATACTCCGGCGTGACGTCCACGTTGAGCGTCGCGGCGGGGAACACGGACTCGCGCCGGGTCCGGAAGAAGGTCGCCGTTTCGCGCCACAGGCCGAGGATCCCGTACAGCGCCTTGTAGATGATCGCAGTGAAGAGTCCGGCGAAGACCATCTTGGCGAGGTTGCCCCCTCGCTCCCCGGCGATGAGCACCTCGGCGCACGCCGTGCCCTCCGGATAAGGCAGCTTGCCGTGCTCCTTGACGATGAGGGCCCGGCGCAACGGGATCATGAAGAGGACGCCGAGGATCCCGCCGAAGATGGCCAGGATCGTGATCTGGGTGTAGCGGAAGTAGTCCTCCCCCTCCGCCAGGAAAACGAGGGCGGGGACCGTGAACGCGACGCCCGCGGCGACGGACTCGCCCGCCGAGCCGATCGTCTGCACGATGTTGTTCTCGAGGATCGTGGACTTGCCGATCTTCTTGAAGACGGCGATGGCCAGCACCGCGATCGGGATCGATGCGGAGACCGTCAGCCCGGCGCGCAGCGCGAGATAGACCGTCGCGACGCCGAAGAGGATCCCGAAGATGACGCCGAGGATGACGGCCTTCGGCGTGAACTCCGCGACGTCTCTGTCCGTTGGAACGTACGGTTGGAACTCCGCAGGTCTCTCGGCCGAGCGAGCCATGCGACCTCCCTTTGGAGAAGACCGGGGCCGTTTGGCGGCGGATTATATGGATCGAGAGTCGGGAATCGAGAGTCGGGAGTCGAGCCGGACCGTTTTCGACTCCCGGCTTCCGACTCCCGCGCCGCCCCGCCGGGGCGACGTCAGACCCCTCAGGTGCCTCCGAAGCCGACGGTCACCTCTCCCCCCTCCACGATGACGGGAACCTGCCGCCCTCCGGAGAGTCGGATCATCCGGTCGAGCTCTCGGGCGTCCTTCTTGACGTTGATGTATCGGAAGGGAACTTTGCGTCGCGCGTAGTCCTCACGGGCCGCGGTCGTGTAGGGTCAGGTGTCCTTTCCGAAGATCTCGACGGGTTCGGCGACCATGCGGCGATGTTAACGCACACGGGTGCTATGATTTTCCGTCCGCATGTGGCGCCAGGTTGCGGCATTTCTCCTCCCCCTGCTCCTGCTGTCCCCTTCCCCGAGCGGGACTGTATCGGGCCGGGTCACCCTCCTGAAGAACGGCGTCTCGCGCGCGGACGCCTCCAATGTCGCAGTCTGGCTCGAGGGGGTGCGCGTCAAGCAGTCGGCCGGCGGCGCCGTGCTGGGTCAGATGGAGAGCGCGAAGAAGACCTTCACGCCGCGCGTGGTGGTCGTCCCCCGCGAAGCGGGCGTCGAGTTCCCCAACAGCGATCCGATCTTCCACAACGTCTTCTCCGTCTCCGGACCGAACCGGTTCGACCTGGGCCTCTATCGCAGCGGCACGTCCAAAACGCGCCGGTTCGACGCGCCGGGGCTCGTCCGCGTCTACTGCAACATCCACCCGCAGATGGTGGGTTTCGTCATGGTCGTGGATTCCGACGTCTCGGCCGTGACCGGCCCCGACGGGAGCTTCCGCCTCGCCAACGTCCCGCCCGGGACGTACACCCTCCGCTCCTGGCACGAGGAGGCCGGCGCGTCGCAGACGACCGTGGCCGTGCGGCCGGGCAACGACTCCCCGGTCGCTCTGCGTCTCGACGTCTCGGGCTTCCGTCCCGCCCCGCACAAGAACAAGTACGGCAAGGACTATCCACCGCAGGCGGGGCTGGACGATGAGCGCTACTGAGCGGGCGGCTCAGCCGACGCTGACCGGCCCGCCGGTGCGCGGCGTCGGCCTGAAGCTTCCGCCTCCGCAGCCCCCCCGGTTTTCCCTGACCCTCAAGGTGTTCGCGGCGGCGGCGTTGCTCATCCTGATCGCCGTGGGCGGGGCGATCGCCATCGCCGCCTACCGCGCGCGGAGCGTGGCGGACGCGAAAATCGACGAGGACCTGAAGAAGGCGGGACCCGCGTGGGAATCGTTCCAGGAGGGCCGGTACGAGGACCTCCATCGCTCTCTCGCGGTCATCGTCAACAACCCGGGGATCATTTCCCTGCTGACGGAGACCGACGCCTCGACGATCCTCGACACGCTCAAGGCGGAGCAGGCCTCCAACGCGCGCGCCGATTTCCTCCTCGCGTCGGACTTGCAGGGACGTGTCGTCGCGCGCACCGACCGGCCTCTCGGGTACACGGCCGACCTCTCCTCCGTTCCGACGATCTCCGGAGCCCTCGAAGGGGAGCAGACCCGCGGGATCTGGCTCTCGAGCCGGAAGCTCTACCACGTCGTTGCCGCTCCCGTGCTCGAGGGGGGCAGCCGGATCGTCGGCGTCATTGCCGCCGCCTTCCAGATCAACGACGACGTCGCCCGCAACTTGAAGCGCCTGATAAACACCCAGGTCGTCTTCCTCGCGGATCCCGGAGAGGCCTCCCAGACGCCGCGTCCCGTCCTGGCCGCTTCCACCATGGAGGAAGCCTCGGAGGAGGTGCTGCGCGCCGTCGGCTCCCGGCCGGAGCTGACGCGCGCCGTGCTGCGGCAGGGCCGTACGATCGGCCCGCTCGCGCTCGACCTCGGCCGCGACACGTACCTCGCCTACTTTCTTCCCCTGCGCTCCTCCACGGACCAGCTCGTGGGCGCCGCCGTGGCCCTCCGCAGCCGGGAGGCCGAGCTCGCGGCGTTCCGGCAGATCCAGAACATCCAGGTGCTGGTGGGTCTCGCGGCGCTCGTCGTCGCGTTTCTCCTCTCCTTTCTGCTGGCGCGACGCATCACGGATCCCGTCGGGCGGCTCGTGCGGGCCACCGAGGCGGTCCGCGTGGGCAACCTGGAAGTCAAGGACCTGCCCCTCGAGTCCAAGGACGAGATCGGGATCCTCGCCCGCTCTTTTCGGGCGATGGTCGAGGAGCTCAAGGAAAAAGACGCGCTGGAGAAGTACGTCGCTTCCCTCGCGTTGACCATGGGCGGCGAGGCGGAAACCATCGCCCGGCCGCTCACGGCCGGCGGAGAAGGCGTCACCTCCCGGACCGGAGAGCCGCAGGTCGGCATGCTCTTCGCCTCCCGGTACGAGATCCAGTCGGTCCTCGGAAAAGGCGGGATGGGGATCGTCTACCGGGCGCACGACCGCGACCTCGACGACATCGTCGCCATCAAGACGCTGCGCAGCGAAGCCCTCTCCGCGGATGCGACGCTGCTCGACCGGTTCAAGCAGGAGATCCGCCTGGCTCGGAGGATCACCCACCCCAACATCCTCCGCACCCACGACCTCGGCGAGAGCAACGGCCTGAAGTACCTCTCGATGGAGTTCGTCAAGGGGATCACGCTGAAGCACCTCGTCGAACAGGACCAGCTGCTGCCGATTCCTGTCGCGCTGCAGATCTCCAAGCAGATGTGCGCGGGGCTCGCGGCCGCCCACGAGGTCGGCGTGATCCACCGCGACATCAAGCCGCAGAACATCATCATCGACCCGGCGGGCGGGCTGAAGATCATGGACTTCGGCATCGCGCGCCTGACGCAGGATCGCGGAATGACCGCGACCGGAACGGTCGTCGGGACCCCGGACTACATGTCTCCGGAGCAGGCCCGCGGCGTCCCGCTGGACTTCCGTTCGGACATCTACTCGACCGGCGTCGTACTCTACGAGATCTTCACGGGATCCCTTCCCTTCGAGGGGGACAGTCCCCTGGCGGTCGTTTTGAAGCACGTCCAGGAGAAGCCCCCTCCCCCGCAGACGAAGAACCCGAAGCTCGACCCGCGGATATCGGCGATCATTCTCCGGTGCATGCAGAAGGCTCCCGACGACCGGTACCCGTCCGTCAACGAGCTGTACGAGGCTCTGACGCGCGTCACGGCGTAAACCGTAAACCGTAAAAACGTGAGCCGAAAGACGCGGAATACTCTCGTCTTGCTGGCTCTCGCCGGCTTGGCGGAGATCCTCCGGGCGCAGGAGGAGGAGTATTTCGAGGAGCCGGCGAAGCCGAAGCTGACCTTCCGCTGGGACGCGCTGGCGCGGTACGACAAGATCACGAAGCTCAACCGGGCGGATGTCGAGCGCGGTCGTTTCGAGTTCCGCCCCGAGCTCGCGCTCGAGTTCTCCGACCGCTTCAAGGTCGGGGTCCGCGGGATCGGAACGTTGAGCACCGACGAGAACGTCGAGAACGGCGTCGATCTGAACGCCCTGAACTTCGACAACTACCGATCGAACGGGGCGTCGATCGAGCGGTATTACGTCGAAGCGCGGCCCGGATCCTGGACGCTGCGGGCGGGCAGCTTCGGCATGCCGCTCGCGGCGACGGAGATGATGTGGGACCGGGACATCCAGACTCCGGGCGCCGCCGTGTCTTTCACGACCCGGGCCGGCGACGGCGCGCTCTCTTTTTCCGGCGCCGGTTTCTACGGGCCGCAGCGTGAGGGTGATCGGACGCGTATCGGCGTCGGCCAGGTCCTTTGGACCCGCGACGCGCAGCCCTTCGCCTGGGAAGTTGCGGCCGGTTACTGGCACTTCGAGCTCGACGAGCTCAAAGCGCACTACATCCGGCAGAACAACGTCGTGATTCGAGACGGCGTCCGGGAGTACGCCTCGGACTTCCGGATCCTCGACCTCCTGGCGCGGCTGCGTTGGACCGCCGGGGCGATCCCCGTCCAGGTCTCCGCCGACGTTTCACGGAACTTCGGAGCGGTCACCGACGAGAAGGACGCCTTCGAAGGAAGCCTCGCCGTCGGCCAGCTCGGCACGCCGGGCCAGTGGCGCACCTTCTACACCTTCCAGTACGTCGAGCGCGACGCGGTCGTGGGCGCCTACAACACCGACGACTGGTGGTTTCACTCCTGGTACCGGGGCCACCGCGTCGGCGTCGGGTTCACGGTCCTGCCGCGCGTCTTCGTCCAGGGCGCGGTGATGTTCCAGAGACGCCTGGACCTGCCCCGGTGGCTCAATCGCTACACGGTGGATCTGGTGAAGATGTTCTAGACCTGCGTATACAATCCCTCCGCCGTGACCCAGAAAACCATCGTCGCCTGCGTGGAAGACCTCTTCTTCCGGTCGAAGATCGAGACGACCGCTCGCCACCTCAACGTGCCGGTGCGCTTCTCCGATGCGAAGTCCCTCGGCGAAGCGGCGTCGGACCCCGCGACGGCGGGGATCATCCTCGACCTGACCGCCAACGGCGAGCCCCTCGCGGCCGTCCGCCGGCTCCGCGCGGCGACCGGGAGGCCGCAGCTGCCGATCGTGGGGTTTCTGTCGCACGTGGACCGGGAGCTCGCGAGCCAGGCCGCCTCGGCCGGCGTCACGCAGGTTCTTCCGCGCAGCGAATTCTCCGAAAACCTTCCCGACCTCATGATGGATCTCGTCGCCCCCGGAACGAAGCGCGACGTCCAGGAAGAGCCCGAGCTGCCCGACGAGTAGAGGCGAGTGACGCGCCCGACGCGCCCGACGCGCCGCGACCTGATCCGGGGCGCGGCCCTCATTCCTCTCGCAGCCCAGGCCGTTCCCTCGGGGAAGCCGCGGACGGGTGTTGTCCCGATCGTCATCGCGTCCGCCAACGTGATCGACGAGAAGAAGTCCGGCGGGTTGAACTGCGTCCGGCGCGCCCACGAGATCATCCGCGGCGGCGGAGATCCTCTCGACGCCGTGATCGCCGGCGTCAACCTCGTCGAGGACGATCCGGACGATGTGACGGTCGGTTATGGCGGAATACCGAACGAAGAGGGGATCGTCCAGCTCGACGCGTCGGTCATGGACGGCCGGACGATGAAGTGCGGCGCGGTCGGGGCGCTGGAGAAGATCAAGAACCCTTCGAAGGTCGCGCGCCTCGTGATGGAGCGCACGAACCGCGTCTTCATCGTCGGTGAGGGCGCGCTCCAGTTCGCGCGGTCCATGGGATTGGCGGAAGAGAACCTCCTCACCGAACGCTCCCGGAAGATCTGGCTGTACTGGAAGCAGAAGCTGTCGCGGGGAGACGACTGGATCGAAGCCGGCAACGAAGAGGAGCGGGACCCCGACATCCGGTGGTACATCGACAAGTACGGCGTGGACGACTTCCGCCCGCAGGGGACGATCCATTGCAGCGCGCTGACCGCCGGGGGCGATCTCGTCGGCACCACGACGACCTCCGGGCTCTTCTTCAAGATCCCGGGGCGGCTGGGCGACTCCCCGGTCATCGGGGCGGGCCTCTACGTGGACGGCGAAGTCGGCGCGTGCGGCTCGACGGGATGGGGGGAAGGCAACCTGCGCTCCTGCGGCTCACACACGGTCGTCGAACTCATGCGGCAGGGAAAGTCCCCGGAAGAGGCGGCGCTCCAGACGCTCCAGCGCATCGTGGCGATGGCGAAGGACAAGAAAGACAAGCAGGGCCGCCCCGACTTCAACATCAACTTCTACGCCATCAACAAGAAGGGGGAGTACGCCGGGGCGGCGGTATGGAACGGCTCCCACGACGGCCGGGACCGCCTCGTGCCCTCCCGTTTCGCCGTGGCGGACGGGGCCGGCGCCCGCCTGGTCGACTCGGCCTATCTCTTCAGGCGCGATCCCCGGAAGAAGGCCTGACCGCCGGCTGTTTTGGTTGACGAGAGCGCCGCCGACCGTCATTTGAGCAAGACAGCCTTAGATCCTCCAATGCGCACTCCCCGCGCCCTCCTGGCCAACTGGTTCCTCCGGCAGCTGACGCGCCGGCGCCGGCGCTACCGCCGCTACGCCGACAACGACGCGGACAAGCTCAAGGCGACCATCCAGCCCGGAGACGTTCTCCTCGTGGACGGCGACCAGCGGGTCTCGCAGGCCGTCAAGTACCTCACGATGTCTCCGTGGTCCCACAGCGCTCTCTACGTGGGCGACGCGCTGCTGCGGCGGGACCCGGCGCTGAGGCGGAAGATGCAGGTGCGGTTCGGCCGCGAGGCGCGTTACCTCATCATCGAGGCGCTCGTCGAGCGCGGCGTCGTCGTATCGCCGCTCGTCAAGCACATCGACCTGAACCTGCGCATCTGCCGGCCGGTCCGCCTCACGCCGGAGGACCGCGAGGCCGTTCTCGACTACGCCATCTCCCGGATCGGATGGCGTTACGATCGCCGCAATTTCCTCGACCTGATGCGCTACCTGCTCCCCTTCCACCTCGTGCCGTCCCGGCTGCGCGAGGATGCGCTCCACTTCGGCAGCGGCCGGGAGACCGAGACCATCTGCTCCTCGCTGCTGGCCGAGGCCTTCGGGCAGGTCGGATTTCCGATCCTGCCCGGCCGCCCGCGAAGGCGCCCGAGGACGGTCGGGGAGCGGGTCCGGCAGCAGCTCCTGGGGCGCCCGACTCGCTATGCCTACAGCGGCTTCCTGCGGGCCCGGCATCCGACGCTGTGCGTGCCGAGGGACTTCGACCTCTCCCCCTACTTCGACGTCATCAAGTGGGACGCGAAGCAGGTATCGGGATTCGATTACCGCAGGCTGGAGTGGGAGGGATCCCGGTAGGGATCGGGGACTCTAGGTCTCGGCCGGACCGCTCCGTCCGCCCGAAAGGATCGAGTTGACGGCTTCCACGCGGCGCTCCAGTACCTTGCGCAGCCGCGTGACCTCGGTGTCCACGGCGGCGAAGCGCACGGAGTCCCCCTGGAACTCGAAGCGCATGACCGCGTCGCGATCTTCCGCCGGCATGCCCAGGATGCCGGCGCGGTAGGCCCGCATCCACTCGGGGGATGGCTCCGTATCGAACCGCGCGCGGAAGTACGTCTTCCCGTCGCCGGCCGGCCCTTCCCTCATCGGGGCCTCGTTGGCGAGGTACACGCGGTGGGTCGGGGGGGCCTCCCCCGGGCGGCGCCGGATCGGTTTGCGGTACTGCGGGCGTCTCGGAATGAGCGTTTCCTCCGGCGGCGATTCTGTCACGCAGGCGCTGGCCGGTAAAGAGCCGTTGCTTCCGCTCGCCTGGTCCCTCGCTCGCTCACGCGAACCGGAGCCGTGGACTATCTACAAAGTTCCGGCGGCAACGATCGTGAAGCGGTCGGCCGAAACGCGGCGTGCGAAAGCCGCGTCCGCTTCCTCTTTCGAGATCGCCGCGACGAGACCCGGGAAGCGGTCGAGGTAGTCCACGCCGAATCCGTAGTACATCGCGGCGTCGAGCGCTTGGGCGATGCCGGAGTTGGCGGCCAGGTCCACCTTGAACCGCCCGATTCGCGAGCTCTTCTCCTCGGCGAGCTCCTTGGCCGTCATCCCGGAGCTCACGAAACGCGAAACCTCTTCGAGCGTGGATTGCATCGCGGCCTCGAGGCTTTCGGGCTTCACCGTGAGGCTGACGGTGAAGGCGCCTGGTATGTGGGTCGCCGAGAAGGAAGAGTGGATGCCGTACGTCAGGCCTTCCACGTCGCGGACCCGGACGCCGAGCCGGGAGGTCAGTGAGGACTGTCCCAGCGCGGCATTGGCCAGAGAACAGGCGAGGAAATCCGGGTCGGTGCGTAGGAGGTCCGCCGGCTGCACCATCAGGACGTCTGCGCTCGCCTTGTCGGGCATGTGGACCGTCTCGCGACCGGGAGCGGGGGGCGGGGCGGGAACGGCCGGCACCTCGGCTCCGGGGCCGAGACGCCAGTCGCCGAGCCTCCTTTCCAGGCCGTCGAGGATCCGTTCGGCCGTCACGTCCCCCACGACGACCAGAAGAAGCGTTCCCGCGCCGTACCGGGTCTCGTAATGCGCCAGGAGGTCCTCGCGATTCAGCGCTTCGACTTTCGCGATCCGGTCTTCCCCGCGGGCCCGGTGGAGCGGGTGTCCCGGCGGGTAGATCCTGCGGGTGGCCGCCTCGTACGCCCGCACGGAGGTCTGGTCCTGCTGCTGGCGGATGGCGCCGACGAGGCGCTTCTTCTCCTTCTCGAGCTCCTCTTGGGGAAAGGATGGCGACCGCAGGATCTCCACGAGGGTATCGAGCAGCATCTCCACGTCGCGCGACAGCGCCGATCCTCCGACGTCGAGGCCCACGGGGTCCGACGCGTCGGCGGAAAACGACAGCGATGCCCCCCGGCTCTCCAGCTCCTCCGCGATCTGCAGCTTCGTGCGGCGCTCCGTCCCCTTCTGGAGCTCGCCCGCCGCCACGGAGGCGATCAGGCGCCGCCCCGGCGGAGCGAAAAGAGTCCCCGCGTGAAGGGAGCCCGACAGCGACACCGTCGGGTTGAAGTGGTTCTCGAGAACGAGCAGGCGCGCCCCGTTCTCGAGCGTCCGCTGGCGCACGGCCTCCGCGAAGGAGAGCCGGGCGGGCGCCGCGGCCGGAGTCGCCGCCGTCGGGGACTCCGCTGCGGGAAGCTCGCTCACTCTTCTTCGCCTTCCGGCTGACCATCGCCATCGAGCCCCTCGGAGCGGGGCAGAAAGAGACCGACCGTCAACGCGTCCTCCTGGAGATAGGTCTGGACGACGCGCCGGACGTCTTCCGTGGTGACCCGCCGGATCGCGGCCGGGTAGTCCGCGTACCACTTCCAATCCGCGACGGCGATCGCTTCGGACAGCGCCGCGGCGATCTGGTCGGTCGAGTCGCGGTCGAAGATGACTTCCGCCTCGATCTGCGTGCGGGCTTTCTCGACCTCGCCCTCCGTCACGCCGTCCTGGATCAGGCGGCCGATCTCTCCCCGGACCGTCTGCTCGACCGCGGCCGGCTCCACGCCCGGGCGCACCGGGCAGAAAACGGAAAAGAGCCCGGGATCCCGCAGCTGCCACGGCACGACCGTCACGGAGAGCGCAAGGCTTTTCTCGACGAGGGCCTGGTAGAGCCGCGACGTCAGGCCGCCCCCCATCACGTTGCCCAGCACCGCCAGGGCGTGGGTGTCGGGGTGGAGCGCGGCGACCGTCCTCCAGGAGAGCGCCGTCCAGGCGACGCGGCCCGCGCGTCGGACGAGAAAGCGCCGCTCGCCTTCCTGCGGGGGCTCGATGGTGTACACGGAGGGGATCGGACGGGACGACGGGGGGATACGCCCGAAGTGCCGCTCGATCGTGGCGAGCGCTTCCTGCTCCTCGAAGTCGCCGATCAGCATCGCCGTCGCGTTGTTGGGGTGGTAGAAGACGTCGTAGAACTCCTTGAGCCGCTCGGTCGAGACCCCCTCGATGTCGCTGCGCCAGCCGATGGTCGGATGGTGGTACGGGTGCTCGCGGTACGCCACGGCGAAGGTCTGCTTGTAGAGGACCTGGAAAGGCGAGTTCTCCCCGCGCTCGAACTCGTTGCGCACGACCGTCATCTCGGGCGCCCGGTCTTCGTCCCGGATGAGCGATCCGCGCATCCGGGACGCTTCCAGCCGGACGACGGCGTCGAGCTGGTCAGAGGGGATCGTTTCGTAGTAGTTCGTGCGGTCGAACCAGGTCGTCGCGTTGAAGCGTGCGCCGAGCGCTTCGAGCACGGCGGCGACGGCCGTTCCGCTGTCCCGGTTGTACTCCGGCGTCCCCTTGAACATGAGGTGCTCGAGGAGGTGCGTGGCGCCCGTGTAGCCCACGGCTTCGTTGCGGCTGCCGACGTGGTAAACGATGCAGAACGTCGCAACCGGCGCCACGCGATTCTGGAGCAGGAGCAGCCGCAGGCCATTGCTCCGGAGCTTCCACTCGCGGATCCCGCCCTTCTCCTGAATGAGCTCGAAGGAGTCGACGGCGGCCGGGGGAGACGGCGCGGGGGGAATGCTCAAACCACGGGACAGCGGATCGGCGCCCCCGTCACCGCCCGCCCGCCACGTCTTCGGCGCCGTCCACGCCGATCACGTTCCCCGTCACCCAGGCGGCCGGTCCCGCGCACAGCGCCACGAGGGCGCCGGCCACGTCCGCGGGCGTCGTCAGCCTTCCGGCCGGGTGCATTGCGAGGACCCGCTCGATCATCGCCTCGTTGCCCGGGATCTTCCGCAGAGCGGGCGTGTCGGTCACGCCCGCCCGGAGCGCGTTGACGGAGATGCGGTGGGGAGCCAGCTCCACCGCGAGCTGCCGCACGTAGGACTCCAGCGCCGCCTTGGCGGCCGAAACCGCGCCGTAGGCGGGCCAGACGATGTGGTCGCCCGCGGAGGTCATCGCGAAGACCCGCGCACCCGGAGCAAAGAGTTGAGCGAAGAAGAGGTCCTGGGTCCAGTACACGAGGGAATTGCCCATGACGTCGAGCGTCATCTCGAGCTGCGCTTTCGTGATGGACGCCTCGCGCGTTTCCGCGAAGAACGGCTTGAGGGTCCCGAACGCGAGGGAATGGAGGAGGACGCCGACGCGCGCTTCGGGGGGAGCGTCGCCGCATTTCCCGGCGATCGCCGCCAGCACCTCGCCACGCTTGCCGTCGTCCGCGGCGTTGACGTTGAAGAACTCCGCCTGGCGTCCGACGGCCGCGATCCCGGCGACGATGCGATCCACGTTGGGCTGGGTCCCCTTGCGGTCCAGGTGAACGCCGAAGATGTTCCACCCGGCGCGCGCCAGACCGAGCGAGCAGGCCTCCCCGAAGCCGGAGGACGCACCGAGGACGAGCGCCCACGCGGATGTGCCTTCGGGAGCCAAAGCGGCGCGGATGTTAGCACGCGGGTCCGCCCCCGAAGGCGCCGGACGTGCGCGAATCGGAGGATAAACTGCCTGTTCGGAGGAGATCGGATGCGCCGACGATTGCTCGCGATCGGCTTCACGTGTCTCTGCGGTCTCATGGTGCCTGCGGACCTCGGGGGGCAGCCCCGCGCGGCGAATCGGGTCACGGCGCCCGAAGGCGGCGCTCAGCAGCTCGTCGTGACGAACCAGGATCTCGCGGTCGTCCTGGAGACCCGCCGCGTCACGCTTCCGGCCGGCGAGGTGGAGCTCGTCTGGGAAAACGCTCCCCCGGCGACCCGCACGGAGACGTGGAGCCTCGTGAACACCCGCGAGGCCGGCGTGCGGTCGCTCGGTCTCTCCGCACCGCTGACGGGCCAGACCGGGGAGGGGCAGGGGTGGCTGGCGAGCCTCGTGGGTCGCACGGTCCGCCTCCAGCGGCCGGGAGGCGCGGCAGTCGAGGCGGAAGTCCTCGCCGTCCACGGACCCACGCCCGACATGGTCCTGTTCCGGGAGTCGGGCGAGCTCGTTTACGGAGAGCCGGACGCGCGGATCTCCGTCCCGGCGCCCGCTCTCGCCGGGCGCGCGCTGGCCGGCGTGACGCTCCGGCTCGCGAGCGAACGCGCCGGACCGCGAGATCTGACGTCGCGCTATCTCGTGTCCGGACTGACGTGGCGCGCCGATTACGCCCTGACCCTGTCGCCGGACGAGAAGACCGGGCGCCTCGAGGGCTGGTTCACGGTGGACAACCGCAGCGGGGCGGATTTCCGGCCTTCGCGCTTGCGTCTGCTGGCCGGCGTCCTCCGGACGGCCCCGGAAGCGCCGCCCGGGGCCATGATGCGCCAGTCCGGAATGATGGCGATGGAGGCGAGCGTGGCGCAGTCCGCGGAGCTCTCCGAGTCGCGCATCTACGACGTGCCGCAGCCGGCGCCCCTCTCCGCCGGGCGCACCACGATCCCCCTCGCGGAGAACGCCGCCGTGGCGCTGGAGAAGCGGTATCTCGTGCGGACGACCTTCTGGATGGGCCAGAACGACGAGACGCAGCGGGTGCCGGTCGTCGTCGGGTACCGCGTTGCGACGCGGGCGCTGGAGAAGGCGCTTCCGGCCGGAGTCGTCCGGGTCTATGCCGACGGCGGAACGGTCTTCACGGGCGAGGACCGCATCGAGCACACGGCCGAGAAGACCGACGTAGAGATCGAGACTTCCGAAGCTTTCGACCTCGCTGCGCGCCGCCGTCAGGTCAGCTTTCAGCAGACCGACCGGTTCGTGACGGAGTCGGCCTGGGAGGTGACCGTCACGAGCCGCAAGAAGGAGGCCGTCGTCGTAACCGTGCGCGAGAGCTTCCCCGGGGAGTGGACGATCATCGAGTCGTCGATTCCTCCGAAGCGCCGAAGCGCGACGGTCGCCGAGTTCGACCTGCCGGTCCCGGCCGGAGGCGAAGCGAAACTGACCTACAAAGTCCGGGTCCGGACAGGGCGTTAGCGAGCCCTGTTCGCGGCGCGAGGAGTCTAAGCCCTCGGAGGAGCCTCGCGCCGCGGGAGCGGCAGCGAGCGAGGGACCAGGCGAGCGGTCGAGCGCTGTCCGCGAGCCGCTCGCCGATGCCGAAAGGCAGGGCCCGAGCGAGCGGAAGCGACGTTAGGGGATGTAGCCGCG
>JBHENW010000127.1:0-11207 GCA_046261875.1 Thermoanaerobaculia bacterium | reverse complement strand
GGGCGAGCCGCTCGCCGGTGCGCCGGAGGCGCAGGTCCCGCGCAAGCGGAGCCGACGGTTAGGCGTGCTCGGGGTAGGACTGGCAGGCCGCTTCCGCTCCCCACTCGACCTGGATCGTCGCGTGGTCCACCCCCGCTTCCTCCCGCAGCACGGCCTGGACGGACTGCAGGACCTGCAGCCGCGCGCTGTCGCCGGCGGCGCGGATGTGGAGGCTCGCCGAGTGGACTCCCGAAGTGAGTGTCCAGAAATGCACGTCGTGCATCTCCTCGACCCCCGGCACTTCCAGGATGCGGCGGCGTAGCGCCGCGAGGTCGACCTCGCTCGGAGCGCCTTCGAGCAGGATGTGCGCGGACTGCTTGAGCAGGGAGACTGCGCGCGGGAGGATCAGGACGGCGATCACGCCGGAGACCGCCGGGTCGAGCCATCCCCAGCCCGTCGCCGGAATCGCGATCGCGGCGACCACGACCGCGAGCGAGCCCACGGTGTCCATCACCACCTCGAGATAGGCGGCGCGCATGTTGAGGTTCTTGCCACGGACGGGGCCGAGCAGGCGCATCGCGATCAGGTTCGCGAAGAGGCCGGCCACCGCGACGCCGAGCATCACCCCCGTGCGGACCGCGACGGGCTCGCTCATGCGCTGAATCGCCTCCCAGCAGATGTAAAGGGCGAGGACGAGCAGCAACTGGGCGTTGACGAACGCGGCGAGCACCTCGGCGCGCGAAAAGCCGAACGTGTGCTTGCCGGTGGGCGCCCGGCCCGCCAGGTTCATGGCCGCGTAGGCCAGGATCAGGGCGGCGATGTCGGCGAAGAGATGCGTCGCATCGGCCAGCAGCGCGAGGCTCCGGGAGTAGAGTCCCCCGGCGACCTCCAGGACGAGCGCGGCGAGTGTCACACCGAGCGCCGCGGCGAGCCGGCGCTGCCGCAGGCTCCTCTCTTCGGCCCCCGTAGCCGGCCAGCCGCTCATGCCGGGAGGCGCTCGAGCTCCACGCGGGTGTCGTTGAAGCAGGCGCCCCCTCCCAGGTCCGTGAAGGTGTCGGGGACGACCGCGTTGACCGTCCTCGGGTCGAGCGCGTTATGGCTCCACAGCCCCTTGGGGAGGTAGAGGAGACCGGGCCGGAGAGCCGGATTGACGAGCGCGGGGCAACGAGTCTCCCCCCACTCGTTGTACACGCGCACGAGGTCTCCGGTCGCGATGCCTCGGACCGCCGCGTCGGCGGGATGCATTTCGACGGGAATCCGTTCCCGCACGAGCTCGCCGAGAGTCGAGCTGATGGTGCGATCCGTCGCCGGCGAGATGAGCGCGAGGGGGAACCGTGCCGTCGCCGGGTCCTCGCGATAGCCGTACAGCCCGAGGGGGGCTTCGCGGTCCAGCGACTCGGGCACCAGGTGGATCTTGCGGTCTTGCGTGCGCGGGAACACGTCCACGAACTGGATCGGGCTCGGGCCGGCCGCCGGATGGGCGAGGCCTCCGGATTCGAGGGAGGCGCGGAGCTCTTCGCCGAGCGCGCTGCGCTGGAGGATCGCCTCTGCCATCTCGTCGGCCGTCTCCGGGTCGCCCGGCCTCGCAACGCCGGTCCGCCTGCACAGTTCCGCGAAGACCTCGTGGTTGGGACGCGACTCCCCGACCGGAGGTATGACGGCCCGCCCCCGCTGGAGCGCATACGCGCCGTAGCCGCGGGACATCTCGTCCCGTTCGAGAAACGTCGTCGCCGGCAAAACGACGTCGGCGTAGAGCGCAGTGTCCGTCATGACGGGATCGAAGACGACCGTGAAGAGGTCCTCCCGCAGAAGCCCGGCGCGCACTTTCTCCTGATTGGGGAGCGTCGCGAGCGGGTTGGCGTTGTACACGAACAGCAGGCGGACCGGCCGCTCCGTCTGCAGGAGGTCGCGGCCGAGCCGGTTCATGTTGAGCTCCCGCGTGCCGGCGGGCTTTTCGGCCGCGGCGCTCCAGGACGAAAGGTCCCATGCCCCGGTGTTGCTCAGGGTATAGCCGCCCCCGCGGACGCCGAACTTCCCGGCCACGGCCGGGAGGGCGAGGATGGCGGCGGTCGCGGAGCCCCCGTTGCGGTTTCGCTCGAGGCCCCAGCCGCACCGGATCGAGGCCGGATGCGTCGAGGCATAGAGCGTCGCGAACGCCTCGAGGAGCTTCGGATCCACGCCGGCCGGCTCCGCGGCGCGCTCGAACGTCCAGGGCGCCGACCGCCGGGCGAGCTCCTCGGCTCCGGTCGTGTGCTCCGCGAGAAACGCGGCGTCGGCGTTCCCCGTCTCGAAGAACCAGCGGATCATCGAGAGTGCCAGGGGCAGGTCCGTGCCCGGGCGCGGAGCGATGTGGAGGTCGGCCTGCTCGGCGAGCCGCGTGCGCCGGGGATCGACGACGACCAGCCGCGCCCCCCGCTTGCGGGCTTCCAGGATGTGAGGCAGCAGGTGGATTCCTGAGACCGCCGGATTCATCCCCCAGACGACGATGAGCCGCGAGTGCGCGTAGTCGGGGATCGAGATCCCCTCCATCTTTCCGTACAGGCCGATGGCGGCCGCCGTGGAGGGCGCGGAGCAGACCGTGCGGGCCAGGCGCGACGCTCCCAGCCGCGAGAAGAGCCGGGCGTCCGACGTGTCCTGCGAGAAATAGCCGTTCGATCCGCCGTAGGAGAGCGGAAGGATCGCCTCGCCTTCTCCGGCATCCGCCAGCCGCCTGAGCTCCGCCGCGATCCGCGCCAGCGCCTCGTCCCAGCTCGCCCGGCGAAAGGTCCCGGCTCCCTTGGCCCCTTCGCGGATCCTCGGGTACCGGACGCGCGCCGCGCCGTGGACGTGCTCGGGAAGCCGGCGGACTTTGGCGCAGATGTACCCGTTCGTGACGGGGTTGACGTGGCTGCCGCCCACGGCCACCACGCGGCCGTCCGCTACGGTCACCTCCAGGCTGCACGCGTCGGGACAGTCGAGCGGACAAACGCCGGGCATCTGCGACGGCGCGGGAGGGACGGGCGGCACGGGCTCTACGCCGGCCATTTCACGATCTCGTCCACGGTCTCCACCGTGATCGGATGATAGAGCGGACGGGTCTTGCGGTAGATGGCGAGCGCCCGGCGGCGACCTTCCTCGG
Organism: Thermoanaerobaculia bacterium; assembly: GCA_046261875.1. GTDB lineage: Bacteria > Acidobacteriota > Thermoanaerobaculia > UBA5066 > Gp7-AA6 > JBHENW01. The sequence continues at coordinate 8,110 of JBHENW010000127.1, read as the reverse complement.
TTTTCACGAGGGCCTCGAAGAGCGGCTTGACGAACTTGCGCCGACCCATGGAGGTCAGGAACTCCTCGAGCCGTTGGAACCCGGGCTCGTAGCCCGCGGCGATCGTCATCAGGAGCCACTGGTTGGTGATCTCCGCGTTCCCGGCCCCGGTCAGCCGGAACGCCCGATCCAGGTCCGCCATCTTCCCGCCCTGCAGGGGCGAGGGGAGCGCACGCAGGAAATGGAGCCATTCGTGCGTCGTCCACTTCTGCGCCGGGATCGCGCTTGCGGAGAGCTCGCCCGCGATCCATCGGCGCCCTTGATCCTCTACCGCGGAGAAACGCGCCGAGGCGAAGCGGGGAGCGGAGGCGGGGATCCCCGGAGACTCGATCCATTCCTTCAACGGGATGCGTGCCGCCTGATCCCGGGCCTGGGCGAGAAGTCGCTCCTCCAGGTAGCCCACGAACTCCTCCGTCGTGATGCTGCGAAAGGCGAACTCGTCGAAGAAGTTCCGGAGAAACGGGTCGAAGCGCTCCCGGCCGAAGACCTCTTCGAGGTGGCGGAGAAAGAGGGCGCCCTTTTCGTACGGGACGTCGGTGAAGCCGTCGTCCGGATCGCGCGCGCTCAGGTCCATGTGCAGGATCTCGAGCTCGTCCGCAATGCCGGCGATCTCTTTTTCGAGGTCCTGGCGCCCCAGCACCCATTCCATCTCGGCCCGCTCGCGGCCGTACAGCTCTTCCATGATCCGGCGCTCGATGTACGTCGTGACGCCCTCATTGATCCAGAAATCCCGCCAGGTTGCGTTGGTGACGAGGTTGCCCGACCAGGAGTGCGCGAGCTCGTGCGCCACGAGCGACACGAGGCTCCGGTCGCCCGCGAGGATCGTCGGCGTCGCGAAGGTGAGACGGGGGTTTTCCATCCCGCCGAATGGGAAGCTCGGGGGCAGGACGAGCAGGTCGTAGCGCTCCCACCGGTACGGCCCGAAGAGACGCTCCGTCGCTTCCATCATGCGCTCGGTGTCGGCGAATTCGGAGGCCGCGGGAGGCAGCACCGGAGGCTCCGCGTACACGCCGGAGCGGCGGCCGATGGGCGCGAACCCGAGGTCTCCGACGGCGAGCGCGATGAGGTAGGACGGGATCGCCTGCGGCATTTCGAAGCGGTACTCTCCGCCGCGGGCCGCTTTCGGGTCGTTGCGCGCGCTCATGACGGCGGAGAGCTGCGGCGGCGTCCGTATGCGCGCGGTGTACGTCACGCGGATCCCCGGGCTGTCCTGGAGGGGGATCCAGCTGCGCGCGTGGATGGCCTGCGACTGCGTGAAGAGGAACGGGTGTTTCCGGCCGGCCGTCTGGGACGGTTCGAGCCACTGGAGCGCCCTCGCCCTGGGGGACGTGCGGTAGGAGACCCGGGCCTGCGTCGCGTCGGCGGGAAGCATCACCGTGAGCGGCGCGCCGCGGACCTTGTCCGACGGCCCGAGCTGAAACTCGGCCGGCGACCAGCTCGCCCCGTCCTGAGACGACTCGACGCGCTCGATCGCGAGGTCCCGGGTATCGAGCACGAGCGGCGCGTCCGAACCCGCGGGGCGCTCCACGCGGAGGGCGGCCGCTCCCTTCAGGATCCGTTCGGGAAAGACGACCTCCAGATCGAGATCGACGTGGCGGACCCGGGCGGAGCCGGGATCGGCGTAGGAGTGGACGTCCCGCACGGCCGCAGGGAGGGCCGTCGGCGTCGCGGCGCTCAGGGGTTCGCTCCCGCCACGCGGCTTTTCGTCGCACCCGAGGACATGGAGGCAGAGTAACAGGGCCGCGAGGCGCGCGACGGGGTGCTGCATGAGAAGGCCGTTCGAGGGCGGGAGAATTATAGAGGCGCGCCGCTACACTCCGCGCACGGATGGAGAGTCAGCAGCGTTTCGACTCGGGAGGCGGAGGAGAGACCGTGTCCCCGCCGGATTTCCGGACGGCGTTCCGGTACTGGCTCCGGCTTGGTTGCATCAACTTCGGTGGGCCGGCGGGCCAGATCGCGATCATGCATCGCGACCTCGTCGAGCGCCGGCGCTGGATCTCGGAAGAGCGCTTCCTGCATGCCCTCAACTTCTGCATGCTCCTTCCCGGCCCGGAAGCGCAGCAGCTCGCGACGTACCTCGGGTGGCTCCTCCACGGCATCCGCGGGGGGCTCGTCGCGGGTACGTTCTTCGTTCTGCCGTCGGTCTTCGTTCTCCTGGCGCTTTCTTGGGTCTATGCCGCGCACGGTGCGAACCCCGTCGTTTCCGCGGTCCTGGCCGGTCTCAAGCCGGTCGTCCTCGCGATCGTGCTCGACGCCGCGATCCGGATCGGGCGCCGCGCCGTCCGGCACCTCGCGCTCGCGCTCATCGCCGCAGCCGCGTTCATCGCGATCGCGTTCTGGAACGTCCCGTTTCCATGGATCGTGGTCGGCGCCGGGCTGCTCGGCGCCGCGGCGGGCAACCTGTGGCCGGAGCTCACCGGGGCCGGCGCCGTCTCCCGACCGGACGCCGCCGGAACCGACGGGACCGACGCGCCGGCCGGCCGTCGCACCGCGCTCCGCCCGATGCTCCCCGTTCTCACGATCGGACTGGGGCTCTGGCTCATCCCGTTGCTCCTCGTGACGCTCTGGCGCGGCGCGGAGAGCGTCCACGCCCAGATCTACTCGTTCTTCATGCGGGCCGCGCTCGTGACCTTCGGCGGCGCCTACGCCGTTCTGGCCTACGTCACCCAGGCGGCGGCAGGACGGTTCGGCTGGATCACTCCGCTGGAGGCGGTGGACGGGCTGGCGCTTGCCGAGACGACTCCCGGCCCGCTCATCATGGTGCTCCAGTTCATCGGGTTCATGGCCGGCTGGCACCATCCCGAGGGGATGAGCCCCGCCGGCAGCGCCGTGCTCGCCGGGCTGCTCACGACCTGGGCCACGTTCGTCCCCTCTTTTCTCTTCATCTTCCTGGGCGCGCCCTACATCGAGAAGCTGCGCGGGAGTCGCAAGCTGGCGGCAGCGCTCTCCGGAATCACGGCCGCCGTCGTCGGCGTCATCCTCCAGCTCGCTCTCGTCTTCGGGCTTGCCGTGCTCTGGAGGAGCGGAGAGCAGCCCCCGATCGACTTCTTCGGAGCGGCTCTCATGGTCGCTGCGTTCGTCGCGCTGCGCCGGTTTCGGCTCGACGTCCTCTGGGTCATCGCGGGCGGAGCGGTCGCCGGCCTGCTGTGGAGCTTGCTCGCCCGCTGAAAACGCCGGGCACATCCATTGCAGCCGCGGGCCGCTAACGCGGAGGTATTCGATGAAACGCTTCCTTCGAGAGAACGGTCTCTCACTCGTCCTCTTCGCCGGTTTCTTTTTCACGTTCCTGGTGGGGCAGACGCTCACCGGTCTTCACGATTACAACGACGATCGGGAGGAGCACGGTCGCCATCCGGTCGCGCTCTCCGCGTATCTGACGAGCGGCCACTTCATGGAGGCGGTCTTCGAGAACTGGGAAAGCGAGTTCCTTCAGATGGGCTTCTACGTCGTCCTGACCGTGTTCCTTCGCCAGAAGGGTTCGGCCGAGTCCAAGAAGATGCGCGGCAAGGAAGAGGTCGACGAAGATCCCGAGAAGCACCGGAACGATCCGAAGGCGCCCTCGCCGGTCCGCCGGGGAGGCATCGCGCTCAAGCTCTACGAGAATTCGCTCGGCCTCGCCTTCCTCGTCCTGTTCCTGGCGTCATTTCTCGGCCACGCGAGCGGCGGCCTCTCCCTGTACAACGAGGAACGGCTCGATCACGGGCAGGCCGAAGTGACGCTCGGCGAGTACATGAAGAGCGCGCGATTCTGGTTCGAGTCCTTTCAGAACTGGCAGAGCGAGTTTCTGGCCGTCGGGTCGATCGTGGTCCTTTCGATCTTCCTACGGCAGAAGGGCTCCCCTGAGTCCAAGCCGGTCCACGCCCCCCACGATCAGACCGGCACCGGGTAGGCTTCGCCGGAGGCGTCTAGCGAAGGTTCGCCTTGGGGAAGAGCACCTTGTCGGGAGCCTGGTTCAGCTCCGTCAGGATCTTCCGCGTGAGCGCCGTTTTCACCCGTCCCGCGCGGCGCGGCGCCACGAGGTAACGGACCGTCGCCTCGATCCAGGTGTTCGCGCTCGTCCGGAAAAGGACGGAGGGCCGCTCGTCCACCTCGAGCTCGTCCACAGGCGTCCGCGCCAGCAGACCCCGGTACACATTGATCCGCTCGGTCATGGCGCGGCCCCGCTCTTCTTCGACCACGCGCCGCAGCGTGGAGGCCACGAAGTCGAGATCGCTCTCGTAAGCGATCTGCATGGTGATCTCGTTCCAGATGTACGGGAACAGGGGCCACGAGTAGTTGTAGACGGTGGAGCTCAAGACGAGGGAATTGGGGAACTTGATCAGTCGGCCGCTCGGGTGATCGCTCGAGAGAAACTCGCCCCCAAACTCCCAGAGGGTCGTGTCGAGATAGCTGACGTCGATGACGTCCCCCGTCGCCTCGCCGATGCGGATGCGGTCCCCCACCCGATAGGGGCGGCGGACCAGGATGAAGATCCACGCGAAAAAGCTCGTGATCGGCGTCTGCAGAGCGAGGCCGAGGATCAGCGAGACGACCCCGACCGAGACGGCGGCTCCGTACCAGCCCACGAAGAAGAGCGACGCGAGCGAAAGGACGAGGAGCAGCGCGACGACGAGCTTCATGACCCGGCGCACATTGAAGCGCGCGGCCGGGTTCTGGATCCGGGGCAGGACGAGGTAGGCGGCGATCTCGTAGACCGCGAGATAAGCGAGGGTCAGGGCGCCGGCGACGAGGACCCGGTAAATCCACTCGGCGGCCATCGCGCCGCCGAGCTCCCCGCCACGGGCCAGGAAAGCGATGACGACCAGGACCGCGGCCCCCGCGCCATGGAGCAGCAGCCGGAGCAACCGCCCCGACTGCTTGTGGGGGGTCGTCGCGGGGGAGGCCTCTTTCAGAGCCTCGCGGACCTCGGGCTGCGCCGTAATGGAGGCCGCGGGCACCGCCGCCGGGTCGTCGGGTTCCACGGCGCGAATGATACGTGGAGGGCTTCACTCGGTCGCGCGACGCAGCCAGAACTGAACGCCGTCCCGCTCGTAGAACGGGCGGAAACGGCTCCGGACGAACGCGGCAACCAGGGGCGCGCGGACGGAGTTGGGCACTCCGTCGATCGTCTCGCTCCAGTCACTGGCCGTCATGAGGACCGCTTTCACGCGTCGGTTGCGGTCAATAGAGTCGATGACCTCTGCCTGACGCTCCGGCGCTTCGTGGAAGCCGGTCTCGGAATAACGGATCGGACAGTCGCGGTCGAAGAGGAAATAGAGGCCGGGCTGACTGCTGAAGTCGAACCACGTTTCCGACGAGGTCAAAGCTCCGCTTTTGAGAAATTCAGCCGCCGAACGGACTATTCGGGCATCATCGGCAGAAAAAACCGCCCCTCGACCGCGCGGCAGTTCCGGAAAGGATGCGAGGGTATGCGGGCCCGCCGGAACCGCCACCGCGACCGCGAGGGTCGGAACGAACGCCCGGGGCCGCCAGACGAGGAGACCGCAAGCGAGAATCACCGCGGCTATGACAGAGCGAGGGGCGTTCCATGGGCGGTGACTCTTGAGCCAGCGAACGAGCGAGACGATCCCGAGAGGAACGAGGACGGCCGCGTACTCGACGTGGTTTCGCTCCACGACCGAAAGGACCGCAACCAATACCCACACCAGGAGCGGTAACAGCCCGCGCGCTCTCGGGCCGACCACCGGAGCTCTCCAGATCCGTGTGGCGAGAACCACCGCGGCCGCGCAGCAAAACGCCACAAAAAACGCGTCCTTCTCACGGAGGAACGAGAGCATCCCGAAGCCGCGGAGCCGGGACGGTCCCGTCGCGTAGGCCGGGAGGAGCGAGGGGACATAGAGAAAGGTCGTTTCGAGGAACTCGCCCAGGACCCCGACGCCCAGAAAGATGCCGCATAGTGCGAGCAAGCCCGTGACGAGCCCACCCACCGATGAGCGGAGCATGCGGGTCCGATTTCCGCGCGCTGTGAGGAGCGCGACGAAGAGGACCGGCAGCGTGTACAAGGCGAACTCGACGGCCCAAAGAAGGCTCAGCGCAACCGCGAGACCCGAGCAGTACCACGCACGCTCCGATCGTGCCCGAGCCGCGTATACGGCGAGGGCCGAGGCCGCGATCGATGGGAGACCGCGCAGAAACGCGTATTCGGGGAATGCTAGGAAAGAGAGCGCAACGGCGGCAAAGGCGGCGGAAGGGCTGCCCGTCGCGGCGAAGCCAAGGAGAAATATGACGAGCCAGTAGAAGGCACCGATGATCCGCGCGGGCAGGACTGCGCCCCGGTATGAGTTCTCATACAGCGCGAGCCCGGCAACCTGAAGGCCACCGTCGCCCAGATAGCCATGCCCCGGAACGAAGTCGCGATAGGGAATCTCCCCGCGCAAGTATTCCGACGCCGGCATCAGGCCATGGCCGTCCTCGAAAACGGCCATGACCGCCGGCCCCTTGAAACTGTACGTGGCCGCGAGCGCGGTGAAGCAGCCGGGGAGCAAGACGAAGACGGCGAGCCGTCGGCACCAGCCGACCAGCGCCGGCAGCCAGCGTGCGACCAAGGCGGCAAGAGATGGCAGTAAGAGGCCCGCGACTGCCGCCGTGACGGAGATTTTCTCGGGCCTGCTCCCCCACCCCGCAATGGGCAGGAGGAGCACCGCAGCGCCTAGAAATGGAGCGCCCTTTTCGAGGTCTCTGCTTCCGAGGACCCAGGCGAGACCCAGAGCGATCCCGAAAAGCGCGACCGCGAGCGTCCACGCTCCTATGCCGCGCGATAGCGCCGACCGCGCGAGCAAGGTCCACAAGACGATTGCGAAAGCGGCGGCCACCGGCAGGCCGATCGAGCCGAGTCGCGCAAGCCCGAGCCGTCGATTCCCCGCAGCCCAACAGAACCCGGCGCCGACGGCCGCGACACTCAGAGCTCGCGCAAGGTCTCGCGTCAGTAGGACTGGCAGAGCAATCAGAATCCCGAACACCGGCGCCGGCACGCTCAGCGCCCGCGCTCTCGCCGTCAGTGTTCCGATCGGGAAGCGACGTCAGAGTTGGCCTCCAAACCATGCGCAGAGGATCGGAAGCGTCAGGAAGATTGCCCATCGGACGACGTCTCCCCTCGGATCGACTCCCGCTGCTTTGGCCGCTCCGGGGAGCTGATCGGGGGCCGCTTGCCATGTCACCGCGCGCCCGAGGAGCAGCGCGAGTGCGAGGCCAAGCGCGGCACCCGCGTTTCGTCCGAAGGCCTCCGATCCTCGAGTCCGCCATGCGGTTTCGCGGGGGATCACCGCCTGGCCTGCAGCGGTTCTCCGAGGCGCTCGAGCTCCTTCCGGAGAATGCGCACGGCAGGTGTACGGAGCCGCAGACCGGATCGTTGGCCAGCGTGAGGAAGGGATGGCCGAGCGGGCTATGTCGGGGGAGGAGGGTTGAGCGAGGAAGCTTGTGTGGTGGCCCCAACGGGACTCGAACCCGTGCCGCGGCCTTGAAAGCAAAGCCGAGAAGTCTCCCGAGAACCTAGGCCCCATTCGTCCGCGTTCGTCTGAGTAGAGAAAAACGTCGTGTTCTCAGGACGTTCCCCTGCTCGGCGGTCCCCCTCTCCTCAGGGCCAATTCGTACGCGTTCGTCTGCGTTCTCCTTCTCCGGCTGCGCATGGGCTGCGCGCCGGCTGCGCGGTGGAGCGCCGCTCGGCCCGGGGACCGAGGCGGAGCCCAACCGGCCTCGGGACGTTTGGGAGGAAACGAGAATTGCCACTCATACGGTACTCAGCCTCTCCGGCCGGCGGTCGGTCCGTCGAGCACTCGGACCTCAGTTTTTGGGAAAGCACGCTCGCCTACTGAGAGTGTTTCGCCTCAAAAAGGAAAGGGGAGCCGGCCTCGGCTCCCTTGAACTACCGCTTGTCTGCCATGCCTCACCACACCCAGCCTGGTAGGTCACGCCTCCTGGCGCGCGGTGAGAGATACTCCACCCCCCTCCTCCCGCCCAGATGTCCGTCCGCGCCTCCCCCGGGGGAGAGCCGACCGCGACGGCACGCCGAGTCAGGGGATGCAGGACCGGATCCTAGTGTCGGAATCCATCACCGCTTCGGACGGCCTGAGCG
>JBHENW010000126.1:0-38915 GCA_046261875.1 Thermoanaerobaculia bacterium | reverse complement strand
GTCCCGCGCCAGCGAAGCCGACGTGTTTGACAGAATACGCGCGTGCTCATCGTGATGGATGCCGCGGCGACGGAGGAAGACGTCCGGCGCGTCGTCGGGAGCGTCCGGGCGCTCGGCCTCCAGGCCCACCCCATCCCCGGCTCCCAGAGGACCGCGATCGGCATCACGGGCAACCAGGGGAGCGTGGACGCCGGGGCCTTCGAGAACCTCCCGGGCGTCGCGGAAGTCATACCGGTCACCGCGCCGTACAAGCTCGTCTCGCGCGAGTCCAAGCGCGAGTCGACCGTCGTCTCGATCGGCGGGGTGCCGGTGGGCGGGCCCCGCCTGGCGCTCATCGCCGGTCCGTGCGCCGTCGAGTCGGAAGAGCAGGCCCTCGAAATCGCGCACAGCGTGCGGGGGGCGGGGGCTCAGCTGTTTCGCGGCGGCGCGTTCAAGCCGCGCACCTCGCCCTATTCCTTCCAGGGCCTGGGCGAAAAAGGCCTGAAGATCCTCGCCCGCGTGCGCGAGGAGACCGGTCTCCCGATCGTCACCGAGGTGCTCGATACGGAGTCGGCGGAGCTCGTGGCCGAATACGCGGACTGCCTCCAGATCGGCGCGCGGAACATGCAGAACTTCTCGCTGCTGCGCAAGGTCGGCCGGCTCCGAAAGCCCGTCCTGCTCAAGCGCGGCATGTCGGCGACGATCGAGGAGCTGCTGCTGTCGGCCGAGTACCTGCTCGCCGAGGGCAACTACGACGTGGTGCTCTGCGAGCGCGGGGTGAGGACGTTCGCCAATCACACGCGAAATACGCTCGACCTCGCCGCCATCCCGTACGTCCAGCGGATCTCCCATCTGCCGATCGTCGTGGATCCCTCCCACGGAACCGGGAAGCGGCAGAAAGTCCTTCCGCTCTCGCGGGCGGCGGTCGCCGCGGGCGCGGACGGCCTCTTGATCGAGGTCCATTCCCGACCGGAAGCCGCGCTCTCCGACGGTCCCCAGGCGCTGCTTCCGGAGATGTTCGCCCAGCTCGCCGAGGAGATCCGCCGGATGGCCCCGGTCCTGGGGCGCGAGCTGTGAAGGGCCTGCTGCTTCTGGAGGACGGGACCGCATACCACGGCGAGGCGATCGGCCGCGCGGGCACCTCCTTCGGCGAGATCGTCTTCAACACGGCGATGAGCGGCTACCAGGAGGTCCTGACGGACCCGTCCTACGCGGGGCAGATCGTCGTGATGACGGCCGCCCACGTCGGAAATTACGGGATCCGCGCCTCCGAGGCGGAGTCCGACCGCGTCCATGTCGCCGGCTTCGTCGGCCGCGACTTCCCGGACCGATGGAGCGGGACGGGCGGCGAAGAGAGTCTCGCGTCCTATCTCGATCGCAACGCGGTGACCGGCTTGCACGGCCTGGACACGCGCGCGCTCGTCCGGCGGATCCGGACGGAGGGCGCCATGCGAGCGGGGATCTCCACAGAGATCGCGGACCCCGAGGTGCTGCTCGCGCAGATCCGCGGATCCCCCGAAATGATCGGCAGCGACCTCGCGCTCTCCGTCTCGACGCGCGAGACACGCGTCCACGACGGCAACGGAAACCGCTTTCGCGTGGCGGCGATCGACTTCGGGATGAAACGCAACATCGTGCGCCTGCTGAACGCCGCCTCCTGCCGCGTCCGCGTCTTTCCCGCGACGGCGACCGCGGAGGAGGTGCTCCGGGACGATCCCGACGGCATCTTCCTCTCCAACGGGCCCGGCGACCCGGCGGCGCTCGCGGGGCCGATCGGCACGATCGAGAAGCTGATCCCGAAGCGGCCGATCTTCGGGATCTGCCTCGGCCACCAGCTCCTGGGCCTCGCTCTGGGAGCGAAGACGTTCAAGCTGAAGTTCGGGCACCGTGGCGCCAACCATCCCGTATCCGACCTGGCGACCGGCGCCGTCGCGATCACGTCGCAGAACCACGGCTTTGCCGTGGAGGATGCGACCCTGCCGCGGGAGATCGAGTCCACGCACCGCAACCTGAACGACGGCACGCTCGAAGGCTTCCGCCATCGGACGCTGCCGATCCTGGCGGCGCAGTTCCATCCCGAGGCCGCGCCGGGCCCGCACGACGCGAACGTCCTGTTCGCCTCTTTCCTCGAGGCGATGGAGGCCCGGCGCCGTTGACCGCCCTCTCACTGGAGGTCGCGCTCGCGTACCTGCGTTCGCGCCCTTCCCGGCTCGTGTCCGCGGTCTCGCTGCTCTCCGTGGGGGGAATCGCTCTCGGCGTGTGCGCCCTGGTCGTGGCGATGGGACTTCTTTCCGGTTACCGCACCGAGATCCGGCAGAAGCTGATCGGCGCCAACGTCGAGATCGTGGTCTTCCCGCTCTCCCTCGCCTCCGGGCCGGACCCGGGCATCGCGGAGCTGGAGGGGCGGCTGGCGCGGGTTGCGCGCGTGCGGGCCACCGCGCCCGTCATCTACCAGTCGGGGCTCGCCATCTCGGAGCGGACGCCCGACGGGGCGGACGCGGTGCTCAAAGGCGTCGATGCGGCGCGCGAGCGGCGGGTCTCTCAGATCGAGACGTATCTTCCGGACGTGGAACGGGTCCTCGCGCGCGGCGGTCCAGGAAACCTGCCGGGGGCCGCGATCGGGCGGGAGCTGGCGCGGGTGCTCGACGTGCGTGAGGGGGAGGAGATCACGCTCGCCATCCCGGACAACGCCCCCGGCGGCATGCGCTTCGCGCCTCGGACGGGACGCTTCCGCGTCGGGCGGATCTTCCGGACGAACTTCTACGAGTACGACTCGGAATGGGTTTTCCTCGACCGGGAGACGCTCCGCGGGCTCGCCCGCATGGGCCCCCCCGCGAACGTCGTCGAGGTGAAGCTCGATTCCTTCGAGAGGATCGACGAGGCGCGCGATGCGGTCGAGACCGCCGCCGGCCGCGGCTTCTCGGTGACGGACTGGCGCTCCATGAACAGCGGGCTCTTCTCCGCGCTGGCGATCCAGCAGACGACGCTCTTTCTCGTCATCGGCCTCATCGTGGCCGTTTCCACCTTCAACATCGTGGCGACCCTCGTCATGACGGTTCAAGAGAAGAAGAGGGACATCGCCGTGCTCACCGTGGCCGGGGCCGAGCCGCGGTTCTTCTCCCGCGTTTTTCTCCTTCTCGGCGGCCTGCTCGGGGGGGCCGGCGTGCTCGCGGGGATTCTCGCGGGCTGGCTCATCTGCTGGGCGGTCACGGAGTTCCGGCTCCTGTCCTTCCCGCCGGGGGTGGCGGAAATCTACTTCGTCTCCTTCGTGCCCTTCCGGGTCCGCGCTTCCGACCTGCTCGCGATCCTGGCTTTTTCGGCCGTCGCGATCGTCCTGGCTTCCTGGGTCCCGGCGCGGCGGGCCGCCCGCACCGACGTCGCCCAGGCACTCCGATACGAGTAGCCGGAGCGCGCGGACGACGGGGCTATAATCCGCTCGTTTCTTTAGAACCCATTCCATGCCACAGGAGGCGCCATGTTTCGATCGCTGACGTTCCGGGGATCGGTGTCTCTCGCTCTGTTCGTTCTGCTCTCATCGGTTGCCTACGCGCAGCCGTGCGACGACTTCCAATGGACCAACCCGCAGCCCCAGGGCAACCGTCTCGCCGGGATCGCGTACGGGCGCGGCCGGTTCGTCGCGGTCGGCCGCGCGGGCACGATCGTGTCGAGCATGGACGGCGTGGAGTGGACCGCCGAGGATTCGAGCACGCGCGCCGACTTGTGGGACGTCATCTGGACCGGGGCCTTTTTTGCTGCGGTCGGTGACAAGGGGACGGTGTTGACGAGCCCGGACGGCCTGCTCTGGAGCGGGTCCCGAAGCGGCACGGATGCCTCCCTGCGGAAGGTGCTCTGGAACGGGGCGCAGTTCGTTGCGGTAGGAGACCGCGGGGCGGTGATCACGAGCACGGACGCCCTCTTCTGGACCCTGCGTGCCACCCCCGTCGACAAGATGCTCCGCGACGTGGCGTACAACGGCTCGCGTTACGTGGCCGTGGGCGACTACGGCGTCAACATGCACAGCGCGGACGGCGTCACGTGGGCGAGCGGTTCCTTCGACGGCGTGGACGCGCTCTACGCGGCCGCCTGGGACGGCTCGCGGTTCGTCGTGTCCGGTACGGGCTTTCTCTCCTACGGCGTCACGCTGACGAGCCGGGACGGGATCAACTGGCAAGGGGTGGCGCTCGGCTCCCTTCCGGCGATCTACGGGCTGTACTGGACGGGCGCCGAGCTGATCGGCGTGGGCGCGGAGATCTTCGCGAGCCGGGACGGCGTGAGCTGGATCCTCCGCGACGCTCCGAGCCACCCTGACCTCTTCGACGTCGCATCCGACGGCCGGCAACTCGTCGCCATCGGCGACAAGGGCGCGATCCTGACGAGCGCCGACGGGCAGCGGTGGGAGCACCGGTCGAACGGGACGCGCGCTTCCGTCGTCGACATCGCCACGAACGGCCTGATGCACGTGGCGGTCGGCATTTACGCCACGATCCTGACGAGCCCCGACCTCGCGACGTGGACGTCCCGCAACACGGGTGGCTACGGTGGCTGGTTGCTCGGGGTGACGTGGGGAGGCGGGAAGTTCGTCGCCGTCGGCGAGCGCGGGACGGTCATGACGAGCCCGGACGGGCTCGTGTGGTCCTCGCACGTCTCCGGCACGGCGAGCGTCCTCTACGACGTCCTCCACGATGGCAGGCGGTTTCTCGCCATCGGCAGCGAAGGGACGGTGCTGGCGAGTCCGGACGGCGCCTCCTGGACGACGCTCGCCAACCCGATCTACAACACCCTGAAAGCCGTGGCCTTCAACGGAAGCGAGTACGTGGCGGTGGGTGGCGCTCTGGCGCGGCTCATCCTGTCCAGTCCGGACGGCGTCGAGTGGACGATCCGTTACTCCGAGAGCGGCGGAACCGTCTCGGACGTGACGTGGAACGGAACCGAATTCCTCGCGGTCGGCGACGACGGGCGCACCTGGGCCAGTCCGGACGGCCGGGCGTGGAGGCCGGGCTCCGCGGGCGTCTCGAAGCTCCTCTACGGGGTGGCGTGGACGGGAGTGGGCTACGTGGCCGTCGGCGAAGAGGGCGTGCGGGTGGAGAGTCCCGACGGCATCAGCTGGGTGCAGTACGACACGCGCATCAACCACGACCTGCTCGGCGTCGAGTGGACGGGCGAGCTGCTCGTGACGCTCGGCCGGCACGGCACGATCCTCTCCGCCTTCTGCGGTCCCGACGCCGGCCGCGTCGCGCGGCAGACGCGGTTTCGTGGCTAGCCGCGGCGCCGCAGCGCACTAAGGGTCGCGGCGCGAGGAGTCTCCGGCCCGTTCCGCTTCGCCGCGATCTCACGATCGCGCCGAAGCTCGGCGGGGACCTTGCGGTCCCCGAACCCCTGGGGAGGAGCCTCGCGCCGCGGGAGCGGCAGCGAGCGACGGAGCAGCCGAGCGGCGAGCCCGTATCCGGGCGACCCTGCGAGGCGGTGCCGAAGGCAGCTCCGGAGCGAGCGAACGCGACGGTATAGTCCGCGCGGTGCCGCGCCGGACCGACATCGAGAGCATCCTGGTGATCGGCTCCGGGCCCATCGTCATCGGCCAGGCCTGCGAGTTCGATTACTCCGGCACCCAGGCGGTTCGCGCCTTACGCCGCGAAGGTTACCGCGTGCTCCTCGTCAACTCGAACCCGGCGACCATCATGACCGATCCGGAGCTCGCCGACGCGACCTACATCGAGCCGCTGACCCCCGAATTCCTCGAGCGGATCGTCGAGCGCGAGCGGCCCGATGCCATCCTTCCCACCGTGGGCGGCCAGACGGCGATTAACCTGGCGCTCGCCCTGACCGAGCGCGGGATTCTGGAGAAGCGAAACGTCCAGCTCATCGGCGCCGGCGAGCGCTCGATGCGCCTGGCCGAGGACCGCGAGCTCTTCAAGCAGGCGATGCTCGAGATCGGCGCGGAGGTCCCCCGGTCGGGCCGGGCACGCTCGCTCGAGCAGGCCGAAACGCTCGCCGCCGAGATCGGATTTCCGGTCGTCGTGCGCCCCTCGTTCACGCTCGGAGGCTCGGGCGGAGGGGCCGCCCGCGGCCCGGAGGACTTCCGCCGGATCGTCCGGCACGGCCTGGCCGAGTCGCCCGCCCACGAGGTCTTGATCGAGGAGTCCGTCGAGGGGTGGAAGGAGTTCGAGCTCGAAGTCATGCGCGACCGCGCCGACAACGTGATCGTCGTCTGCTCGATCGAGAACTTCGACGCGATGGGAGTGCACACGGGCGACTCGATCACCGTCGCTCCCCAGATGACGTTGTCCGACCGCCAGTATCAGGAGATGCGCAACGAGGCCAAGGCCGTCATCCGAAAGGTCGGGGTCGAGACGGGGGGATCCAACATCCAGTTTGCGGTGGATCCGAAAACCGGGCGCCGCGTCGTCATCGAGATGAACCCCCGCGTCTCGCGCTCCTCGGCCCTGGCCTCGAAAGCGACGGGCTTTCCGATCGCCAAGATCGCGGCTCTCCTCGCCGTCGGGTACACGCTGGACGAGATTCCCAACGACATCACGAAGAAGACCCCCGCCTCCTTCGAGCCGACTCTCGACTACGTCGTCGTCAAGATCCCGCGCTGGGCCTTCGAGAAGTTTCCCCGGGCCGATCCGCGGCTGACGATCCAGATGAAGTCCGTCGGCGAGGCCATGGCAATCGGGCGGACTTTCCCCGAGGCGCTCGGCAAGGCGATCCGCTCACTGGAGATCGGGCGGGATGGGCTCGACGACGGGCGGGGCCCGCTTTCGGACGCCGACCTGATGGACAAGCTGTCCGTTCCGACGTGGGAACGGGTCTTCCACATCCGGCGGGCGTTTCTGGCCGGCATGTCGGTCGACGAGATCGCCGCGGCCACCCGCATCGATCCGTGGTTCCTCGACGCCATCCGGAAGATGGTCCGTGAGGAGAGCTGCCTCGCGCAGCGGGGCTCTGCCGACAAGCTCGCGCGGGAGGACCTCGTCCGGGCGAAGCGCCTGGGCCTGTCCGATGCCTCCATCGCGCGGGCGATGAGGACGACGGAGAGGGAGATCCGTGCGCGCCGGCACGTGCTCGCCGTCCGGCCCGTGTTCAAGACGATCGACACCTGCGCGGCCGAGTTCGAGGCCGAGACGCCCTACTTCTACTCGACCTACGAGGAGCAGAACGAGTCGGTCCGGACCGAGCGCCCGAAGGTCGCGATCCTGGGGGGCGGGCCCAACCGGATCGGCCAGGGCATCGAGTTCGACTACTGTTGCGTCCACGCCTGCTATGCCCTGTCTCGCGCGGGCTTCGAGACCGTGATGATCAACTGCAATCCCGAAACGGTCTCGACCGACTACGACACCTCCGACCGTCTGTACTTCGAACCCTTGACCTTCGAGGACGTCTCGGCGGTCCTCGACAACGAACGGCCCGACGGGGTCCTCGTCCAGTTCGGTGGACAGACCCCGCTGAAGCTGGCCCGCTCGCTCGAAGCGGCGGGGTACCCCATCTGGGGGACCTCGCCCGAGTCGATCGACCTCGCCGAGGACCGCGGCCGGTTCGGCCGCCTGCTCGCGGAGCTGGGGCTCAAGGCGCCGCCTCACGCCGAGGCGCGGTCCGCCGCGGAAGCCCTGGAAGCCGCGAAGAGGATCGGTTACCCGCTGATGGTCCGGCCCTCTTACGTCCTCGGCGGACGCGCCATGGTCGTCGTCTTCGACGACGAGCACCTGGCCGCCTACATGGAACAGGCGCTGGAGAGCTCGCCGGACCATCCCGTCCTCATCGACCGCTTCCTGGACGACGCCTTCGAGTACGACGTGGACGCCCTCTCCGACGGCACCGAGACCTGGATCGGGGGGATCCAGGAGCACATCGAAGAAGCTGGCATCCATTCTGGCGACTCCTTCTCCGTCCTGCCGGCCTACAAGGTGACGCCGGAGCATCTGACCGAGATGCGCGAAGCGACACGCGTGCTCGCCCGGGCACTGTCGGTCAGGGGCCTGATGAACATCCAGTTCGCGACTCAGGGCGGGACGCTGTACGTCCTCGAGGTCAACCCGCGCGCCTCGCGGACCGTCCCTTTCGTTTCCAAGGCGATCGGCGTTCCCATGGCGCACGCCGCGGCGCTCCTGGCCGCGGGCCGGACGCTCTCGGATCTGAAGCTGCCGCCGGAGCGCGATCCGGTGGACTTCTTCATCAAGGCGCCCGTCTTCCCGTTCCGCAAGTTCCCGGGGGAAGACCCGCTGCTCGGGCCGGAGATGAAGTCCACGGGAGAGGTCATGGGGATTTCTCCGCGGTTCGGAGACGCTTTCGCGAAGGCCTGTGAAGGCGTCGGCATGCCGCTGCCCCTTTCGGGCCGCGCCTTCCTCACGGTCAACCCCTACGACAAGGAGAACCTCCTGCCGATCGCGCGTGAGCTGCTCGAGCTCGAGTTCCGACTCTGCGCCACCGAAGGCACGCTCGCCGCGCTCGAGGCCGCCGGAATTCCGGCCGAGCGCGTATACAAGGTCAATGAAGGCAAGCCGGACGCCGTGGACCAGATGGAGGCCGGCGGGATCCAACTGGTCATCAACACGCCCCTCGGGTCGAAGTCGCACTACGACGAGGCCGGGATGCGTTCGGCCGCGCTGCGCCTGGGGATTCCCTGCCTGACGACGCTGTCGGCGGCGGCCGCGGCGGTGGAAGGGATCCGGGCGCGCCGGGAGGGGGGGACGGGCGTGGCCTCCCTGCAGGAATACCACCGTTCATGATTCGCAGCTGATGACGTCCGTCCCCCCGAGACGGCCCGGCACCCCCGCACGGTTCCTCCTCTTCCTCGCCGCGTGCGCCGGAGGCGCCGTGCTCCTCGCCGTCGCGTTCGAGCCGGGAGCCCGGGACCGCCTGCCGGTTCTCTCGCTCGCCCTGGTCCTCGCCCTGCTCGCGGTGTGGCGGCCGAACCGCGCCATCGTCTCGTTCGCCTTCCTCTTTCCGTGGGCCCCGCTGCTCGCGAGGCTTCTCGGCGGGACCGAGCCTCTCGCCTGGCCGCTGCTGCTCTTCTCGGGGCTCGCGGCCGGATGGACCTTCCGCTTCATCTACGACTTCGACAGCGCGCCGGAGCCGTCGGGCTGGGACGCGGTCCTGCGCGCGCTCGTAGCGGTCTGGATCCTGGGAGGAGCGGTGGCGCTGGCGCGCGCCCACACGGTGTGGGCCCTCATCCACGGCCTGGTCGGCCGCACCGTAAACGGAGCGGGTCTGACCGAGGAGGCGGCGGTCCGGGAGTCGTTGCTCACCCTTTCGGTCCTCCTCGGCGGGGCCGGCTTCTTCTTCCTGCTGCGGCGCGCAGGCTCCGCGGTGAGGCGCCTTGCGATCGCGGCCGCCTTCGCGGGCGTGACCGTGTCGGCCTTCGCCGCGCTCCTCCAACGGACCGGTCTGC
The DNA here is from genome assembly GCA_046261875.1 of Thermoanaerobaculia bacterium. Lineage (GTDB taxonomy): Bacteria > Acidobacteriota > Thermoanaerobaculia > UBA5066 > Gp7-AA6 > JBHENW01. The sequence goes on along the minus strand of JBHENW010000126.1, from coordinate 29,551 downwards.
TGGCCGACGAATCGCGCCCTTTCTGGAAGTTCACCGGAAGGCTGTCCGGCGGGGCGATGGATCCGAACGCGCTCGGTCTCCTCTGCGCGCTGGGAGCGACGGTTCTCTCCGTTCGGATCGCCGTCGAGCCCCGGCGGCGCGCATGGCTCGCGGCGCCCCTGCTCCTCATGCTCGGCGGACTGCTCCTCTCGGGCTCCCGGAGCGGGCTGATCGTTCCGCTGGTCGGGCTTCCCGCGATCCTCCTGCTGCGCCGGGGAGCACGCCGCGCGGCGGCAGTGCTCGGCCTCGCGGCCGGCGTCGGCCTGGCCGCGCTGCTCTGGCTCGCGCCCCGCTCCGGGACTCTGGCCGGAAGGCTGGCCGAAACGTTCGATCCGAGACTTCCGCTGCAGTACCGCGTCTCCGAGCGGCCGGTTCTGTGGCGCAGCGCCGGCCTTTTGTTTCAGCGCTCTCCGATCGAGGGGGCCGGCGTGGGGGCTTTCTCTTGGATGCTTCCGGACGTCCTGGCGGAGCAGGACCGGCGGCTCCCCATGCGGGACAACCCGGGAAGCGCCTACGTCCAGGCCCTCGCGGAAACGGGGCTCGTCGGATTTCTCCTGACGCTCGCGCTCGCGATTTTGGTCGCGCGACACGCCGTCGCCGCAGCGGCTGATCCGGAGGCGGAACCCGGCGTCGTCGCCGCGGCGTCGGCCACTCTCGGGTTTGTCGCGGCGCAACTTCTCGGATCTCACTGGCTCGCCCCGGAAGTTTGTTTCCTCTTCTTCCTGCTCGCCTCGGTCGTGGCGCGCCCTCCCGCCCCGCGCGCTTCCCGTATGTCGCGACTCCTCCTGCGCGCGGCCGTCGTCCTCTATGCTGCGGCGGCCCTCGTCGCGGCCGCGCGGACGGCCGCTCCGGCCGCGACTTTCCGTCACGCCGCGCTCGCCGGGTTTTATCCGCTCGAGGGGACGCCGGGCGGCTCCTTCCGGTGGACGCGTCGGACCTTTGCGGTGTGGGTGCCCGCCGGACAGTCCCGCGCCGTGCGGCTGGCCTACTTTCCGCCGGACCAGCGGCTGGTCGAGGTCGACGCCCGCGACGGCGACACGGTCTCCTGGCGCCGGACCCTCGCTCCGGGCGAGTCCGTCGCCCTGCGCCTTTCGGGCCGGCCGTCCATCGGCCGTCCTGTCCTCTTCCGGCTCTCGCGCACCTTCGTGCCCAAGCGCCTCGGCATCTCGGGTGACCGGCGGGAACTCGGGCTCACGGCGGTCCTGCCCGAATAGATGGAGATCCAGCTCCATCCCGCAACGGGCCGCGGGAGCGTTCGGAGCTTCCTCCTGGGGCGCCGGACCGAGCGCGGCATCCTCATGCTGGTCGGCGTGTGGGCCATCGTGTCGATTTCCCTGATCTGGACCGCCCCGGTCATGACGCTACGCTGGTTGCGCCACGGCCATCGCGCGGACATCGCACGGGATTCCTCCGCTCTGCGCGGTTCCGAGAGGCGTCTGGCGGAGAGCGCGGTTTCCCTGCGGGATCGCGCCTCGGCCATCGGCGACCGGTTGGCGCGCATCGCGTTCCTCTATGACGTGCCCGCCGCGCAATGGCCGCGCGAGCTGGATCCGGAGGGCGCAGCGCTGAGCGCCGGCACATCCCCGGTCAGCCTCGACGGCCTCGAGCGATACATAGCCGCAATGGAGCGGGGACGGCTGCTCCTGGCCGGCGCCGAGGCGGCGGACCCCCAGCTGCCCCGGCGGGTCCCATCCGTCCTGCCGCTATCGGCGCGGCTGTTCGCGCCTTCCGCGCTGTTCGGTCCCCGCGTGTCGCCCTGGACCGGAGAACAGGAGTTTTTTCCCGGCGTGGATCTGGCGACCGCGGCGGGAACTTCCGTGATCGCGCCCGGCGCCGGTCGCGTGGCGTTTGCCGGACGGGTCCGTCCCGGCCGGAGCGGCTGGCTCGGCCGGGTGGGCAACGTGGTCGTCGTGGACCACGGGGGCGGCCTCGCGACCGCGTACGGGCACCTGTCCCGCACCGACGTCCGCGTCGGACAGCGGATCGACCGGGGCGGCCGGCTGGGCCTCGTGGGAGAGACCGGCTGGGCCCTCGTGCCGCAGCTCCACTACGAGCTCTGGAAGCACGTCGGTGGCCGATGGCGCCCCACGGATCCGCTCTTCGCCATCCTAGACCGCCGGCTCGACACGGCCGTCCCATCCCTTGAAGGGATGCGACGCGCGATCGCGCCCGATCCGGTCGAGCCGCTTCCGGGCCGGTGGTAGGTGGTAGGCGGTAGGCGGTAGGCGGTAGGCGGTAGGTGGTAGGTGGTAGGTGGTAGGTGGTAGGGGTAGGTGGTAGGTGTAGGGGCTACTTCACCAGAATGGTCGTTTGGTCGGAGAATCCGCGCTCGTCTTCCACGCGTACGGTGTGCCGTCCCGCGGCGAGCGGCCAGTCGAGCGCCCTGTCCGAACCGACCTCGCCGATCGTCCGGCCGTCGACCTGCCAGCGCAGGCGCCTTGCGCCGCCGGCGGCGACCGCCCGCAGCGCAAGCGCCTGGAACTCGGACCGCAGCGTCGGGTCGCGCAGGTAGATCGCGCCGGCAGGGGGGTTGGTGATCGCGAGCGGCCTCCCGGACGCGGCCAACTCGACCGCCCGGTCGGTCGGGCGCACCGGGAGACCCCGGTCGCGCGCCCACCCGTGGTATTCCGCGGGCCAGGCGACCGCCGCGGTCGGGGCGCCGGGCCTGTGCCACGCGCACTCCGCGAGCCGGCGGGCCTCGAGCCACTCGGTCTGGACCCCCGGACACGCGGGCGTCGCCTCGAGCCCCGAGAGGGCACAGAGAGCACGCGGCTCCAGCGCCGATGGGGGAGAGGCGAGGGGAGGATCCTGCTCCGACGGGAGCTTCCCAGCGACCCGCATCTGCGCGGCCTCGAGCACCGCGTGGAAGATCGGGCCGGCGCCGGTCACTCCGGACGAGTTCTTCAACTCGGACCGGTCGAAGTTCCCGACCCAGACCCCCACGGAGACGGCCCGCGTGTATCCCACGGTCCAGTTGTCGCGGTAGGCCTGCGACGTCCCGGTCTTGACGGCCACGGGGTACGGAAAGTCCAGGCTGCCCCCTTCTCCGAACGCGTACGCCCGCGCCGCTGCGTCGGAGAGGATGTCGGTGATCCAGTAGGCGGTGCGCGGCGAGACGATCCGTCCTCCAACGCCCGGGGGATCCCCGGGGGCGCTCGCCCCGTCCCCCTCCACCGTGCCCCGGATCATCCGCGGACGGCGATAGACGCCGCCGCGCGCGAAAGCGGCATAGGCGGCGACGACCTCGGCCAGCGGCACCTCGGCGTCCCCCATGGTCAACCCGAAGCCGTAATAATCCGACGTGCGGGTGAGTGTCGTGAAGCCGGCAGTGCGCAGGAGACGGAGCAGATCGGTCACGCCGACCTGCGAGAGGAGCCAGACGGCCGGAACGTTCTCGGAGCCGGCGAGCGCGGCCCGCGCACGCAGCGGTCCGCGGAACACCCCGTCGTAGTTGCGCGGGCTGTAGAGGATCCCCGGCTGCGACGTCGGGAAGTGCGACGGCACGTCGGGCAGGACGCTGCCCGGCGTGAAGCCCTTCTCGAAGGCGAGCGCGTAGGTGAAGGGCTTCAGCGCCGACCCCGGCTGGCGTGGAGCGACCACGCCGTCGATCGCGGCCCCGTGCGCCTGCTCGCCGTAGTTCCCCGACCCTTCCCAGGCGAGCCAATCGCCGCTCGCGTTGTCGAGGACCGCGACGGCGACGTTGTGGGCTCCGTGGCGGAGCAAGGCCTCTCGCTGGGAGTCGATGATCCGTCCGACCGCGCGCTGGAGGGGGAGGTCGAGCGTGGTCTGGATCCGCCGTGGGCGGCGTCCGGACTCGCGGGACAGGACGCGCTCGACGAAATGCGGCGCGGGGGTCGCGCGGTCCGGACGAAGCAGCCGGAGCCTCTCCCGGCGGGCGATCGCGGCCTCCGCCGCGTCGAGGAAGCCCAGCCGCTCCATCCGGGAGATCACGAGCCGCTGGCGCCGGGCCGCCGCGTCGGGATCCCGGAGGGGATCGAGGCGCCCCGGGGCGCGCGGGAGCGAAGCGAGGAGAGCCGCCTGGGCCGGGGTCAGGTTCGCGGGGGGCAGGCCGAAGTAGGCGAGGCTCGCGCTTCCGGCCCCGACGAGTTGTCCGCCGTACGGCGCGAGGTTCAGGTAGAGCGCCAGGATCTCGCGCTTGCCGAGGCGTTGCTCCAGCCGGAGAGCGTAGAGCATCTCGCGCAGCTTTCCGGTCAGGGTCCGACCCCGGCCGCCCGACTGCGCAATCTGCTTGACGACCTGCTGGGTGAGCGTCGAGCCCCCTTCGACGAATGCCCCTGCGCGCGCGTTGCGCAGGGCGGCCCTCAGCAAAGCGATCGGGTCCACGCCGGGGTGCGAGAAGAAACGCCGGTCTTCCGCGGCGACCGTGGCCTCGATCAACCGCTCAGGCAGCTGCTCCGCGGAGAGCCCCCGGCTGCGCCCGCCCCGTGCGGAGAGCAACTCGTAGAGGGGCTCCCCATGCCGGTCGGTCATCTCGACTGACCGGTGGGGATCCGGGTCCAGGAAGCCGTCCGGCAAGGGTCCGCACCGGATCCAGACGAACAGGGCGGCGGCGGCCGCCGCCCCTGCGGCCGTGACGAGAACGGCTCTCCGGCCCGGACGCTTCACCGCTCGACTTCGACCGCGTCCGACGACGTCCGGCCGAAGACCTCGGGCTCGTACATCTCCTCGGCATGCGCCGGCGCGACGCGGAAGGCGCCCGGGGTCGTCGCCCGGGCGAGGTAGGAAAACGTGTGCGTCCCCGCCGAGAGCCGGGTTGCGAAGAGGAGGACGCGGTCGTCGTGCCGCTCGACGTGGTCGAAGCCGCCCCGCAGCCACCAGCTTCTCCAGTCGCGGTCCCCGCGCTCCTCCTCCATCTGCTGTTTCGCGAGGTCCGACGCGGTCGTCGCGAACCACGACTCGACCGGCTCCAGGCCCGCCGGCAGCGGGTCGGTTACGGCGACGAACCGGCGCTCCTTCGGGAGGCGCAAGGTCAGGGTCACGCGCACGAGGTCGCCTCCCTGGAACTCGCGCGAGGCGACGGGCCTTCCGGCTGCGGCGGCGGGCTGACCGCCCTCGGGGGCGCGTGCGTAGGTCCGCTCGACCTGGAAGCCCTGGTCGCGGGCGGACGCGGCCGCCGCGTCCGGCAGGTACGTCAGCCGCGCGGAGTAGTGGAGGATGCCCGTCCCCTCCTTCTCGAAGCGCACCGGCAGGCGGGTCGCGGGCTGGCCCGACGCGAGCAGCGCGCGCATCGGAACCTCGCGGGTCTTCGCCTCGGCGGAGCGTCCCTCGAACCGCTCCTCGGCGGCCGGGCGGTCCGCGACGCGGACGCGGGCGGTGAAGCTCGGGACCTCGCGTTCGCGCCTCTCGAAATAGTCCACCAACGCCTGGAGCGCCGTGGCGTTCTCCTGGGTGTCGTCCCATCGGCCGCGCTTGCGGACCGTGAGGAGCCAGCGGACGAGGCCATCGACGTGCGCCGTGCCGCCGTGGCGCAGCAGCGTGCGGAGGACGATGGCCGTCGTGCGGACGTTGGAGCTCCAGACCCATGCGAGGTCCGGGTCGGAGAGCTCCTGCGCGTGCGCCGATCCCCCTTCGGGCAGGATCGCGTTGCGAATCCGCCGCAGGAGCTCCTCCCGCCGTTCTCCCGTCTCGCCGCGGGCGATCAGCGCGTCCGCCAGGTAGGCCACGGCGAAAACCGGCATGCGGTCCCGGTGTCCGTAGAGGCGGGTGGCGTGGCTGTCGGCGATGCGGCCGCCCTCGGCGAGGACCTTGACGGCGAAGGCCTGCGATGCCAGCAACGACGACCGGAAGGCTTCATCGGCGGGCGAGACGACCGCGAGCGCCCGCTCGACGGCGTCGTAGCCTTTCTTGAGCGCGGCCGGCGCAACGGCGTATTTGCGGCGCGAGGCCTCCTGCAGGACGTGCAGGACCCAGCTCGTCAGATAGGGAGAGGTCGTCGCGCAGTTCCCTTTCCAGAACGCGAAGTCGCCGCCTTCGCACTGGAACTCGGCCAGCTCCGCAACCGCCGCCGCGGCCGTGTCGCGGCTCTTGCCGGCATCCACGCCCGGCAGCCGGAACGCCTCCGCCAGCTCCGCGCCGTACATCAGCGCGAGCGTCGCCGACGCCCGCTGCTCGGCGCAGCCGTACGGGTACTCCACGAGGTATCGGGCCCCCTCCGCGAGGCCGACGAGCGCGGTCGAGGAAAGGTCCACCCGCAGGCCGCCGACGTCGGGCTCCACGCCGGCGGGGAGCTCGAGGGTCTCCTCGGCCGTCGGATTCGCCTGGCCGTGCGCCGCCACGACCTCCGGACGGGCGAGAACGCGCACCGGCACGCGGTCCTCGAACGCGTCGCTCTCGCCGGCCAGCCGCATGGTCATGCGGATCCGTCCCTCGCCAGGCGCGCGGCCGGCCACGGTGAAGGCGACCTCCGCCGATCCTCCCGGAGCGAGCTCGAGGACTTTGCGGGTCTCGCCGCTGACCGCAAGGACGGCGCCCTCGAGGCTCTCCATCGTCACGGTCGCCGTGCCCGCCTGAGCGAGCTGGTTGTGCACGACCGCGCCGAAGGACGCCGTGTCGCCCGCGGCGAGGAAGCGAGGAAACGCGGGCCGGAGCAGGACGGGCTTGCTGACCCGGATCTCGCGCTGGCCGCCGCCGAAGCGCGAGGCGCGGTCTCCCGCGACCGCCAGGATGCGATATGTCGTGAGCGACTCGGGCAGGGTGAGCTCGGTCGAGGCGCGTCCCTGCGCGTCCGTCGTCACGGAGCCGAGCCAGAAGGCCAGGACGCGGAAGTCCCGGCGCACGTCGGTGTCGGCGCCGTCTTCCGCGCCGCCGCCGCCGCCTTCGTCGGCTCCCTTCGGGACGATCACGCGCCGGCTGACGATGTTCTGCCGGGAATCCTCGTTGAGGACCTGGAGCGCCTTGGGAACGTACACCGCGTCCACGAGGTCCGGAGGGGAGTATCCCGTCAGGGAGAGGACGCCGTAGTCCACGGCCCAGAACGTCAGCTCGGAAGGGGTTCCCCTCCCGGCGGCGTCGGCGACGGATACGGAGACGCGCGCCTTGCCGGCCGGGCGGTACTCCTCGCGATCCGTCTCGACCCGGACCTTCAGCCGCTTGCCCGTGTCCTCCACCTTCAGCTCGACGTATCCGAGCCGGAAGGCCGGCTTGCCCGGGTCGCTCGCGTCCTTGTCCGTGTAGGACGCGGTGCGTCCTTTCAGCAGGAGGACGGAGACGTAGAGATTGGGGACGTCCGCTTCCTCGATCGGAATTTCGAGGGTCTCCTGCGTCGAGCGCACCGTGAAGATCTTCTGGGTCCGGACGCCCTCGCGCTCCGTCGTCCAGAGGGCCGTGGCCGTCTCCCACGGAGACTTCACCAGGATTCGCGCCGTCTCGCCCGGCTTGTACCGCTGGCGCTCCGGGACGAGGTCGATGCGGTTGTGGTCGTAGCGTTCCCAGGCGGTATATCCCGCCCCGAGCGCGTAGAACCCCGTCGCTGTCCGCGTGGATCGGCCTGCCGCGTCGCGGGCCGTCGCGCTCAGGACGTAATAGCCGCCGCGGGGGAGCGGGACGTGGAGGGTCACCGGCGCGGCGGCGGAGGTGACTTCCCAGGCCCCGGCGGCCACTTCCTTGCGCTCCGTCTCCCAGGTGTAGAAGCCGCCCCCCTCCGCGCGCCGCACGCTGTTCCACTGGATCTGGTGGAGCGCGAGGCGCACTTTCACGCCGGCGGCGGGCTGGCCGCTCGGGTCCACGGCGAGCACTTCGGTGTCGAGGCCTTTCGGCGACTCGGCGAAGTAGGGCGGAGCTTTCAGGCCCACGTACCAGGGCGCGGGGTGCACGCGGAACGCCGCGCGGCCGGCGAGAGTCTGGCGGGAGACGTCCGTCACGTCCGCCTCGAGGGAATAGTCGTACGGCTTCCCCGCGTCGAGCGCCGTCGGCAACTCGAGCCGCAGCTTTCCGTCGGCGCCGAGGGGCTGCGTTTCGTTCTGCAGGTTCTCCGAACCGCGATCCTGCTCGGTCTCGTTGTCCAGAAAGACCCAGCGCTCCGCGGGGAACTTGTCGGTGATGGCCTCCGGGACCCGCGTGACCGGACGCCGCGAGAAGGTCCATCGCGCCTCCCGGACGGCCATCGGGGCGCCGAAGAGATAGCGACCCTCGACCCCGCCGGTCAGCCGGGCTCCGGCCAGGGCGCTCCCCACCGCCGCGAGGGTGACGTCCACGCGGAAGTCCGGGCGGCGGTACGCGGCCACGAGGAAGGAGCCGGAGATCTCGCGGCTCTGGCCCTCCACGGAGCCCGTCGCCACGTAAGTCCCGAGCGGAGCGTTCTGCGGGAGAGGGAAGCTCCAATCCGCGGCGCTCCACTCGTTCAGGCGGACCGCGCGCTTGAAGATCTCGTTGCCCTGGCTGTCCCGGATCACGACGGACAGCGGGGTCTCGCGCGGCAGCATCGTGACGCCCTTGGCCGTGTCGCTGCGCGTGACTGCCTTCACGTGTACTTCCTCGCCGAGCCGGTACACGCCGCGGTCCGTGAAGAGCGCGCCGCGCAGGAGGGGCTTGGATTCGGAGAGGTCGTAGCTCACGTTGAAGAACCAGGGCGCGACCCCTTCGTTCCAGTCGCTCGCGACGTAGGCGACGTCGCCGTCCTTTTCCGCCGTGACGAGGAAGGCGAAGTCCCACGGGTTCTCGGGATTCCGGAGCGCGGTCGCCGGAGCCACGGCGATCCCGTCGCCGTTCGTAGCGCCTTTCCAGAACGTCTTGCCGTCCGGCGTGCGGATGGAGACCTCCGCCCCTTCGACCGGCCGGGCGTCGTCCAGGCGCGTGACGAGCACGAGGGTGTTCTGCGGGCTGTCCTTGACGGAGATGCCGAGGTTCGTCACCTGCACGAGCGAAGCGCGGACTCCGCGCGTCTCGGCCCGCCGGGCGCGAGCGATCGGCTCGCCGTCCTCCAGCGCGGCCCAGAGGAGCCCGGTCCCTCCGGCCGAGAGCGCCGGCTTCATTTCCAGGCCGTAGAACTGGATCCGGTCAGCCGCCGGATCGAGCTTGCGGTCGGCCCCCGGCACCGGCGGCGCCTGCGAAAAGGAGGTCTTCCGAAGCTGCAGAAAGGTGCCGAGGAGATCCTGCGGCTTGACCGGCGCGAGCCACTGCTTGAGGGTCCTCAGGTTCCGCGCGGAGAAGGGGAGGACCGTGCCTCCCGACTTCTCCCACACGCCGTGGCCCGACCCGAAGCTCGTGAAGGCCGTCTGGTGCCAGTTCTCGACCGAACCGAGCCAGGAGTAACCGAGCGTCTGGCCGTCGAGCGCGCGGAGGGTCGCGCCCACTCGGGCGGAGTAGGTGCGCGCCGCCGTGAGCGAGTAGCCGGCTTCCTCCGGAGCGACGGCGCCTTCCCAGAACCCGCCGTCGAACTCGGGGTACTCCTCCGAGGAGGACCGCGGGTAGAGGGGGCCCTGCATCTCCCAGTCGGGATCCGACGCGGGCTTCCGGGAGGGGCGCAGGGGACGGGGCTCGCTTGGATCCGTGACGTCGGAAACCTGGAGGGTGCGGCTCACCGCCGCCGCCGTCGTGCGCACGCGGAACCGGATCGGGTTGTACTCGTCCGGGTCGCAGGCGCGCTCGCAACGGAAACCCTCGATGAAGAAGGCCGGCTCGAGCCGGATCGTGGAGTCCTGGTCGGCGGGGCTTCCGAGGCTGCCCTGAGAGCTTCGGGCGCCGCGGGCGACCCTCGCCCGCAACCAGGTGTTGACCGCGGGTGGGCCGGACGTTTCCAGAACGGCGAGCCGCGCGTTTCGAGGAAACCACTTGACGTTCCAGCTCCGGGCGACGGCGGCGGAGACAACTCCGCTGCGCCGCGCGTCGGCTCGGGCGGCGGCGACCTTGGACTCGTAAGCCTGAAAGCCGGCGGGGTCGGCGGCCTTCCACCGCTCGACGTCGCGGGGCAGGGCGGGGGGCGACCAGTCGTGCGGAACGTACGCGAGGGAGAGGTGGGGCGCGAGGGCGGCGGTGCGGACAGGCTGATTGAACTCGAAGACGACGACCACGGGCGAGTCCACCTTGCCGCTCTTGCGATACCAGCTCGTCCGGATGAGCTTGAGCCGCGGCGTCGTGAAGGAGAACCGGTAGGCCTTGCCGAGACGGTTTCCGGAAAGCGCGGTCGCCGAGCCGGTGATGGTCACGGTGAACTTCGTCCCGTAGGGGAGCGCCCGAGCGGGCGTAAAGATGAGCGTCTTCGTGCCGGACCAGCGGAGCGACCCGCGCACCGCCGGAGCGACCGAGAAGAAGGGCGCGCGGACCGGATCCGGAATCGGGCCGAGCGCCACCATCGGCTCGGAGAAGACGACCCGGACCTCGCTGGCTTCCGAGACCGAGGCGAGCTCGCCGCGCGGGCCGGCGTTTACGATCGTGAGCGGCTGTGCCGCCCGCGCCACGCCCGGGAACAGGAACAGGAGCCCGAGCAGGGCGCCGACGCGTGTCAAGGCTCGCGTTGGAGTTCTCCTTCCACGACTCCCGACTCTCGACTGCCGACTTACGGTTTCGCCAGAGTGTAGCCGCGGACACGCTCCCGGTGCGCGGCCAGACGCGAGAGGACGTCCTCCATCCGGTCGTTCCCGAGCGTCTCCAGGAGCGCGTCGGCGAGCACGAAAGCCAGCATGCCCTCCGCGATCACCCCGCAGGCGGGCACGGCGGTCACGTCGCTCCGTTCATAGGCGGAGCGCGACGGCTCCCCGGTCGCCAGGTCCACGGAGTCCAGGCCGCGCGCGAGGGTCGAGATCGGCTTCATCGTCACGACGACGATGATCTCTTCGCCGTTGGTCACCCCCGCTTCCAGTCCGCCGGCGCGGTTGCTCCGACGCCGCAGGCCGCCTCCGGGAGCGGGCTCGATCTCGTCGTGCGCCCGGGAGCCTGGGCCGGCCGCCGCCTGCAGCGCCGAGCCGAACTCGACCGCCTTGACCGCGGGGATCGAGAGCATCGCCTGTCCGATCCGGCCGTCGAGCTTGCGGTCCCAGCTCGCAAAGGAGCCGAGTCCCGCCGGGACGCCGCGGGCGGCCACGAGGATCGTCCCGCCGAGGGAGTCGCCTTCCCGCCGGGCGGCGTCCACGGCGCGCACCATCTCGGTCTCCAGCGCGGCATCGACCGCACGCAGCGGCGAGTCGTCCCGAACCGCCGCGAGAACCTCGAAGGAGCGCGCGGAGGTTTCGTCCCTCACGGCGCCGAGGGACAGCACGCCGCTTCGGACCTCCACGGCGCAGTCCCGGAGCAGCAGCTTGCAGACGGCGCCCGCCGCGACGCGGGCGGCCGTCTCGCGGGCCGAGGCCCGCTCGAGCACGTTGCGGAGGTCCGCGGCTCCGAACTTCATCCCGCCGGCCAGGTCGGCGTGCCCCGGCCGCGGGCGCGTCACGCGCTTCCCGGCGGAAGCCCCCGGGGCCGTCTCGAGCGGATCCATGACGGCGGTCCAGTTGGAGAAATCTCGGTTCTCGATGCCGATGGCGATCGGGGAGCCGAGCGTGATCCCGCCGCGCACTCCTCCCTCGAAGCGCGCCCGGTCGTTCTCGATCTTCATCCGCCCACCGCGCCCGTATCCGTGCTGGCGGCGCGCGAGCTCCGCGTCCACGAAAGAAGGGTCGATGCGCAGACCGGCCGGGATTCCCTCGAGGATGGCGGTCAGCCGGGGACCGTGGGATTCGCCGGCGGTCAAAAGGTGGAGCGCCACGGGGGAAGTCTAGTTCCCCCGTCGCGCCCCGGAATCAGCGGCGGTTGCGGCTCAGAACCGGTCGCCGCGGCGTCCCCGGCGTTCCCGCACCTTTCCCTTCATGTCGGCGAGCTTCTGGCGCTGCTCGTCGGTGAGCAGCGGGGCGATCTCCGCTCGGATCCGCGAGAAGAGGACCGCGCCTTCGCCGGTCACGCGGCCCAGCTCCGCCGCCCGCGCGCGGATGACCGCCTCGTCGCGCTGCGCGGCATGCATGGCCTCCGTGAGGGCGCGGCGGGCGTTGCGCCTGGCCTCCCGCTGCTCCTGGATCTGGACGGAACGCGACTCGTAGATCCCCCGGATGCGGGTTTTCTGGTCTTCGGTCAGATCGAGGTGGCGCGCCATGCCCCCGAGGATGTGGAGGCCGGCGGCGCCCCGCCCGTCGTGGGCCAGGAGGACGCCTCCCAGAACGCCGCCCGTCGCCAGAAGAACGAGGGAAGCGGCGAGAAAGTTGCGAAATCGGATGCGTGAGGTCATCTTCGAAAGCTCCTGCCGGATACCCGGACCATCCGGGCCCACTCTCAGAACGACCGAGCGGCCGAAAGGATTACGGGAGGACCCCTTGCCGTTCGCGGCGCGAGGAGTCTCCGCCCGGTGCCTGGCTCCCGTTCGCGGCGCGAGGAGTCTCCGCCCGGTCCCTGGCGGAGCGCCAGCGAGGGGCAGCCGAGCAAGCGAAGCCGACGTGGGATGAGCCTCGCGCCGCGGGAGCGCAAGCGACGTTACACTCCCGGCCGTGGAGCGGCGTTACGTCCTCAAGAAGCCGGTGGGCCTCAAGACCTACCGGGTGGACTACGACCGGGAGCTCAACGAGGAGCAGCGGGAGGTCGTTCTGGCCGGGTCCGGCCCCCTCCTCGTGATCGCCGGCGCGGGCTCCGGCAAGACGCGGACCCTCGTCTATCGGGTCTCGCGCCTGATCGAATCGGGCACGGACCCCTCGCGCATCCTCCTGCTGACGTTCACGAACAAGGCGGCCCGGGAGATGCTGCGCCGGGTCGAGGCCCTCCTGACCGTGGATACCCGCCGGCTGGCCGGAGGGACCTTCCATTCCGTCGGGAACCGCCTCCTCCGCCGGTTCGGGCCGAAGATCGGGCTGCCGCAGAACTTCACGATCCTCGATCCCGAAGACTCGCGCGAAATGCTCGAAGCGTCCGTGTCGGATCGGAAGGTCAAGGTCTTCGAGCAGCGTTTTCCCAAGGGCGATGTCCTCCTCGACCTCTACTCCTACACCATCAACACGCGCCGCCCCTTCACGGAGGTCCTCGCCGAGCGTGCGCCGCACTTTGCCGCGCTCGAGGAGGAGATCGTCGCGGTCCTCGGCCGCTACCGCGAGCGCAAGCGGCTGGCCGGGGCGTGCGACTACGACGACCTCCTCCTCTTCTGGAAGCGCTTGCTCCAGGAGAACCCCGAAGCGGGCCGTCAGCTCGCCGGCTCGTACGAGCACGTCCTCGTGGACGAATACCAGGACACCAACGCGCTGCAGGGCGAGATCGTGGACGGGATGGCGAAGATCCGGCGCAACGTGACCGTCGTCGGCGACGATGCGCAGGCGATCTACTCCTTCCGCGGCGCCTCCTTCGCGAACATCCTCGGATTCCCCGAACGCTATCCGGACGCGAAGACCTTCCGGCTGACGATGAACTATCGGTCAACCCCCGAGATCCTCACGCTGGCCAATGCCTCGATCGCCCACAACGAGCGGCAGTTCGAGAAGGAGCTCCGCGCCGCGCAGGCGGCCGGCCCGATGCCCGCCGTCGTGCCGCTCCCGGACATCCCGGACCAGGCGCGCTTCGTCGCCCAGCGGCTGCTCGAATGGCACGACGAAGGGGACAAGCTGGCCGACCTCGCCGTGCTCTACCGCGCGCACTACCAGGCCCTCGAGCTCCAGATCGAGTTGACCCGGCGGGGGATCCCGTACGAGATCCGCTCCGGCACCCGGTTCTTCGAGCAGCGCCACGTCAAGGACGTCCTCGCTTTCCTGCGCATCGTCGTGAACCCGAAAGACGAGCTGTCGTGGAAGCGCGTCCTGAAGCTCTTCCCGCGGGTCGGTGAAAAGACGGCGGCGGCGGTCTGGGACGCGATCAAAGAGCGTCCGGATCCTCTCGCCGCCTTCCGGAAAGCGCAGGGGGAGGGGGTCGCGCTTCCGCGGGGCGCGGACGCGTCGCTCCGCGCGATGCAGGCGCTGCTCGCGCGGATCGAGTCCCCTTCGATCCGTTCGGCGCCCGCCGAGGCGATCCGGGTCGTCGTCGAGGACGTTTACCGGGACTATGCCCGCGCCCGCTTTCCCAACGGAGACGCGCGGCTGGACGACCTGGAGCAATTCGCCCAGTTCGCGCAGCCTTACGATTCCCTTCCCGCGTTCCTCGACGAGGTCACGCTCTACAACGAGCTCTCCGGCGAGGACGTCGTCGCGCGCGGTCCGGAGGACGATCGCGTGATCCTCTCGACCGTCCACCAGGCGAAGGGGCTCGAGTGGAACCGTGTCATCGTGATGGGGCTTTCCGAAGGACGGTTCCCGAGCTACCGCTCGGTCGGGACCGCGGAAGGTTTGGAGGAGGAACGGCGTCTCTTCTACGTCGCCGTGACGAGGGCGAAGAACGAAGTCGCCCTCGTCTATCCGATGCTCGCGCGGGACCGCTACGGCGTGGACGTCATCCTGGAGCCATCGCGTTTCGTCGCGGAGCTTCCCGAGAGCGTCTACGAGCGTTGGACCATCGAGATGGAGGCGGTGCCCGAGGAGGCAACGATGATGAAGGAGGGGCCGGTGAACTGAGCACCCATCCGCACCACGATCCCCTATACTTTCCTGGTGAGCTCTCGCCCGCAGCAGGCTCTCATCCATCCTCCCCCTTCCCAGCGTCCCGAGGCATGGCATCACTCCGGGGCCGGAGGGCTGCTCGGCGACCTCGTCCTGGGCTCCTCAGACGGCCTCGTCGGGTTTCTCGCCTTCGTCGCCGGGGTCTCCGCTTCGCTCCCCTCCCACAGGTCGATCATCCTCGCGGGCGTCGCCGAGATGTTCGCGGGCGGCACGTCGATGGGCCTCGGGGCTTTCCTCGCGGCCAAGTCCGAGCGGGAGTACTACGAGCGCGAGCTCGCCCGCGAAAAGATGGAAATCCGCGAGATGCCGGAAGAGGAGCGAGAGGAGATCCGGCAGATCTACCGGGCCAAGGGCTTCGAAGGGGACGAGCTCGAGATGGTCGTGGGGCGGATCACGGCCGACAAGGACCGGTGGCTGAAGATCATGATGCACGAGGAGCTGGGCTTTACCCAGAGCGCCTTCGTCTCTCCGTACCGCGCCGGCCTCGGAGTCGGGCTCTCCTACGTCGTCGGGGCGGCGTTTCCCCTCGTGCCCTATTTCCTGTTCGACCGGAGAGTCGCGCTCGTCGTGTCCATGGCGCTGACGGCGCTCGTCTTGTTCGCCGTGGGGGCCGCCAAGAGCCGGCTCTCCGCCCGGTCGTGGTGGAAATCCGGAGCGGAAATGGCCGGTTTAGGACTGGCAGGAGCAATGTTCTGTTATGCCATCTCGGCGGCGATCGCGACCCTCTGAAGGGATCGCCACCAAAGTGGTAGCGAGGTGACCCGTGACCGATGACCTCTACTCGGCCATCTGCCGCGAGGCGCTCGAGTCGCGGCAGCGCGACGTCATGTCGTTCGTCGACAACGGCATGGTCGGGATGTCCAGCCGGCTCGAGAAAACCCTCCTCCGCCTCAAGTCGGGCTATTACCTGCTCGGGTTGGGGCCGTACAACGCCGGCCTCGTGAAGCTCGACTTCGAGGAGCTCCTCATCGGCCGCGAGGTCCCGGAGTTCATCGGCGTGGACATGCCGGTCAGCGGTTTCCGCGTCTCCTCGCCCGACGCTTTCCTCAACACGGAGGTCTCCCGCCTGCATGCGAAGGTGCGCCGCCGGCTGCTGCGCGACGAGGCCGACTACCGGCTCATCGACATGCGCTCGACGTGCGGGACCTATTTGAACGGCGAGCCGATTCCGGTGCCGGACGACCTCGCCGGAATCTCCGAAGACGACTGCGCGCTTCCGCTGCGCTCGGGCGACTTCTTCTCCCTCGGACCGTCCGCGGTCAACCTCTTCCTCTTCTTTCAGAAGTGAGGGCACGCGGCGCGGGGCTTCCCTCGCGCCCGGCCCGACTTCCCGCCGCCGTCCCGCCCGGGGCGACCGGAGGAGATCTCCGGTCGCGATGAGGGGCGCGCGCGGCGCCGCCGTCCTCGCCGGGCTGCTCGTCTCCCTCGTCGTCGGGGTGGACCTCGTCCGGGCGATCCGGCCCTCGCTCCTCGTCGACCCGGATCCCTCATGGGCCCTGCCGCGGCTATTGCTGGGGTGGGCCCTGACCGCCGCGACCGCCGCCGCCGGAGGACTCGCCGCGGCGCTCTTCCTTCTCTGGGGGCGGGGGGCCCGGGCGCGCGCGGCGCCCGAGCCCATGGCCCTGAGGCGCGGCGCGCTCGCGGCGCTGACCGGTGCCGCCATCCTTTTCGGTGTCCTCGCGCGTTTCGCCTGGCTGGACCGGATTCCGGTTCCGCTCTGGGTGGATGACGTCTCTCTCGTCACGCCGGCTCTCACTCTGGAAGGAAGCTGGCGCGACTTCCGCGACAGCATCCGGCCCGCGCCCTCCGGAGTGCCCGACCCCTACGGCACGGTTGGTGTCCTCTACCTCGAGGCGCACCGGTTGCTGCTTCGATTCACCGGCGCGACGGTCGCCGGCGTGCGGCTTCCGGCGGCGCTCGCGGGAGCGGCCTCGCTCGTCACGGGCGCTCTCCTCGGGCGGACTCTGCTGCCGCGGGGCGGGGGCGCCCTCGTCGCCCTCATCCTGGCCGGCATGCGGTGGCACCTCATCCTCTCGCGCTGGGGCTGGGTCGCCATGGCGCTCGTCCCCATCGTGGACCTCGCGAGCCTTCTGGCGCTGCGCTGCCGCCGTCATCTCCCGGGCGCGGGCGGTCGCGCCCTCGCGCCGGCCGCGGGCGCCGGCGCGGTCATGGGGCTGGGGGCGCACGTCTATCTGGCGGCCTGGGTCGCGGCGGCGGGGCTCCTCGCTCTCATCCTCTGGCCGCGCCCTCCCGCTCCGCGCGCGGCGAGGCCGGGACGCCGCTCGCTCCTTGCGGGCGTCCTCTTCGTGGCGGGTTTTGCGGCGACCGCGGCGCCTCTCTTTCTCTTCCGCGAAGGCCGGACCGCCCCGTATTTCGTGAGGACGCGGGATCACAACGTCCTGCTCGAAATGCGGCGAACGGGATCATTGCTCCCGCCGCTCGCGGCGGCGGCGGACTCTCTCGTCGCCCCGTGGCTCCTGCCGGACCCCATTCCATTGAACGACCTGCCGGGGCGCTCGAGGCTCGGATGGATCCTCGGAATCCCGGTCGCGGCCGCGATGGCGCGCGCCCTGCTCGCGCCGCGCGAGGATCTCTCCGCATTCCTCCTCGCGCACGGCGGGGCGGCCTTCGCGGCCTCCGTGGCCGGAGGACAGGCCACTTTGCCGAACGGCTTTCGGTACGCCTACCTGACGACGGTCGCGGCGGTGGCCGCTGCTGCCGGAATCCTGTGGCTCGTCGGCCTGGTCCGCGGGGTTTCGCGGCGCCAGGCGGCGCTCGCCGCGGTCGGCCTCCTGGCCATCTCCTTTGCGGCCGGCGCGCGCGACGCCCTCTTCCGGTGGGGCGAGTCGCGGACGACGTTCGACTACTTCCACGGGCCCGATACCCTCATCGCGCGCGCCGCCCTGCGTTGGGAGCGCTATGGGAGGACGGAGGCAGACCCGCGGCTCCTCCATTCGACGATCACCTACGGCGCCGTACGCCGGCATGCGCTCGATCCCGACGGCCCGACCCGCTACGGGCTGGGCAGAGCGGCCCCGCGGTCGGGCCGCGTGTTCTCCATCGTGTCGCCCGCCGCGCAGGTCGGCGCGCCCTCACGCGTCGTCGAGCGGGTGCGGGACGCGTGGGGGCGCGAGTGGGCCGTCGTCGTCGCGAAGCCTCAGCTGCCCCGCAAGTAGCCCCACTCCGAGAGCCGCGCAACGGCGTACTGGCCGTACTCGCCCTGTCCCTGCGTCGCCTGGGCGACCTTCATGTACTGCTCGGCCGCGGCCTGCCGGTTGCCCGTCTCCTCGAAGTTCCGGCCGGCGAAGAAGGCGACGAGAAGATTGCCGGGTATCAGCTTTTCCGCGGCGCGCAGCTGGCCCATGGATTCCTGGTAGTTGCGGAGCTGGAAGTTGGCCGCGCCATTGACCAGCCGCGCGTAAAAAAGCGCCGGGTTGAGCGAGTTCGCCCGATCGGAGACCTGGTCCGCGCGGTCGAACTGCCGCAGGTCGTACAGCGTGTCGCTCCAGAGCGCGTTCAAGATCGGAGACTGGGGCACCATGCGGACGGCCCGCTCGAGCCGTTGCTCGGCTTCGGGAAGTTGCCGCTTCAATGCGAGCTCCCTCGCTTCGTCGGCGAGGGCGAAGGCCGGCGCCTCTTCCTTCAGGGGGTTGATCGCGCGCTGGAAAGCCGTGACCTTCGGCTGGCGGGACTGCGCCTCGGTGTAACCAGCCACGAGCCGGCTCTCGGCGGTCTGGATCCGCTCGGAGGTGAGCGGGTGGGAAGCGAACAACGTCTCGAACTGGCTCGGCTCCCGCTGCGCGGCCGAGGCGAGGATCTGCATCGTCTCGACGAAGGCGCGCGGGTTGTAGCCCGCCGCCGTCATGTACTTCATCCCGAGCTCGTCGGCCTGCCGCTCCTGGTCCCGGGAGTACTTCGTGGTGAGGAGCGCCGCGCCGACCTGGGCCGCCATCTCGATCGCCCCCGCGCCCGCGACCCCTCCGGCGCGCAGGGCGACGCTGCCGATGCCGACCGCGGCGCCGAGCAGCTGGTCCCGGCTGGCGGAGACGACCTGGTGCCGCGCCGTGACGTGACCGATCTCGTGGCCGAGGACGGAGGCGAGCTGGTCCTCGTTCTGCATCTTCGAGATCAGGCCGCGGGTGAGGGAGATCTTCCCGCCCGGGAGCGCGTACGCGTTCGGCGTGTTGTCGTCCACGACGTTGAACTCCCACGGGAGGTCGGGGCGCTCGGAGTTCTGCGCCATCCTCTGGCCGACCTGCTGGACGAGCGCCTGGATTTCCCGGTGCGGGGTCACGCCTTCGCCCATCTGGTTGGTCAGGGGGTAGTACTGCTTGCCCATCTCGACTTCCTGCTGTTCCGAGATGAGGACCATCTGGGACTTCCCGGTCACCGGGTTCGTCGCGCAGCCGCCGGCGACGAGGAAGGCGCTCAGCAGGAACGCCGCTGTCCAGCCATGTCGTCGCATGAGAACTCCCTCCGGGCCAAATGTGGCCCGAGGGAGGATTAACAAGTTCCGTGCCCAAAAACATCGCCTCCGCTCGCTCCCGCTCCCGCTCCCGCGGCGCGAGGCTCCTCCGAGGGGGAGACTCCTGGCGCCGCGACGGGACGGCACGTCGGAAAACGGTTGTTTGAAGGGGTTATCGGGAGGGCGCGGCTGTCAGCAGCGGGCCGCCGCCAGGGAGAGCACTTCGGGGGCCACCTCGAATTGCGACTGCCGGATCTCCTGGAAGCCCGTCGCATCCCAGATTCCCATCGAGCGGAGAGGCGGCCGGTAGATGTGCAGCGAGACGGCCTTTCCGCTCCTCGGGATCAGGCGGTGCAGCACCGTGGGGCCGGTCTCCGAGAGGTCTCCCTCCGGACGCATGCGCGAGTCGGCGAGCTCCGGCACGGCGCGTGGCGTCACGAACCGTTCCTCTTCGATCGAGCCCGAGAGGATGACCATCCCGCCGAGCACGCCACGGTGGTCGTGAATCGGCGTGATCTGTCCGGACTGCCAGGAGATGAGCATCACCTCCCAGTCCTCCCAGAACAGGATCGGGTGGCGCACGTAATGACTCGGATCGTAGCGGACGTGGTCGAGGTACCGCTCCGCCTGACGTCCCACGCGCTCGGCGAGCGAGCCCGGGGTCGGGCGCTCCGCCGATACCGCCGCTTCCTGAAGGAGCTCGCGAATCGCCTCGCCGAAATGCATGCCGACATTGTATCGGGCGAAGGCGCGCTGCCAACGGTCGCTTTTGGGGCGCATGCTAGATTGCCGCGCGATGAAAATCGCGGTCATTCCCGGTGACGGGATCGGCGTGGACGTCACCCGGGAGGCCCTCAAGGTGCTGGCTTCCGTGTCGCAGGCGGCATCCATTCCCTTCGAGCCGGTGCACTTCCCCTGGAGCGCCGATCACTACCTCCAGACCGGTGAAACCGTCCCGCCCGGCGCGTTCGCCGACCTGAGCCGGAACTACGACGCGATCCTCCTCGGCGCCCTCGGGGATCCCCGCGTCCCCGACATGAAGCACGCGGCCGACATCCTTCTCGGCGCGCGGTTCCAGATGGACCTCTACGTGAACTACCGGCCGGTTCGCTGTCTGGACGACCGGCTCTGCCCGCTCCGGGAGAAGACGGCGGCGGACGTGGATTTCGTGGTTTTCCGCGAGAACACCGAAGGGGCCTACGTCGGCATGGGCGGGAATTTCCGTAAGGGAACGCCGGAGGAGGTCGCCGTCCAGGAGGACCTCGCCACGCGCCGCGGCGTCGAGCGGATCCTGCGCCACGCGTTCGAGTTCGCGCGCGCCCGGAGGCGGCGCCGCCTCGTCATGTCCGACAAGTCCAACGCGATGCGCTTCGTCGGGGATCTGTGGCAGAGGGTTTTCCGGGAGCTGTCCGAGGAGTACGCCGACGTCGAAGCCTCGCACCTCTACATCGACACGCTCTGCATGCAGCTCGTGCGCGACCCGGCGCAGTTCGACGTCATCGTGACGAGCAACATGTTCGGGGACATTGCGACGGACCTCGGCGCCGCGCTCCAGGGCGGGCTGGGGATGGCCGCCTCGGGAAACATCCACCCGCGCCGGACCTCGCTGTTCGAGCCGGTTCACGGCTCGGCGCCCAAGTACGCCGGCAGCGGTCGGGCGAACCCGTTCGGCGCGATCTTGACCGCCGCCTTGATGCTCGAGCAACTCGGCCACGGGGACGCCGGCCGCCGCATCGAGGAGGCCGTCACAAGCTGCGTCCGCGGAAGGCTTTGCACGCCGGACGTCGGCGGCCGTCTGGCGACCTCCGAAGCGGGAGACGCCGTCGTGGCGCGTCTCGCGGCCGCCCCTTGATACTGAAGGTTTTTGGTACAATCCGCCCCCGCAAAAGGAGATTCATTTATGGGAACCATGACCCGACGTTTGTTCGTGACAGTACTCGTCATGCTCCTCGCCCTCGCCGCAGTGCCCGCGGAAGCCGCCAAGGGGAAGGGCTTCCTCGACTCCGACGATGCCAAGGAGCGCGAAGAACCTCAGAAGTTTCTGCCTGACTACGACAAGCTGACCAAGGGAAAGGACGCCGACTGGATTTACTTCCCCGAGGGAGGTCTCAAGAAGTTCAAGACGGTCATGGTCAAGGACTTCGAGGAGAACCGCAAGGGCCGCGACGCCCGTGACGCCGCCCGAGACGGCAAGGAATACACGGAACAGTGGCTCGAGAGAGAAGGCTTCGAGATCGTCGAAAAAGACGCGGATCTGACGGTCGAAGGAAACGTCTTCAACGCCTGGGAGCCTTCGGGCGGGGCGCGCTACTGGGGAGGCTGGATGGCCAACCCGGGCGTCGGCCTCGAGGTGATCGTCAAGGACGGCGGCGGCAAGATCCTGGGGCAGGTCCGCCACAAGGCGCGCGGCTCCACGATCGAAGACGCGGTCGAGAACGCGCTCGAGGAAGTGGCCAAGGCGATCGCCAACGGCAAGTAGGCGACCTCCAGCAGAAGTCTTGGGAGCGGGCCGTCGGCCCGCTCTCGCTTTTTGGCCTGCCTTCCGTTTCCTAAAGAGCTGTGATCCGGGGGCTTACAGAAAGTCGTCGAAGGCCCGAAGGGGCGCGTTTCTTGCTCCCATCCGGCGCGTGGTACCGTTGAAACCGCAGGAGCGATAAAGATTCCAGACTCCAACCAAGCCGTCACCCTGCCGGACGCGCGGCTGACGGACCTGTTCGGAATCGCTGACGAAAACCTCCGCGCCATCGAAGAGGCTTTTGGCGTCCGCCTGGCCTCGCGGGGCAACGAAGTCACCGTTCTGGGCGAAGGGGAGGCGGAGGACACGGTCCGGAGACTGCTCGGGCAGTTTTCCACCCTCCTCTCCATGGGGTATCCCCTCCGCGGCAGCGACGTGGGCACGGCGATCCGTGTGGTCCGTGAGGATCCGCAGGCGGACCTCGTGGAGTTCTTCACGGAGAGCCCGCTCGGGCCCCAGCTGAAGTCCGTCGTCACAGCCCGCAACGCAAAGCAGAAGCTCTATGTCCAGACCATCGACCGGCACGACCTCGTCTTCGCGATTGGACCGGCCGGGACGGGGAAGACCTACCTCGCGGTCGCGATGGCGGCGGCGGCGCTTCTGGAGAAGAAGGTCAAGCGGATCGTGCTGGTCAGGCCGGCGGTCGAGGCCGGCGAGCGGCTCGGATTCCTCCCGGGCGACATGGTCGAAAAGATCAACCCGTATCTGCGCCCGCTCTACGACGCGCTCTACGACATTCTCGGATACGAGAAGACCGCCAAGCTGCTGGAGCGAGGCATCATCGAGATCGCGCCGATCGCGTTCATGCGCGGCCGGACTTTGAACGATGCTTTCATCATCCTCGACGAGGCGCAGAACACGACCTCCGAGCAGATGCGCATGTTCCTCACGCGCATCGGATTCGGGTCCAAGGCCGTCGTGACCGGGGACGTGACCCAGGTGGATCTCCCCCAGGGAAAGACCTCGGGTCTGCGCGAAGCGCAGCAGCTTCTCTCCCGCATCTCCGGCATCCGCTTCGTGCTCTTCGACGAGCGCGACGTCGTGCGCCATCCTCTCGTGCAGTCGATCATCACCGCTTACGAGACGCTCGACCGGGAGCGCGAGGCGGCGGCGACCTCCCGCTCTTCCGCCGGCCCCGACGCCCCCGCCCCGCGGGGCCGCTGAAACCATGGCGGGCGACGCGCCATCACGGCGCACCGCGGCTTCTTTCCGAAGGAAATCGACCTCGGCGCGGCCGGCGACCGTCCGCCCGACCTGGGACCGCGTGCGCCCGCTCCTCTGGGCCGCGGCATACGTCCTCATCACGACGCTCTGCTTCGCACCGACGCTCTCCTTCCGCGCCGCGCCGGCGACGCCGGGCGAGGTCGCGACGCGGGACGTCGTGGCTCCCCGCGACCTGATCGTTCCGGATCCGGCGGCCACGGTGCGGCGCAAGGAGGAGGCGGCCGCGGATGTGCTGCCCGTCTACGACTGGGACACCGCCGCCGCCGCCCGGCTCGAGCGCGAGCTCCGCGAGTCCTTCCGCACGGCGCGCGAGGCCTTCGCCGCGGTCCGGGGGCGCGGCGACTCCGCGGCGGTGCGCGATGCTTTCGACCTGCCGATCGGCGACGAGGCCCTCTCCGCCCTGGAGCGGCTGCAGTTTGCGCGTTCGCTGGAGGACAGCCTCGTGAAGGCCGGCGCGGAGCTCTACGCGCGGGGGGTCGTGGACAACCGGGAGCTGCTCCTGGAGAACGGCGGGCGGGGGATCGTCGTGCGCAACGCGGCCTCCGGCGCCGAGACCCGTCGCCGGGACCTCTCCGAGATGGTCGAGTACGGGTCGGAGGCAAAGGGCGCCCTCTCGGCGCGCCTCACGGAAGGACCCCTCCGGGCTCCGGAGCGCTCAGAGGTGGCGGCCTTCCTCGCCGCCTCGCTGCGTCCGAACCTCACCTTCAATGCGGCCGAGACCGCCGCCCGCCGTGAGGAAGCCGCCCGCTCGGTCGAGAGCGTGTTCACCAAGATTCCGCGCGGAAAGGTCATCGTCCGCCGCGGCGACGAGATCACGCCGCGCGCCGCCGAGTGGATCGCCGCGATCCGCGCCTCGGTCTCCGACCCTTCATCCTGGGTTCGTCTGGGCGGAATCTTCGTCATGCAGTCCTTCGCGGCGGCGGTCTTCTGGCTGGACGCCCGCCGGTCACGGCGGCGCAAGCGGGAGCGGGACTCGGAGAAGGTTTACGCCGCGGTGCTGGTGACCGGGATCCTCTTTGCGCTGCTGGCGCGCGGCGCCTTCGCCCTCGCCCAGGGACTCTCGTCCAGCTTCGAAGGCGCCTCCTGGGCCGCGCACACCTACTACGCGATCCCCTTCGCCGCCGGACCGATCGTGGCGAGCCTCGTGGCGGGCATGGGCCCCGCGCTCCTCTTCGCGGCGCTCCAGTCCATCAGCGCCGGCATCCTCATGGGCCAGAGCTTCACGTTCGTCGTCTTCGCCCTCATCGGCGCGCTGGCGGGGATTTTCGGGCTGGGCAAGCTGCGCGCGCGCAGCGTGCTGCTCGCAATGGGCGGCATCGTGGCGGCCGCCAATCTCCTGTCGCTCTCGATGATCTCGCTGCTCAATGCCGAGCGCCCGGGCTGGGAGTTCGGGGCCAACGCGCTGGCCAGCCTCGCCGGAGGGTGGTTCGTCGCGATGCTCGTCGGCGTGTTCCTTCCCGTTTTCGAGCACCTCTTTCACGTCACGACGGACATCCGGCTGCTGGAGCTCTCGAACCAGAACCTTCCGCTGCTGCGCAACCTGGCCCTCGAGGCCCCCGGCACCTACCAGCACTCCCTGATGCTCGGTCACCTCGCGGAGGCCGCCGCGGAGTCGATCGGCGCCCACGCGCTGCTCGCCCGCGTTTCCGGCTATTACCACGACATCGGGAAGACCCGGATGCCCGAGTACTTCATCGAGAACCAGCCCAAGGGCGCCAACCGCCACGACCGGCTCGAGCCGTCCATGAGCGCGCTCGTCATCGCCGCCCACGTGAAGGAGGGGGTCGAGATGGCGAAGCGGGCGCGCCTGCCCGAGCCCATCGTCGCCGCGATCCGCGAGCATCACGGGACCAAGCGGATCCAGTACTTCTATCAGAAGGCCCTCTCGAAAGCGGGCGCGGAGCCGGGAACGGTCCGCGAGACGGATTACCGGCACTCGGGTCCGAAGCCCTCCAGCCGCGTCATCGGCATCCTGATGATCGCCGACGCGGTCGAGGCGGCCTCGCGCACGCTCATCGATCCGACGCCGGCGAAGATCCGGGCCATGATCCGCACGATCGTGGACGACTGCCTCCGCGACGGGCAGTTCGACGAGTGCGATCTGACCATGCGAGACCTGGCGGTCGTGTCGGACTCGCTCGAGCGAACGGTCGCGACCATGTACCACCACCGTATCGACTACCCGGGTTTCGAGTTCAACCGGGAAAAGGCGCGCCGACGGACCGGGGAGACCGGACCTCTGGGCGAGGGTTCCGCGCGGCAGAGCGGTCCGCGGGCGGTCTGACCGGGGCGTGGAGGTGAACGTTCGATCGAGCACCGGCGACGCTCCGCCGCCCGCGCGCGTTCGTTCGGCCCTGCGGAAGATCGCGAGGACTGCGCGCGTCCGGCCCGGGGAAGTCTCGGTCCTTCTCTGCGGGGACCGGCGCATGCAGGCCCTGAACCGCCGATACCGCAGGAGGAATTCGAGCACCGACGTCCTCGCGTTTCCTTCCCCGGGTGGGCCGGCGAACGGGTTCCTCGGGGACCTCGCGATCTCCGTGCCGTACGCTGCCCGCCAGGCGCGCCGCGCCGGCGAGCCGCTCGACCGGGAGGTCGACCGCCTGCTCCTGCACGGGTTCCTCCACCTGCTGGGCTACGACCACGAGACCGACGAAGGAGAGATGGACCGGCTGGAAGGACGTCTGCGCAAGCGGCTGAAGATCGAGGCGCGCGCCACGGCGGGGAAAGCCCGATGAGCGCCGTCACACTGCCCTGGCTCGCTCTGCTCGGCGGTCTCTTCTGCTACGGAGCCTTCCTGCTCTTCGAGAGGTTCTCCCTCGCCCTCGACCGACTCTCGCCGATCAAGGTGCGCGGGCTGCTCGAAGAGCACCCGGAGCGCGCGCGGATCCTGGCGGGACCGGGCGAGGCGGAGATCATCCGGACCACGACGAAAGTTCTCGTCCAGATCCTCCTGCTGCTCGGCCTGCTCTCGGTCGTCTCCGCCTTCAGCGGTTTTGGCATCCAGCCCACCTGGGCCTGGGGCGGCGGGACTTTTCTGGCCGGCTGGCTCCTCACGGAGATCGTCTTGATGCGTATCGGCGCGAAGGCGGACCCGGAAAAGACGGTCGCCCGGCTCCTCCCGATCATCACCGCCGCCTCCTGGCTGTTGCTGCCGCTCGCGATTCCGGTGCGGAAGATCTTCGCCAGGATCGCCGTGCCCGAAGCTTCTCCGAAGGCGACGGAGGAGGAGGTCCAGGCATACATCGACGTCGGGCGCGAAGAGGGGATCCTCGAGAAGGAAGAAGAAAAGCTCCTGATGTCGATCGTGGACTTCGGCGACACCCGCGTCCGGGAAGTCATGACCCCGCGCACCGACGTCGCCTGGGTCGACGCGGCCGCCTCGCTCGATGCGCTCGTGGACCTCTTCACGACGTCGAAATACGCGCGCCTCCCGGTCGTGCGGGGATCCATCGACA
The DNA here is from genome assembly GCA_046261875.1 of Thermoanaerobaculia bacterium. Classification (GTDB taxonomy): domain Bacteria; phylum Acidobacteriota; class Thermoanaerobaculia; order UBA5066; family Gp7-AA6; genus JBHENW01. The sequence continues at coordinate 3,304 of JBHENW010000126.1, read as the reverse complement.
CGGTCGTCGGGATCGTGCACGTCAAGGACACGCTGGAAGCGCTCCGGAGCGGCGCCAACCGGCCGATTTCCGAGATCGGTCGGGAGGCGTATTTCGTGCCCGAGACGAAGAAGGTCTCCGAGCTGCTGCGGGAGTTCCAGCGGAGACACCTCTGGATGGCGATCGTGGTGGACGAGTACGGCGGGGTCTCGGGGCTCGTCACGGTCGAAGATCTCCTCGAAGAGATCGTGGGGGAGATCTCCGACGAGCACGAGGACGAACGGGAGGCGATCACGAGCACGGGGCCAAGCGCCTACTCGATCTCGGGCAAGGAGAACATCGCGACGGTCCAGGAGCTCTTCGGCCGCGGCCCGGAGGAAGAGGAGTTCACGACCTTGGGCGGCTTCCTCGCGGCGCGCCTCGGCCACATCCCCCGCCCCGGCGAGATGCACCGCGAGTCCGACCTCCTCTTCACCGTCGAAGAGGCCGACCGGAGGCGCGTTTACCGTGTCCGTGTCGAGCCCGTCGCGGCCTCCGAGGCGCCCGTCGAGGCCGCGCCCCGGGCCGAGAGCTGACCGCTGGCGGCCGAGCCTCCTTCCGCACCGCACCGCGCCGGTGAGATCGCCGTCGTGGGCCGCCCCAACGCGGGCAAGTCCACGCTCGTCAACCGGCTCGTCGGCGAGAAGGTGGCGATCGTCTCCGACAAGCCGCAGACGACCCGCAAGAGAATCCTCGGGATCGCCCGCCGTCCCGGCGTCGAGATGGCCCTCGTGGACACGCCCGGCATCCACAAGCCGGAGTACCGCATGAACGCGGCGATGGTGCGCGACGCGACGGATGCGCTCCGGGCCGCCGACGTCGTTCTCGTCGTCGTGGACGCCTCGGAGAAGCGGGGCGGCGGCGACGCGTACCTCGCGGACCTCGTCTCCGCTTCCGGCTCTCCCGCGGTGCTCGCCCTCAATAAGATCGACCGGATCGCCAAGCCGAAGCTGCTCCCCCTCATGGCGGAGTACGGGGCGGGGGGGATCTACCGAGAGATCGTGCCGATCTCCGCGCTGAACGGCGACGGTGTCGAGGAACTGTCCCTCGCGCTCGAGGCCCAATTGCCCGAGGGAGAGCCCGCCTACCCCGAGGACTTCCTCACCGCGACCCCGGAGACCGAGTGGGTCGCGGAGGTGATTCGCGAAAAACTCCTCGAGCGCACGCGGGAGGAGCTTCCTTTCGCGAGCGCGATCCTCGTCGAATCTTACCGCGAAGCGGAGGGCAAGGACGTCACGGTCGTGACGGCCTCGGTCATCGTCGAGCGCGAGGGGCAGAAAGGGATCGTCGTCGGCAAGGGCGGCTCCATGATCCGGGACATCGGGACGGCCGCGCGGCAGGAACTCGAGGCGCAGACCGGCCGGCGCTTCTACCTCGAGCTCACCGTGCGCGTCCGCCCCGACTGGCGCAACGACGAGCGCTTCCTCTCCGCACTCGTCGCCGCCCCATCCTCCGGGAAAGCCTAGCTCCCGCCGGCACTAAAATCGGCGCCGGTGAGCGCCCGCTCTCAGACGACCCACTGGAGCCTCGTGCTCGCCGCCCGTGGCGGGGCCACGGAATCCTCGCGCGACGCCCTCACGCGGCTCTGCGAGCTGTACTGGTATCCGATCTACGTCTTCGTCCGCCGGCGGGGCCATTCGGCCGAGGACGCGCGGGACCTCACGCAAGGGTACTTCGCACGACTCCTCGAGAAAGGCTACCTCGACGACGTCCCGCCCGAAGCGGCCCGCTTCCGCTCCTTTCTCTTCGCATCCGTTTCCCGATTTCTTTCCAACGCGCGAGACCGGGCCGGGCCGGCCAGGAGCGGCGGCGGCCGGACGCCGATTTCCCTGGATACCGAGTCGGCGGAACAAAGGTACCGGATCGAGCCGGCCGACAACCTCACCCCGGAGAAAGTCTTCGAGAAACAATGGGCGCTGGCGCTGCTCGACCGGGCGCTCGGACGCCTCCAGGAGGAGCACCCCGCTGGCCAGGCCGCCGCGCGTTTCCAGCGGCTCCGGCCTTACCTCAGCGGCGAGGAGCCCGGCGCGGCCCAGCGCGAGATCGCCGAAGAGCTGGGAATGACCGAAGGCGCCCTGCGGCAGGCGATCGATCGGCTGCGCAAACGGTTCGGGGAGGTTCTCCGGGAAGAGATCCGGCAGACGGTCGCCGAGCCGGATGCCGTGGACGGCGAGTTGCGCCACCTCCTTTCCTCCCTCTCCGAGTGAGGCCCCGGTCAGCCTGGCGGACCGATCGCCTCGGCTTTCTTTTAAGGGATAGATTGTCCGGACTTAGGAGGTACCCATGACGCTGCGATCGCGGATCTTTGTCGGGCTTTTTCTTGGGGTCGTCTGTTCGCTCGTCGCTTTCGCCGAAGAAATTCCGCTCAAGAACTGGACAGTGCCTCAGTACTCTCTCAGCGGTCTGGGTAAAGCAGTCGATGCGACGCCGCCCCGGGCGTTCATCGGGCTGCCTCCGTGCCGGGTGATCGATACGCGCGGGGGCGCGCCGCTCGGCGGCGGGATCTTCGGCAACAGCGAGGCGCGCGATTACACGATCAACGGAATCTGCGGGCTGCCCTTTGACGTGGAAGCGGTCTCCGTCAACTTCACCGTCACCGGGAGTCCGGCGGCTCCTCCCGGCGCGTTCCTCCTGGCCTATCCCCCGGGAAGCCCGCCCTCCCCCGTCGTGTCCATTCTCAACTTCCAGGCCGGGCAGACGATCGCCAACGGAGCGATCGTGCCATTGAACCTCTCGGGAGAGCTCACGATCAACGTGAGCCATAGCACCCATGTGATCATGGATATCAACGGATACTTCTCCGACACCCTGGGGACGCCGGGGAACAGCTTCCGACTGATCGGGTCGGGCCAACCGGTGATGTACCTGCGAGGTGAAGCGACGGCTTGCGCGGAGTGTGGGCTTCACGTCCAGACCGCTGCGGCTCCGTTTTCGGTCAGCCCGAACGCGATCCACGGTGAGTATTCCGGGGGCGCTCAGGGGTCAGGAGTCAAAGGCAGTTCGAACGGTCAAGGGGGGTTCGCCGCCGCGGGGGTTTTCGGCGTTCGGACTTCGGGGGCCGGTACGGGAGCCGGGGTCACCGGATTGGCGAGCGCTCCGAGCTTCGGAGTTCATGGCATCAATTTCGGCGCCGGAGTGGGGGTCCGGGGTCAGGCGACGGGGGCCGGCGGCTTTGGTGTGTTCTTCGTCGGCGGGCTCGGCGGGACGGGCACCAAGTCGTTCATCGAGCCGCATCCGGTCGATCCGGCTCTGGCGATCCGGTACGTCTCTCTGGAAGGTCCCGAGG
>JBHENW010000125.1:0-5541 GCA_046261875.1 Thermoanaerobaculia bacterium | reverse complement strand
TCACCCAGTCCGCATGCCAATCCAAACCAACCCAAAACGTAGAATCCTTCATGACCGGTTCCTCCCGTATGTGGCTCTACAGCGTAAAGCTGCAACCCACGCATCTACGCGACGGAACCGGTCACTCCATATTGACTAGGGCGCCCCCCGCAGGCCCGGCGCGGGCGGCCGGGCCGGTTGGGAGATCAGCTCCTCCACCGCGCGAGCCACGTCGGAGACCGGGATGCGCTCGAGCTCCTTGCCGTGGCGACCTTCCGGATCCGCCCCCGGATGGTGGCCGTCGAGCAGACGATAGGGAGATCCGGTCGGCGAGGTCAGCCGGGGATCCGTCAACCCGAAGAGGGCGACGAGGGGCGCCCCGACCGCGGCGGCCAGGTGCATCGCTCCCGAGTCGTTGCACACGACGACCCGCGCGTGGGCGAGCAGGCCGGCGAGCCCTGCGGGATCGAGGTCCTCGCCCAGAACCGGCAGCGGCCGACCCGCGGCTTCGGAGACCGTCCGCGCGAGCACCCGCTCGCCCGGGCCGATGACGATTCCGCAGGCGAGGCCGCGGCGGTCGAGCTCGGCCGCCAGCTGACCGAAGCGCGCGGCGGGCCAGCGCTTGCCCGGGTTCGAAGATCCGGGCGCCAGCAGGACGAAATCTCGGATCCCGGCGAGCCCCGCGCGCTCCAGCGGCTCCCGCGCGAGCTCCCGGAGCGAGGCCGGGAGCCGGGGTGGCTCCTCGTCGGCCGGAATGCCGCGCGACTCGACGAGCCGACGGAGACTCTCGAGCTGGTGCTCCGCCACGCCGGGCGGCGGCAGGCGTCGGGTCAGGAGAAACCCGCGGCGGTCGGTCGCGAACCCGATCCGGTCTGCCGCCCCCGACAGGGCCGCCAGGAGCGCGGCGCGGAAAGACAGGGCGATGAGCCAGACTTCCCGGGGCGCCGCCTCGCGGAGCCGTCGGAGGTCCTCGAAGAAGTTCCCGCTGGAAAGCAGGAGGTGTGTCGCGGTCCCCTCAGCCCGGTAGATGGCTCCCGGTCCCCGGCCGGCGAAGACGAGGAGCGGCTCTTCCGGATGGGCGCGCTTGATCGCGCGCAGGGTCGGCAGCGACATCGTGGCGTCCCCGAGCCAGGTCGGGGCGTAGATCATCCGCGCCCCGGCCGGGACGCTCACTCGGAGACCGGACGCGTGCGCCAGCGGTTGTGGATCCAGAGCCAGGCGCAGGGATCGCCCCGGATCGCCGCCTCCGTCACGGACATGTAACGCTCCGTCAGCAGCCGCACCTTCTCGGCGCGCGACAGGTCCCGGTCCGGGTCCGAAAGGATCGGCTCCTCGAAGCCGAGGCGGTATTGCCCGTCGCCCTTCGGCCAGGTGAAGACCGGGACCACGGCCGCGCCCGTCTTCAGCTGGAGCAGCGCGAGCGATGGGGTCGTCGCGGCGAGCCGACCGAAGAAGGGGACGAACACCGCCTCCTGGGGCAGGACGTTCTGGTCCACGAGGATCGCGACCGTCCGATTGCGCCGCATGGCGCGGAGCAGCTCGCGCGCCGCGTCCCGCTTGGCGATGACCTCGTTCCCGAACCGGCTGCGCCGGCGGGTCAGCTCCGCTTCGAGGAGCGGGTTGTCGAGCGGCCGCACGAGGGGCGCGATCGGCTCCCCGAGGAGTCCGGCCGCCAGCGCGCCGATCTCCCAGCTTCCGAAGTGAGCGGAAAGGAGGAAGACGCCTTGCCCGCGCGCGCGCGCGCCTTCCAGGTGCTCCCGGCCGGAGATCTCCACTCGCCGGAGAAGCTCTTCCCCCGTACCGCGCGAGACCTCCAGAAAGTCCACCAGACTTCGCGCGGTCGTCTCCACCGAGCCGCGCGCGATCGCGGCGATCTCCGCCGGGCTCTTCTCGGGAAATGCGTGCGCGAGGTTCTTCCAGAGAATCCTCCGGCGGGACCCCGCCGCGCGGAGGAGCAGCCATGCGGTCTTCGCGGCGATCGCCCGGGCGGCGCGCGGCGGCAGCCGGCCGAGCGCGGCGGTAAAAACCCGGAACGCGAAGTATTCGGCGCGGTGCCGCGCATTCGACCGGCGCTTCTTCTTCGCGGAGGGACGGACGCCCCGGATCTGCTGGAGCTCGTAGACGGCCGATGGAGAGCTCCTCATGTCGGCTCCGCGGCCCGAGCGGGCGAGAGAACCGACGAGAGCAGGGTGAAGAAGCCCGGTTCGAGGACCTCGACTCCCAGACGCACGCTGAGAAGCGGGAGAAAAATCCGCCCCGCGAGCTTGACCGCGTCCTTCTCCGTGGTGGCGATCCAGGAGCTGCCGGTCTCCTCCGCCGTCCGCCGGATGCGCGCGAGATCGCGCGCGCCGTAGCGGTGGTGGTCGGGGAAGGTCAGGATCTCCTCCGGAGCGAGGTCGAGGTCCTTCAACGAGGCGCGGAAGCCCTCGGGGCGGGCGATCCCGCACACGGCGATGAAGCGGCGTCGCAACAGCTCGGGCGCGTCCACGGGTGAGCCGGCCTCGTCGCACAGCCCCGTCGGACGCAGGCGCGCGGTGAAGACGGGGGCGGCCGGGTTGGCTTCGCGCAGCCGGGCGAGCGCCTCCCGCTCCGGCGGCTGGCGTTCGACCCGGGTAAAGACGAAGGCGCTCGCCCGCGACAGCGCGGAAAGGGGCTCCCGCAGCCGTCCCCGGGGCGGGAAGCGTCCGCCCCCGAAGGGATCGCGGGCATCGAGCAGGAGCAGGTCGAGGTCGCGCTGGAGCGAGAGATGCTGGTATCCGTCGTCCAGGACCAGGACGTCGGCCCCGAGCGTCTCCGCCGCCCGGCCGGCTTCGACCCGCCGCTCGCCGACGACCACGAGAACGCCGGGCAGGCGGCGCGCCAGCGCGACCGGCTCATCGCCTCCCTCTTCGGGCGAGACCAGCGGACCATCTCCGCGCGAGACGACGACCACGCCCTGCGAGCGGCGGCCGTAACCGCGCGAAAGGACGGCCGGGCGACGCCCCTCGAACCGGAGCCGCCGCGCCAGAAACTCCACGAACGGTGTCTTTCCCGTGCCGCCCATCGTGATGTTGCCGACGGACACGACGGGATGCGCGAGGCGGTGGGAGGCGCGCCTGCCGGTTGCATAGAGGCGCGCGCGACGCTCCAGGAGGGAGCCGTACAAGGCCGAAAGGGGTGAGCTCATCCCGCGCGACTCGCGGGCCGGGAGGCGGCGGTCGGCAAAAGCGGCAGGACGAACGCGGCCGTCAGATCGGCGGCTCCGCGGCTCTCGGCCACGAAACGCTCCGCCTGCGCGCCGGCTCGCTTCGTGGCTGCCGGATCCGCGAGCGCCTCCTCCCACGCCCGGGCCAGGCCGGCCTCGTCGGCCACGCGGCGCAGGATCCCGAGCTTCTCTCCCCGTCCGACGACGTCGGCGAAGTTTTCGGTCGAGGGGCCCACGACGACGGGGGATCCGGCGGCCCAGGCTTCGATCGGATTGTGCCCGCCCGCGGGGACCAGGCTCCCTCCGAGGAAAGCGATCGCCCCTTCACGATAGAGCGAAGCGAGCTCTCCGATCGAGTCGAGCAGATAGACGGTGGCGCCGGGCTTGGCCGGCCCCGAGCGGCGCAGCACGCGCTCGCCGCGGCGCTCGAGCTCCGCGGCCACGCTCCCGAACCGCTCGGGGCGCCTGGGCGCGAGGGCGAGCAGCGTGGGCGCGGAAAGCCGCTTCCAGGCCTCCAGGACGCGCGACTCCTCCCCCTCCCCGGTCGAGCCGGCCACGAGGATCGGCCGGCCCCGCGCCGTCGCGCGGATCCGGTCGGCGTCCGGGAACGGGGGCGGCGCGGCGACGTCGTACTTGAGGTTGCCGGTGACGCGGATGTTCGCCGGCGGCGCCCCGAGAGAAGCGATCCGCTCGGCATCCCGCTCGCTCTGCATCGCGAAGCGGGAGACGTGACCGAGCACGCGGGCGAACCAGGGCCGGATGAGCCGGTAACGCTTCCAGGACCGCTCGGAGAGGCGGCCGTTGACGAGCGCGACCGGAACGCCCCGGGCCCGGGCGCGCTCCAGGAAGAGAGGCCAGAGCTCCGTTTCCGTCAGGAGAACGAGGCCGGGGCGGACCGAGTCCAGGGCGCGGTCGACCGCGCCCGAGAGCTCCAGAGGAAAAGCGAAAACCGGTACCTCGCCGGCGGTGCGTTCGGCGAGCTCCCGGCCGGCCCGCGTCGTGACCGAGAGGCCGAGACGGCGGCCAGGGACCATGCGCGCGACGCTCCGGAGGAGGCTCCTCGCCACACCGACCTCGCCCACGGAAACCGCGTGCACCCACACGCCGCCGTCCAAGTCCGGGTAGGGAGAGCGGCCGAGCCGGCCCCGGATGTCTCCCAACTGGCGGCGTCCCGCGAGCGAGCGAAGAAGCGCGAAAGGGGAATAGGCGAGCAGCGCGGAGGTGGCGAGAAGCCGATAGAGCAACAAACGCACAGAGATTACCGTCCACCCCCGCTCCTGCGCTCTCATTTGTTCCGGTCGCAGCGCACACGTCGGCGCTCGGGGCGTGGCCCGCTTGCTGGAAAGCACCTAACATGAGACCATTCAAAAGTTTATGTGGAGGAAAAAGCCCCCAACGGAACCCGGCCCGGCTCCGTATAGGGAACGGATGGAGCTCGTTTACAGCCGGGACCAGCGGCGGGAGGAATCCGAGCGCGAGAGCGACCGCCTGCTGGCCGTCCAGGCGCGGGGGGGTGATCTCGTGGCCTTCGAGGCGCTCGTCGCCCGCAAGACCCCGGCGGTCATCTCGGTGGCGCGGCGGATCCTCGGCAACACGGAAGATGCCCGGGACGTCGCCCAGATGGTCTTCCTGCGCGTCTGGGAGCAGCTCGGACGATACGACGACCGCTATTCGTTCAACACCTGGCTGTATCGCATCGCGACGAACCTCTCCATCGACTTCCTGCGCAGCGCTCGCAGCCGCGAGAAGGCCCACGGCGCGACCCTCTACCTGGTCCGGTCGCGGCAGGAAGACACGTCCGGGGAGGCCAGCCGGGCCGCCGAAGACGGCGAGATCGCGCGGCTCTTCCACCAGGTCTCCGGAGCGATGACCGGCAAGCAGAAGGCGGCGTTCGTCCTGCGGGAAATGCAGGACTGCGACACGCGGGAGATCGCCGAGATCCTGGGATGCGGCGAGTCCACGGTGCGCAACCACCTCTTCAATGCGCGCAAGGTGCTGCGGCGCGAGCTCGGAAAGATCTATCCGGCGCTCATGCGCAGAGGGCGCAAGCCATGAGCGCCGCCTGCGCGAAGGCCCGCGAGCGTTTCTCCCTCTACGGCGAAGACCGCCTCGACGCGGAAGAGCGCCGCGAGATCCGGGAGCACCTGCGGGCCTGCCGCGCGTGCGTCGAGGAAGCCGCGAGCGCCGATCCTTCCCTGCTCTTCGCGGCCCTGCCGGCCGAAGAAGTCACGGCCGAAGAGGTCTCGCGCGTCGTCTCCGCCGTCCGGACGGGCGTCGCTCTGCGGCGCGCCGAGAGAAAGCTCGCGCGTTCGCCGCGGCGGGTCGCGGCGATCGGCTCCGCGGCCGCGGTCGTGACGCTCACGCTGCTTCTTCACGGC
>JBHENW010000124.1:0-2822 GCA_046261875.1 Thermoanaerobaculia bacterium | reverse complement strand
ATCTCCCCCCGCCGCGCCATCCTGACGGCCCCGTGGATCTGGTCGGCTTCCGCGTCCCCGTGGACGTCGTGAAAGAGCCGCTGCGCCCATTGCCAGGGTAACCAGGCGTCGCCGTCGCCCGCGCGGTACGTGGACTCAAAGGCCCCGGACCCGAAGCTCCAGACGGTGGTCTGCCCGGCTTCGAAGCGGGGCCGCCCGCAGTAGTCGAGCGCTTCGACAGCGGCCTGCCGCGCCGGCGTGTTGAAGACCGTCGCCCCGCCGTCGATGAAGCGCCCTTCGTACGGGCCGAAGTACCAGGGCGCCGACAGACCGCTCGCGGCCACCGCGTCGCGAACTTTCCACGTCGGTCCGTAGTTCGGCTTGCGGCTCTGGAAAGGATAGTTGGAGAGGAACAGCTCCTCGTTACGCAGCAGGTCGTGCGTCGTCAGCAGGACAGCCTGGGGCCGCGGCCCGCCGAGTTCGTCCATGCGGCGCTGCCCGAACACGCGGTCCATCTCTTTCAGCGCCTCCTCGCGCGAGTACATGCGCCGTGAGACCAGCCTTCCGACGGCGCTCGAGCGCAGGCTCTTCTTGAAGACCTCCCCGACCATCCGGTCGTAGAGATCCAGGATCTCGCGAGCGGACCTGCGGCCATAGGCGAGAAGGGCGGCGATGATCGCGCCGGTGCTCGTCCCCGCGAACATGTCGAAGGCGTCGCAGGCGCGTATCGCGTAACGCCTCTCCAGCGCGTCCAGCATCCAGAGAGTCACGATGCCCCGGACGCCGCCTCCGTCGAGCGCCAGGACGTGCCGGCGGCCCTCCCAGGGATCGCTCACGCGACAGTTCTACCATCCGGGAACCGGCGCGGCGCCGCGGTGTCCCTGTCCTGTGGAGGTGCTTCATGCGTCATCGCGCGGTGCTCCTCGGTATGGCTTCCGTCCTCCTCCTCGGAACCGGATCCACGGCGGCGGCAGAGCGTGCCGGTTACCACCTCGATGTCGTCGTCGACGGCCTCGCGCTCCCTGAGTACCGCCTGGGCGAACGGACCTACGTGGAGGCCGTTCGCGGCCGCGACTTTTCCCTCCGCGTCCGCAACCCCTGGAGGGAGCGCGTGGCCGTTGCGATCGCCGTGGACGGGCGCAACGTGATCGACGCGAAACGCTCGACGGCGCTGAGGGCGGCCAAGTGGGTCCTCGCCCCGGGAGAGGTTCTGGACATCCCGGGTTGGCAGATCTCGGGCGAGACCGCCCGGCGGTTCTTCTTCACGGAAACACGGAGCTCCTACGCGAAGTGGCTCGGGGACACGCGCAACGTCGGGACGATCGAGGCGGTCTTCTTCCGCGAGAAGCGGTGGGACCCCCCACGGATCACCGAGAACCGCTCGAGCCCGGCCCCCGAGGCTCGCAAGGACGGGCGCGACCGCGCCCCCGAGGGTGGCGTCGAGGGGGGGACCCCCTCCGACGCGCCGGCTTCGCCCTCGTCCGCGACGGGGGAGGAGATCATCGTGAGCGGCGAGGCCCCCCTCCTCGAGGGCGGCGCCAGGAAGCGCGCCCGACCCCGCGAATCGGATCGCTACGCGGCGACCGGGGCGGGCGATCGGACCGAGTTTCCGGTCCAGTGGGTCGCCTTCACCGAGGACCCCACGCCGGTGGCTCACCTGCGGATGCGCTACGAGTTTCACCCCGAGCTGGTCCGGCTGGGAGTTCTTCTCCCGCGGGAGGACCTTCATGCCCGAGAGCGGGGACGTGGCTTCGAACGCGAATACGCTCCCGACCCGCGCCCCGAGCGATAGGGCGCAGGCTCCGGGTACAATCCCGGCGCCTCGCGAGTCAGGGCCGCGTTTGCAGTCCAGCCTGCCCGAGCTGTCGGACGAAGAGCTCATCGCCCTGGCGCGCGGGGGCGACGCGGCGGCCTTCGGCGAGTTCGTCCGTCGCCACGCGGCGGACGTCCATCGCTGGATGGCCCGATCGGTCGGAATCGACGAGGCGGACGACATGACCCAGGATGTGTTCCTTCGTGCCTACCGAGGCGTCGGCGCTTTTCGGGGCGACGCGCCGCCGCGCGCGTGGCTCGCCTCCATCGCGGACAACGCGGTGAAGAACCGGTACCGTTCGCTCGGGAGGTTTCGCAGAATCTTCGCGGGCAGCGCGGACACGCCCGGCGCGCCGGAGCCCGCCACGCCGGCCTCCGATCCCGAGGCGGATGCCCGGGCGGGAGAGTCGAGGCGCTTCGTAGGCGAGGCCCTGAAGCTGCTGCCGGTCGAGTTTCGGATGCCCGTGATCCTCCGAGACCTCGAGGAGTGGAGCTACGAGGAGATCGCCGCGTCCCTGGCGCTCCCGATCGGCACCGTCAAGTCCCGCATCGCGCGGGGCCGCGGCCAGCTCAAGGCGATCCTCGCCCCGGTCCTCTCGGCGAGGAAGGTGACGGGATGAGAACCGAGACGCACCCGGCCCGCTCCCCGGAGTTTCTCTCGCGTCTTCACGACGGCGATCTCACGGCCGCCGAGCGCGCGCATTTCGAGTCCCATCGCGCGCACTGCGGCGAATGCCGGCGCGCGGCCGCGGAGTTCGAGGCGGCCCTCTCGCTGTTCCGGTCTTCTCAGACGTCGCCCGCTGAGCCGGACCTGGCGAGCCGCATCCTGCGCCGGCTGCAGAGCGCGAGCCCCCGGCGCCGGCCCTTCGGGATTTTTTACGGGATCGACCTGCGGTGGGCGGGGGCCTTCGCCGCCGCGCTCGTCGCGATGATCATCGGCTCCGCGGTCGTGATGCGGCAGACGCCCCCCGGGGTCCAGGCGGGGCCGACGCCCATTCCGGTGACGCTCGAGACCAATCAATCGCAGGAGC